>NZ_JAOTQT010000006.1:0-284739 GCF_025685725.1 Burkholderia sp. BKH01 | reverse complement strand
ACTTGGCTACGAACCAAGGGGTCGTGGGTTCGAATCCTGCCAGCCGCGCCACCTTTTCGAGGGCCTTCCAAACCGAAGGCCCTTTCAGTTCGAAGTAGTAGCATTTTGTTTTGCGTGCGGCTGTAGCTCAGTTGGATAGAGTACTTGGCTACGAACCAAGGGGTCGTGGGTTCGAATCCTGCCAGCCGCGCCACCTTAAAAGGGCTTTCCTCCGGGAAGGCCCTTTTTCTTTTCCGCCCCCCCCCTCTCCCGTCACTCACGCCCGATTTACGAGCGCCCGACGCGCTTCGGAAGAGCGCCGGCAAGGCCGCACCTTCGCTCCACAACACAAATGAAAACGGCGGCCATCAGCCGCCGTCGAAGCATCGCCCGCAAGAGCGGTACGCGTCAATAATCCTGCCGCTCGCGCTCGATGCGCATGCCGCCATCGTGGCGCGCGTGCGCGCCGTCGTCGGTCGAGCGCTCGCGCATGATCCGCATCACGTCCGGATTGGTTCGCACGCGTCGCATCACGTTCGCGAGATGCACGCGATCGCTGACCTGGATCACGAAGCGCAGTACCGTCGATTCGTGCGTCAGATCCTCGTCCATCGCGATATGAACGATGTTCGCGTCGGCCGACGTGATGTCCGCCGCGACGCGCGCGAAGATGCCTTTCGTGTTCTTCACGAGCGCCTTCACCGCGACATCGAACAGCCGGCCCGGCTGCGGCGCCCATTCGACGTCGATCCAACGGCCCGGATCGCGGCGATGGATGCGCTGCGCGACGCGGCAATCGGTCGTATGAATCGCCATCCCCAGGCCGATGCCGATGTAGCCCATGATCGCGTCGCCCGGAATCGGCCGGCAGCATGCCGACAACTGCACGGACATCCCTTCGGTGCCGGTAATCACGACCGGCGGCGCATGATGCGCCGGATGCCGCTCGGACTTCGGCAGGTCGTCGTCCGCGTCGCGGCCGCTCATCAGCACTTCGATGCGCTTGGCCATCACCGCTGCGACGCGGCGGCCGAGGCCGATATCCGCGAAAATTTCCTGACGGCTCTTGTTTCCCGTCCACTGCACGAGCTTTTCCCACACTTCCGGCGCAACGTCGGCCAGCGCGAGACCATAGCCCTTCAGGCTCTGGTCGACGAGCCGCTCGCCAAGCTGCACGGATTCGTTCAGACGCATCGTCTTCAGGTAGTGACGAATCGCCGAGCGCGCCTTGCCGGTACGCACGAAACCGAGCCATGCGGGGTTCGGCTTCGAGTACGGCGCGGTAATCACCTCGACGATGTCGCCGCTCTTCAGCTCGGTGCGCAGCGGCAGCAGCTCATTGTTGATCTTCACGGCCACGCACTGGTTGCCGAGATCGCTGTGGATCGAATACGCGAAATCGAGCGCCGTCGCGCCGCGCGGCAGCGCCATGATCTTCGACTTCGGCGTGAACACGTAGACCGCGTCGGGGAACAGGTCGATCTTTACGTGCTCGAGGAATTCGCTCGAATCGCCGGCTTCGCTCTGGATGTCGAGCAACGATTTCAGCCACTGGTGCGCGCGCTTCTGCACGTCGCTGAGATCCGCACTGCCGTTCTTGTACAGCCAGTGCGCGGCGACCCCCGCCTCGGCAATCTCGTGCATCTTGCGCGTGCGCACCTGGAACTCGATCGGCGCGCCGAACGGGCCGACGAGCGTCGTGTGCAGCGACTGATAGCCGTTGATCTTCGGGATCGCGATGTAGTCCTTGAACTTGCCGGGCACCGGCTTGTACAGCGAGTGCAGCGCGCCGATGCACGTGTAGCAGTCGAGCGCGCTCTCGACGACGACGCGAAAACCGTACACGTCGAGCACCTGCGAGAACGACAGCTGCTTGTCGCGCATCTTGCGGTAGACGCTGTAGATCGTCTTTTCGCGGCCGGTGATCTCGGCGTCGATCTTCGCATCGGCCATCGCGCGCTGCGCGGCCTCGAGGATCTTGCTGATCACTTCGCGGCGGTTGCCGCGCGCGGCCTTCACGGCCTTCTCGAGCGTCGCGTAGCGATGCGGGTTGAAGTTCGCGAAGCTCATGTCCTGCAGCTCGCGATACGTGTTGTTCAACCCGAGCCGGTGCGCGATCGGCGCATAGATGTCGAGCGTTTCCCGCGCGACGCGGCGGCGCTTTTCCATCGGCACCGCGCCGAGCGTGCGCATGTTGTGCAGGCGGTCGGCGAGCTTGACGAGGATGACCCGCACGTCGCGCGCCATCGCTAGCAGCATCTTGCGGAAGTTTTCCGCCTGCGCTTCCTCGCGGCTGCGGAATTCCATCTTGTCGAGCTTCGACAGGCCGTCAACCAGTTCGGCGACCTTCGGGCCGAACCGTTCGGCCAGCTCGCTCTTGGTCACGCCCTGGTCTTCCATCACGTCGTGCAGCAGCGCGGCCATCACGGCCTGCGCGTCGAGCTTCCAGCCGGCGCAGATTTCCGCGACGGCGACGGGATGGGTGATGTAGGGCTCGCCGCTCTGGCGATATTGACCGAGGTGGGCTTCGTCGCTGAAGTGGAACGCCGCCTTGACCTCTTTGATTTCGTCCGGGGCGAGATACTCGGCAAGCGCGGCCGTCAGTTTCGCGATCGAAACGACGCCGTGCTTGCGCGGCTGCTCCGGAGTGGCGGTCGGCCCGAACAGATGCCGGAAGGACTGTTCGAGGACCGCATCGATGTACTGGCGCGCAGGCGACTGGGCCGTGACTTCGGAGGTCGAATCCGCGGAGGCGGACGATGGGGTGGTGCTCATATTCGCCTCCAGGTCGAGTCGTTGCGCGCGTGGGTTACATGGCTGGAACGGGCCGGATGCGCGTTACACCGGCACCTTCTTCAGCATCTCGACGCCGACCTGGCCGGCGGCGATTTCGCGCAGCGCGACGACGGTCGGCTTGTCGCGGCTTTCGATCTTCGGCGTATGGCCTTGCGCGAGCTGCCGCGCGCGATAGGTGGCGGCGAGCGCCAGTTCGAAGCGGTTCGGGATTTGCTTCAGGCAGTCTTCGACGGTAATGCGAGCCATGTTGGTAATTCCTTCTGAATATAGTGCTTATTCTACCTTATGTCCCTCGTGCCCCGCGTCATTCCGCGTGGGGCAGATGGATGCCGAGTTCGATGAACAGCTCGGCGTGTCGCGCGTACTGCGAAGCAAAGCGCAGGCGCGTCGCCGCGACGATGCATTCGAGCTCCGCGAGCGCACGCTCGAAATTCTCGTTGATCACCACGTATTCCGCTTCCGACGCATGCGCGATCTCGCTACCGGCGGCAAGCAGACGCCGCGTGATCACGTTCGGCTCGTCCTGGCCGCGCTTCTTCAAACGCTCCTCGAGCGCGTCGAGCGACGGCGGCAGGATGAAGATGCCTACCGCGTTGCGGAACTGCTTCTTCACCTGCAATGCGCCCTGCCAGTCGATCTCGAGCAGCACGTCGTGGCCGTTCTTCATCTGCTCTTCGATCCAGACGCGCGACGTGCCGTAGTAGTTGCCGTGCACTTCCGCGCTCTCGAGGAATTCGTGCGCCGCGTGACGCGTGCGGAAATCGTCGACGGTCGTGAAGTGGTAATGCTGGCCGTCCTGTTCGCCCGGGCGCGGCTTGCGCGTCGTGTACGAGATCGACAGGCAGATGTCGCTGTCCTTCGACAGCAGCGCATTCACGAGCGTCGACTTGCCGGCGCCCGACGGCGCGACGACCATGAACAGGTTGCCGGGATAGACGCCGCCGTGCAGCGAATGCGCGGCGTGGCCGTCGTGAGTGGGTTGGGTCATGTCAGCCTCCGCCGGGCCGCCCGGCACTTCGATGGTAGCGCCCGGTGGAGACGGGGGGGCTGCGCCCCCCCGAGCACACGCAGTGAGCGTGGGGGTTGTTTCATCTCGTTTACTCCAGGTTTTGCACTTGCTCGCGCATCTGCTCGATCAACAGCTTGAGCGCCATCGACGCGTCGGCCAGTTCCTTGGCCGCCGCCTTCGAGCCGAGCGTGTTCGCTTCGCGATTCAGTTCCTGCATCATGAAGTCGAGACGCTTGCCGACGCGGCCGCCCTTCTCGATCACGTGACGCGTTTCGTTCAGGTGCGCGGTGAGCCGCGACAGCTCTTCCGCGATGTCGATCCGGATCCCGTACATCGTCACTTCCTGACGAATGCGCTCCGCGGCTTCCTCGCGCGTCACGATCGGCGCGCTGCCTTCGGGCGCCGCGATGCCGAGCGCTTCCTGCAGCCGCTCGACGATCTTCTGCTGATGCTTCGCGATCAGCTCCGGCACGAGCGGCGTGATGCGCGCGACGATCGCTTCCATCTCGGCGACGTTCGACAGCAGCATCGTCGCCAGTTGCGCACCTTCGCGCGAACGCACGACGACGAGCTCGCCGATCGCTTCCTTGCCGCACGCGAGCACCGCGTCGCGGATCGCGTCGGCCGACACGCCGCTTTCGGCGATCACGCCGGGCCAGCGCAGGATCTCGCCCGCACGCAGGCGGCCGACGCCCGGGAACGAGTCGAGCACCGCGCGCTCGAGATCGGCAAGCTGGCCGAGCGCCGACTGGTTCAGCGCGCCCGCGCCGATGCTCTGTTCGCCGCGCTGCAGGTTGATGCGCACGTCGACCTTGCCGCGCGACAGCTTGTTCATCAGCATTTCGCGCAGCGCGGGTTCGCACGCGCGCACGTCGTCCGGCATCCGGAAATTCAGGTCGAGGAAGCGCGAATTCACGGTGCGCAGTTCGACCGACACGCTGGTGCCGCCGTTGCCGGTGGCCGTCGCGAGTTCGCGCGTCGCGCTCGCGTAGCCCGTCATGCTGTAGATCATGGTTCGTCTCGCCGTCTGGGTGCCCTCGCGGGCGGGGGATAAGTCGAGGCGCCCGGCGCATCGGATAAGCGCGGGGCGGGAAGCGCGCATTATCCCATTTTTGCGGACCACCCCGCCGGGCAAGCCCGCCGTTCGGCGCTAAAATCGCGGTTTCCTCTCCTTCCGCGATTCCCACATGACGTCCTCCCTTTCCCGCCCGAGCGGCCGCCGCGCCGACGAACTGCGCAAGGTCGCCCTCACGCGCCACTACACAAAACATGCCGAAGGCTCCGTGCTGGTCGAATTCGGCGACACCAAGGTGCTCTGCACCGCGAGCGTCGCCGAACGCGTGCCCGAATTCCTGCGCGATCGCGGGCAAGGCTGGCTGACCGCCGAGTACGGGATGCTGCCGCGCGCGACGCACACGCGCAGCGACCGCGAAGCCGCGCGCGGCAAGCAGACGGGCCGCACGCAGGAAATTCAGCGCCTGATCGGCCGCGCGCTGCGCGCGGTGTTCGATCTCGAGGCGCTCGGCCCGCGCACGATCCACATCGACTGCGACGTGATCCAGGCCGACGGCGGCACGCGCACGGCGAGCATCACCGGCGCATTCGTCGCCGCGCACGACGCCGTGTCGAAGCTGATCGCGGCCGGCAAGCTCACGCGCTCGCCGATCACCGACCACGTCGCCGCAATCTCGGTCGGCGTGTACGAAGGCGCACCGGTGCTCGACCTCGACTACGCGGAAGATTCGCAGTGCGACACCGACATGAACGTCGTGATGACGGGCGCAGGCGGCTTCGTCGAAGTCCAGGGCACGGCCGAAGGCGTGCCGTTCTCGCGCGCCGAGATGAACGCGCTGCTCGACCTCGCGCAGGGCGGGATCGCCGAGCTCGTGCAACTGCAGAAGGACGTCCTGGGCGCCGGCCATGCCTGACGATCGCACCATCGCGCCGCTGTCGCGCATCGTTCTCGCGTCGAACAACCCCGGCAAGCTGCGCGAATTCACCGCGCTGTTCGCGACGGTCGGCATCGAGATCGTGCCGCAGGGCGACCTTGAGGTGCCCGAAGCGGACGAGCCGTTCGGCACCTTCATCGAGAACGCGCTGACGAAGGCGCGGCACGCGTCGCGGCTCACCGGGCTGCCGGCGATCGCCGACGATTCGGGCCTGTGCGTGCGCGTGCTGCGCGGCGCGCCGGGCGTCTATTCGGCGCGCTACGCGCAGCGTGCCGGCCGCGGCCAGGGCGACGCGGCGAACAACGCGTATCTCGTCGAGCAGTTGCGCGGTGTCGACGACCGGCGCGCATACTATTGCTGCGTGCTCGCGCTCGTGCGCCATGCGGACGATCCCGAGCCGCTGTTCGCCGAAGGGCGCTGGGCCGGCGAGATCGTCGACGCGCCGCGCGGCGAGCACGGATTCGGCTACGACCCGTATTTCTACCTGCCGTCGCTCGGCGCGACGGCAGCCGAACTCGAGCCGGACGTGAAGAACACCCACAGCCATCGCGCGCTTGCGCTGAAGGCGCTGCTTGCGCGGCTCGCGGAGGAAGCATGACCGTGCCAGATACCCATCCGCTGCAGGAGGTTGCATGAGCCAGGCCGCGGAAACCGGCGCGCGCGTCGTCGCGACGTTCACGTCGCCCGGACAGGTGCGGCTCACGTCGCTGCCGCCGCTCGCGCTGTACGTGCATTTTCCGTGGTGCGTGCGCAAGTGCCCGTACTGCGATTTCAACTCGCACGAGTGGAAAGGCGAACGATTCCCTGAAACCGAGTATCTCGACGCGCTGCGCGCCGATCTCGAGCAGGCGCTGCCGCTCGTGTGGGGACGGCAGGTGCATACCGTGTTCATCGGCGGCGGCACACCGAGCCTGCTGTCGGCGGCGGGTCTCGACCGGATGCTGTCCGACGTGCGCGCGCTGTTGCCGCTCGACGCCGATGCCGAGATCACGCTCGAGGCGAATCCGGGCACGTTCGAGGCCGCGAAGTTCGCGCAGTTCCGAGCGAGCGGCGTGAACCGGCTGTCGGTCGGCATCCAGAGCTTCAACGAGGCGCACCTGAAGGCGCTCGGCCGGATTCACGACACCGCGGAGGCGCGCGCGGCCGTCGAGATCGCCGCGAAGAACTTCGACAACTTCAACCTCGACCTGATGTTTGCGCTGCCGAACCAGACGCTCGACGAATGCCGCACGGACATCGAGACCGCGCTGTCGTTCGCGCCGCCGCATCTGTCGCTGTATCACCTGACGCTCGAGCCGAACACGCTGTTCGCGAAGTTCCCGCCCGTCGTCCCCGACGACGACGCATCGGCCGACATGCAGGAATGGATCCACGCGCGCACGGCCGAGGTCGGCTACGGGCGCTACGAAGTTTCCGCTTACGCGAAGCCGAATCATCAGTGCAAGCACAACCTGAACTACTGGCGCTTCGGCGACTATCTCGGGATCGGCGCGGGCGCGCACACGAAGCTGTCGTTCCCGAACCGGATCCTGCGGCAGGCACGCTACAAGCATCCGGCAACTTTCATCGAGCAGGCGATGACCGGCGCGGCGGTGCAGGAAGAACGCGAGGTCGGCGTACGCGACCTGCCGTTCGAGTTCATGCTGAACACGCTGCGGCTCGTCGAGGGCTTCCCCGTGCACAGCTTCGCCGAACGCACGGGCCTGCCGATGAGCACGATCGAGCCGGCGCTGAAGGAAGCGGAACGGCGCGGGTTGATCGAGCGCGATTTCACGCAGATCGCGCCGACGCCGCTCGGCCAGCGGTTCCTCAACGACCTGCAGGAATTGTTCCTGCGCGACGATTGACGCGATGAATGCAAAGCATGGGACCGGAGTAAGCACTGAAGTGCCAACTCCGGTCGACAGGCACGGCATTTCGGTTACAATGCCGCCTCGCGTGGAAGCGTGGCCGAGCGGTTTAAGGCACTGGTCTTGAAAACCAGCGACGGGAAACTGTCCGTGAGTTCGAATCTCACCGCTTCCGCCAGGAAATTCGCCAAACCCCGTCCATTCGCTGAATGACGGGGTTTTTGTTTGCCCGCACGCCCCTGCCCCACGTTCCGACGCATCGCGCCGGATGCCGTTACAATCCCGCGCTCCGATTCGCGAAACGGGAAACCCACGTCATGAAGCCCTTCCTCGCCTCATCGCTCGTCGCCATGCTGGCTGCCGTCAGCACGCACGCTGCGGCCGATACCGCCTCCGGCAGCGGCGCGCAGGCGTCGTGCGCGATCGCGTACGTGACCGGCGTCGGCGGCTCGCCGCGCGGCCTGAGCGAATACCTCGCGAGCCCGTCGCCCTACAACTACCTGAAGGACAACGATCTCCAGTGCAAGGTGTCGGACGACGGGCGCACGTCGAACTGCACCGGCGTGACCTACCTCAGGAACGAACAGGTCAGCGTATACGACGATTCCGATCCGGCAACGCTGACCGTCGTGGCGCGCGTGGAACTCGACCACGGCCAGAAGTACCCGGTGATCGTCGTCGTGCTGCGAAAGGACGCGCGCTGCAAACAATGACGCAGCCACGCGTGCGAGCCCGTCCGTCGGGACGGCACGCGCGCTCGCGGCAGCGCACAACCGAATCCGCGTAACGGCCGCTGTCGCGCCGCGCCGGAAGCCTCCCGGCCCGCCCCGCGATCACCTAGAATTCGTTCAACACGGCGGCACGACCGCCGCCGCGTACTCGATGCCGCACGCGCCACCCCTGCGCGCGGCACACGGAGATCGCCATGACCGAACTGTCGACACCGACGGGACACGTCGATTACGAAGGCTTCGAGATCCATGTCGTGCCGGCCACCGCGCCAGGCAGCGACACGCGCTACACCTACACCGGCTACGTGTGCCATCCGGGCGCGAATCCCGCGCTGCCCGGCCACGCGGTACCGTTCCACGCCGACGGCGAGGAAAGTTTCGCGAGCATCGACGAGGCGGTCCACGAAGCCGTGCACATCGGCAAGAGCATCATCGACGGCACGCACCCCGACCTGTCGGTGCTGTCGCTCGTCACGCACGGCTTCTGAACCCGGCGATCGGCATCGCAAGCGATTGTGCGGACGTCGGTCGCGGTGCCGCACTCGGCGAACGCTGCGTGCAGCCGGACGATCGTCGCGAGCCTGCGCGTGACTCGCGTGCCGCGCCTTTCAAGCTTTCAAACTTGCAACATGTGCACAGGCGCCGTGACGCCAGCGAGTCGAGCGCGCTGTCACATGTCACGTCACATCGCGACGTGCGGTGCGGCGCCCGGCCGTCATCATCAGCGATCGCAACGTCCCGCATCGCGCGTTATGCGTTTCTCCCGATATCGACTTGCGTGCGCACGCCTATCATTTTTTTATAGTCACTTCTGGCTATCTCCCATGCGCCCCGTTCTTACTCCGCGCGTCGACCGGCTGCGTGCTGCTGCGCTGGCCGTCGTCGCCATGCTTGCCGCATGCACGATCACGCCGCCGCCGTCGCTGCACCCGGTCCTGACGATCCCGTCGATCACGCGCAGCGCGAGCCGCGAGCAGTATCGCGTCGAGATCGCGCAACGCGTTGCCGAACGCAATCCGTCCGGCGTACTGCACGGCACGCCGCAGGCGATGCTCCGCTCGCTCGTCGTCGTCGCATTCACCGTCGATCGCAACGGCCGCCTCGTCCACGCCTCCGTCTATCGCAGCAACGGCGACAGCGAAGCGGAAGCGCTCGCGCTCGCGTCGCTGCGCCGCTCGGCGCCGCTGCCGACGCCGCCGTCGCGACTGCTCGACGGCAACGGCCAGATCGAAATGATGGAAGGCTGGCTCTTCAACGACGACGGCCACTTCCAGTTGCAAAGCACTGCATCCGCGCAGGCGCAATCGCTCGACTGACCGCCCGCCGCGCCGCGATTGCCGGTGTGCGGCGGCGCTGGCTATAATTTTCCGCAATCGCGCGGCCATCACGCCGCGCGCGCGTTCGCGCGCCCCACCCGGCATGCGAGCCGACCACGCCGGCACCGGGCGGCGGCGACATACCCGTCTCCATCGTCGACCGGCGGGTGACGTTCGCACCACGGCGCGCGTCCACGCCGCCACCGCATCATCCGCTCGGCTGCCCCCGGTAGGCGTCCGCCTGCCCGGGCGCACGCACAGCCGACCGCCCCAACGACAAAACGGAGACATCCATGTCCGCATCTCCCCCGGCCGTTGCACACGCAACCGGTTCGGCCGGCGCCGTCAGCCACCGGCGCATTGTGTTCGCGAGCTTCATCGGCACCGCGATCGAGTTCTACGATTTCTACGTGTACGCGACGGCCGCCGCGCTCGTCATCGGCCCCGTCTTCTTCCCGCACGGCTCCGCGACCGCGCAGGCGCTGTCCGCATTCGTCACGTTCGGCATCGCGTTCATTGCGCGCCCGATCGGCTCGTTCCTGTTCGGGCATTTCGGCGACCGCATCGGCCGCAAATCGACGCTCGTCGCGTCGCTGCTCGTGATGGGCGTGTCCACCACCGCGATCGGCTTCGTGCCCGGCTACGATGCGATCGGCACGCTCGCGCCGGTGCTGCTGTGCGTACTGCGCTTCGGCCAGGGGATCGGCCTTGGCGGCGAATGGGGCGGCGCGGCACTGCTCGCGACCGAGCACGCGCCGCAGGGCAAGCGCGGCTGGTTCGGGATGTTCCCGCAGCTCGGGCCCTCGGTCGGCTTCCTGATGTCGAACGGGCTGTTCTTCGCGCTCGCGCTGTCGCTGTCCGACGAGCAGTTCCGCAGCTGGGGCTGGCGCATCCCGTTCCTGGTCAGCGCGGTGCTCGTCGCGCTCGGCCTGTACGTGCGGCTCAAGATCACCGAAACGCCCGCGTTCCAGGCGGCGCTCGACCGCAACGAGCGCGTGCGCGTGCCGGTCGCGACGCTCGTCACGCAACACTGGCAGCCGACGCTGCTCGGCGCGCTCGCGATGGTCGTCTGCTACACGCTGTTCTACATCTCGACGGTGTTCTCGCTGTCGTACGGCGTGTCGGCGCTGCATATTCCGCGCCAGAGCTTCCTCGGCCTGCTGTGTTTCGCGGTCGTGTTCATGGGGCTCGCGACGCCGCTTTCCGCGTGGGCGTCGGACCGTTTCGGCCGCAAGCCGGTGCTCGTGGTCGGCGCGATCGCCGCACTGCTGTCGGGGTTCGCGATGGAACCGCTGCTCGGCAGCGGCTCGATGCCGCTCGTCGCGCTGTTCCTGACGATCGAACTGTTCCTGATGGGCGTGACGTTCGCGCCGATGGGCGCGCTGCTGCCGGAACTGTTCCCGACCAACGTCCGCTATACGGGCGCGGGTGTCGCGTACAACCTCGGCGGGATCCTCGGCGCGTCGATCGCGCCGTATATCGCGCAACTGCTGGCTGCGCGCGGCGGGTTGTCGTGGGTCGGCGGCTACGTATCGGTCGCGGCGGCGATCAGCCTGATCGGCGTGCTGCTGATGCGCGAAACGCGCGACGCATCGCTCGTCTGAGCCTCCGGGGCGACCCGGGTTGTGCGGCGACCGGCGCTGCCTATACTCGATCCTGGGCGCGCCGCCGCGCGCCCCCGGGATCCCGCCTCGAAGGAGCCGCCGCGATGAACATCCACCTCGGCAATGCCGATCTCGTCCTGATCCTCGCGCTCGCGCTGGGTGGCGCGCTGCTGCTCGCACTGCGCTTCCGGCCGAAGACGTGGCGCGGCCTCGTGTTCGAGGCGTTGCTGGCGAATCTGGCGGCCATCGCCGCCGTCATCACGGTCGAGGCGCTGCTCGCCTGAACCGGCCCGGCCCGCCCCGCTGCGTCAGGCGGTCAGCCGCGCGCGCAGCGCGCCGCAGGCGGGGCTGACCACCCCGATCGCGTCGAGCGCCTGCTCGACGGACGGAATCGTGCCGGGCTCGCCGATCGACAGTGCATGCGGTGCGCCGCCGATGCCGCAATGGTGGCGCGACGTCGCGACGAAGATCATCACGGTCGGCCGCTGCAGCGCGTGCGCCATATGCACGAACCCCGTATCGACCCCCACCACGAGCGCGGCCCGGCCGAGCGCCGCGCCGAGTTCGCGCACGGTCATCGCAGGCAGCACGATCGCGCCCGGCGCGCGCGCGGCGATGTCCTGCGCATCGTCATGCTCGGCAGCCGATCCCCACGGCACCAGCACGCGCACGCCGCGCGCCATCATCTGCGTGGCGAGCGCGGCCCAGTGGCCGGCCGGCCATTGCTTGTCGGGATTGGATGTCGCATGGAACAGCAGCATGAACGGCGCGCCGTCGGTCACGACGGCCGGCAGGCTCGCGTCCTGCGGCGCGACGATGCCGTACGTGGCGACGCCTTCGGGCACGTAGCCGAGCGCCTCGCCGGCGCTCACGCGCATCCCGTGCCATGCGTCGCAGTCCGGCCGCGGGCCGAAGCGATGCGAATACGCGAAGCGTGCACCCGTTTCGCCGAGATCCTGCGTCTGGTAGCCGACGCGGCGCGCGGCGCGCGCCAGCGCCGAAATGATCGCGCTCTTGTAGACGCCGTGCAGGTCGATGACGGCATCGTAGCGGTGCGCGCGCAACGCACCGATCGATGCCGAGATCGCCTTCAGGTCGCCGGCACTCCGGAGTTTCTTGAAGCGGCGCAGTGGCGCGCACAGGACGGCGCTCACGCCCGGGTGCCAGCGCACGACCTCGGCGCACGATTCGTCGACAGCCCAGTCGACCGTCACGCCGGGAAAGGTGCGATGCAGGTCCGCGACGACGGGTAGCGTCTGGACGACGTCGCCGAGCGACGTCACTTTTACGATGAGGATGCGTTTCACGATATGTGGGGATTGACCGGCCATTTCGGCATGCTAGCGACGGTTGTCGTGCGCGAGCATTACTCCAACATTACATTTGCAACAAAATGCTACAAACTTGCAAAACACTGTCAACCACGGCGGGGCTCCGGTTCGTTCTTATAATGCGCTCTTTGCCTTCCGGCCCGCGCCGATGCCACGCCCCGCCCTTCCCGCGCTGTTTCCTGCTCTCACCCGCCGCTCGCTGCGCATCTGGCGCCAGTACGGCGTTTTCTGGCTCGGCGCGATCGTCGTCGGCCTCGCGGCCGTGCTCTACGCGCGGCTGATCGACTGGGGCTACGAGACGTTCCGCACGATGCGCGATCATGCCGCGTGGCTGCCGCTGCTGCTGACGCCGGCGATCGCCGCCGCGTCGGTGTGGATCACGCGCCGGTTCTTCCGCGGCGCCGAGGGCAGCGGCATCCCGCAGGTGATCGCGACGCTGCATGCGCGCCCGAGTGCGTTCGGCGCCCGGCTGCTGACGCTGCGTATCCTGTTCGGCAAAGTGCTGGTCTCGTTCCTGGGCATCCTGGGCGGCTTCACGATCGGTCGCGAGGGGCCGACCGTGCAGGTCGGCGCGGCGCTGATGTTCAACCTGCGGCGCTTCTACCCGCGCTCGAACGCGCAGATCGAGCGCCAACTGGTGCTTGCCGGCGCCGCAGCCGGGCTGTCGGCCGCGTTCAATACGCCGCTCGCCGGGATCGTGTTCGCGATCGAGGAGCTGACCCGCAGCTTCTCCGCGCGCGCGAGCGGCGTGCTGATCACCGCCATCATCCTCGCCGGCGTCGTCGCGCTCGGCCTGAACGGCAACTATACCTATTTCGGCACGATCGATGCCGGCCCCCATTTCCCGAAGCTGCTGGCGCTCGCGGTGCTGGTCACCGCGATCGTGACGGGCATCGCGGGCGGCCTGTTCTGCTGGCTGCTGCTCAACACGGGGCGCTGGCTGCCCGCGCAACTGCTCGGCCTGTATCGCGAGCGTCCGATCGCGTTCGCCGCGCTGTGCGGCTTCGTGATCGCCGTCGTCGGCCTCGTGTCGGGCGGCACGACGTTCGGCAGCGGCTACGCCGAGGCACGCGGCCTGCTCGACGGCCGCGAGCAGTTGTCGGTGTTCTACCCGTTCCTGAAAATGGTGTCGATGGTCGCGTCGTACCTGCCGGGCATCCCGGGCGGGATCTTCGCGCCGTCGCTGTCGATCGGCGCGGGGTTCGGCAATCTGCTGCACGTCGTGTTCGGCAACATGAGCCTGCCGATGCTGATCGCACTCGCGATGGTCGGCTACCTCGCGGCCGTCACGCAGTCGCCGATCACATCGTTCGTGATCGTGATGGAGATGATCAACGGCCACGCGCTCGTGATTTCGCTGATGGCCACCGCGCTGGTGTCGAGCCGCGTGTCGCGCTTTTTCGCGCCGCCGCTCTACGAAACGCTCGCCCAGCGCTATCTCGCGCCGCCCGTCGCGGCCGCCGAACCGGCCGCGGCAACTGCGACGGCGACGACCGGCGTCACCGAGCCGCAGGATGCGACCGCCGCGCCCGCCGATCCGCTCGATACGCTGCGCGACGAAGGCAGCGACGCGCCGGCCGCCGCTGCGCCGGGCGAACACGCGGCACACGCAACGGCGACGCACGACGAGGGGCCGGCGGCGTCCGGCGCGCACGGTCCGGTGCAGCACGGCCCACGCGACGCTCAGTAGATCACGACGGGTGCCGGCCGGTAGTAGACGGGCCGCGCCGGCACGACGATGCACCCGGCCAGCGTGATCGCGACGAGCGCGATGGCGATTGCGGTTCTTTTCATCACGCGCCTCCATCACGCCCAGTGACCGCGGGTCCAGAACCAGTTCGGACCGCGCTGGTCCCAGTGGCCCGGCACCCATTGCAAGCCGACGCGCTCGGCTTCCCAGTGACCGCCGATCCACACGTAGCGGCCATGGTCCCAGTGCCAGTGACCGCGCTCCCACACGTAGCCGACCCGCGCGGTCGGCACGACCTCGTAGCGCACGGGCGGCGGCGCATTCGGCGCGACGACGACGATTTCCTCGGTGCGCACGGCGACCGGCTCGGCGATGACCACGCGGCCCTGCGGTGCGATCACGGGTGCGCCGACGAGAATCTCGTCCGCATGCGCGGCAAACGGCGCGACGACGGCTGACAGGCCCGCGGCAAACAGCGCGAGCGAAACGATACGACGTTGAACAGTAGAGACAGCCATCACAACCTCCTGGTTGAACAAGTAACGCGAGCGTATTCGTTCAATGCGGGAGGACCGATAACGGCCGACATTCGCCGTGTTACGGCGTGCCCGAAAGTGCAACAGGGCGTAAGACGCGCACGGCGGCGAGTGCCGCCGTGCGGAGGGACAGCCAAGGGTCAGGCTTGCGGAATCTCGATCTTCACTTCGAGGACTTCGAGATCGTCCTGGCGCTCGAGGCTCACGCGGATGTCATCGTTCGAAATATGGACGTACTTCGAGATGACCGCGACCAGCTCCTTCTGCAGCGCCGGCAGGTAATCGGCCGGCGGCCGGCCGCCGACCCGCTCGTGCGCGATGATGAGCTGCAGGCGCTCCTTCGCGACCGATGCGGACTTCTTCTTCTCGCCGAGGAGAAACGAAAGGATGGACATGGGCGGCCTCCGTTACTTGCTGCCGAAGAGGCGCTGCAGCAGGCCCGGCTTCTGGTAATCGGTGAAGCGCAGCGGCTTGTCCTCGCCGAGGAAGCGCGCGACGACGTCCTTGTACGCTTCGGCGACGTCGGTGCCGTCGATGTGCACGGCCGGCAGGCCCTGGTTCGACGCGTGCAGCACGGCTTCCGACTCGGGCACCACGCCGATCAGCTTGATGCGCAGGATCTCGCTGATGTCCTCGAGCGACAGCATCTCGCCTTCGCTCACGCGCTTCGGGCTGTAGCGCGTGATCAGCAGGTGTTCCTTGATCGGATCCTTGCCTTCGGTCGCGCGCTTCGTCTTCGACGACAGAATGCCGAGAATGCGGTCCGAGTCGCGCACCGACGACACTTCCGGGTTCGTGACGATCAGCGCCTCGTCCGCGAAGTACATCGCGTGCAGCGCGCCGGCCTCGATGCCGGCCGGCGAATCGCAGACGATGTATTCGAAGTCCATCGCGACCAGGTCGTTCAGCACCTTCTCGACGCCGTCGCGCGTCAGCGCATCCTTGTCGCGCGTCTGCGACGCCGGCAGGATGAACAGGTTCTCGCACTTCTTGTCCTTGATCAGCGCCTGGTTCAGGTTCGCTTCGCCCTGGATCACGTTCACGAGGTCGTACACCACGCGCCGCTCGCAGCCCATGATGAGATCGAGGTTGCGCAGGCCGACGTCGAAGTCGATCACGGCCGTCTTGTGGCCGCGCAGCGCGATACCGGACGCAAAGCTCGCGCTCGTCGTCGTCTTGCCCACGCCGCCCTTGCCCGAGGTCACCACGATGATTTTTGCCATTTACCCAATACCCTGTGTTCGTCAATGAGAGCCGATCGATCCGGCGTGCGCCGCGTGAATTACGTCAGGCGCAGCGGTTCGATCATCAGTTTTTCCTCTTCGAGCCGGATCTGCACCGCTTTGCCCAGTACTTCGGCGGGCAACGGGTTCTCGGTTGTTCGATAGATGCCCGCGATCGAAATCAGTTCCGGTTCGAGACACGTGCAGAAAATGCGCGCGTCGTGATTGCCGTGCACGCCCGCGAGTGCGCGGCCGCGCAACGGCGCGTAGATGTGGATATTGCCTTCCGCGATGATCTCCGCGCCGTGACTGACCGGCGCGAGTACCACGAGGTCTCCTTTCGCGTAAATCTGCTGCCCCGAACGCAACGGCCGGTCGATCACGAGCGTCTGGCCGCCCGCCTGGTTCGACGCCGGCGCCGGCTCGGCCCCCTGTTCGGGCGCCGCCGCGGCTGCTGCGGCGACGACGGCCTCGGCGACCGGCGACGCTTCCGAGCCCTCGGCCGGCTTCGCGGCCGGCGCGCGGCGATCGCGCGCCTCGAGCAACGGCAGGCCGGCTTCCCCCGCCCAGCCCTGCGTTGCCGATGCGACCACGCCCACCGGACGCATCCGCACGTCGTTCAGCATCTGGCGGATATCGGCCAGCGCGACGCGCTCGCCCTCCGCCAGGCGGCGGACGTCGATCGCGACGACATCGTCGGCAAAAAACTCGGGAGTCGCTTCGAAGCGCTTGACCAGTTCGGCACGCAACGCGTCGAGATCGGTCGTCTTCACGGTGAACAGCAACGTATCGACCGATCCGCTGCGCAGCTCGAAGAATGGCGATTTTTTAAGCGACATGGACACTCTGCAAAAATTTTTTGCGTATTTTACAGGCGTCCACGCGCTGGGCCATTATTTTTGGGACGCCGGTTTGCTAGGGCCCCGGCGGGCGCGCGACCGGCAGGCGGGCAGGCAAGCGTGCGACCAGGCCTTCATCGCACCGCGCGGCCCGTGTTTTGACGTCACTTCAGTGCTTCACCTGCGACACGAACAGCGATTTCATCGCGCCGGGCATCCGCGCGATCGGCGCGTGTTCGCCGGTGTTGCCGAAACCCGCGCGCTCGTAGAAACGGATCGCATTGCGGTTCGCATCGGCGATCCATGCATAGACCTCCTGGGCACCGCGCTCGGCGAGCCACGCGGTGGCCGTTTCCAGCAGCAGCACGCCGCCGCGCAGGTGACGCACCGCGTGCGCGACCCACAGCTCGCTGACGAACGCGCGCCGCTCGGGCGTGTTGTCGAAATACGCGCCGATCATGCCGGCCGGATGGCCTTCGGTGTACAGCAGGAAAGTCGTCGACTCGTCGGACACGGCGCGTTGCGCGGCAATCGCCGACGCTGCGTCCGTTTCGACGTTCAGCAATTCGGCCTCCGGCGCTTCGCCGGGCGCGTAGGGCTCACGCAGCGACGCGGCGCGGAGTTCGCGATACACGCCGCCCTGGTCGGCAACGATACGACGAACGGTCAAGGTCGAACTCATGCAGGCACAGCCCCCTTCGGACAGCAAGCTAGTAGCTTCAACCGAAAGCGGGGCATGAGTCAAATCGTAATTTTCAAATGGCGGCACGAATCGAAAGGCGGCAGACGCCGCCGCCGGCGGTGTGCGCCAACCGGTGTGCAGGTGCAGCATCGGCGCATCGATACGCGCCGACGGACGGCAGTCATGGCCTCTTCGTTCGACGCATCGCTTCGTTCGCCTTGCGATGCACGGCAGGCGCGTTTCGGGCCGCTCCGCATCTCGTCCGGGGATCGTAATGATTCGTAATATATGTAGCTGAAATAGGCGCTCCGCCGATACCCGCCCCATTTCGCTTATTGCGACGCAACATTCGTTGTGAACCCGCGGAGCCGATACCTGCGAGCGTCACGCAGCGCCAATCAACTGACAAACAGATGGATCGCGCGGGCCGATCCGGCCTCCCGGGCATGTTTCAATCGGCGCGCGCCGGCCCTTCCCGGCATGCGTCGCACGCGGCCCTCCGTTTGGAGCCTCGCGCCTAGCGCCAGGGTTTGGAAAGCGTGCGCACGGGTCGTATAACAGGCAGAACCGGGCGACGATCCGGCGCCACCGCGCGTGTCGCGGGCCGACGAGAATTCGAACAACCGTGCATGCGGTCGCCCACCGGGCCGGCCGACTGGAGGGAGACAATGGCAATGACCGACGGATCGGCTTCGGGCTGGTCGGATGGCAAGCGTTATCTGTGGCTGCTCAGCGCGCTGACGATCACGTTACCGATCCTCTCCGCCCAGCTCGCGCTGGCGACAGGCCTTCACGTGTTCTGGTGGTTCGGTCCGCTATTCGCATTCGGCGTGATCCCGATCCTCGACACGCTGATCGGCGACGATCGCGACAATCCGCCCGAAGCCGTCGTGCCGCATCTCGAACGGGAGCGTTATTACCGGTTCATCGTCTATCTCGCGACGCTCGTCGAATACGTCGCGTTCTTCGTGTGCGTATGGATCGTCGGCACGCACACGCTCGCGTGGTACGACTACGTCGGCTTCGCGCTGTCGCTCGGCGCCGCGACGGGCATCTCGATCAATACCGCGCACGAGCTCGGGCACAAGACGAACCGCTTCGAACGCTGGCTCGCGAAGATCACGCTCGCGCCGGTCGCGTACGGCCACTTCTACGTCGAACACAACCGCGGTCACCATGTGCGCGTCGCGACGGCCGAGGATCCGGCGAGCGCGCGCTATGGCGAGTCGTTCTGGGTATTCCTGCCGCGCACCGTGGCCGGCAGCATTCGCTCCGCGTGGCGGCTTGAAAAAGTACGCCTCGAGCGGCTCGGGCATTCGCCGTGGACCTGGCGCAACGAGGTGCTGCACGCATGGGCGATGACCGTCGTCGTTTGGGGCATCGCGATCGCGATGGCCGGCAAGGCCGTGATCCCGTTCCTCGTGATCCAGGCCGTCTACGGCGCGTCACTGCTCGAAGTGGTGAACTACGTCGAGCACTACGGGCTCGGTCGCCGCAAGCTGCCGAGCGGCCGCTACGAGCGCTGCACGCCGCAGCATTCGTGGAACAGCAATCACGTCGTCACCAACCTGTTCCTGTACCAGTTGCAGCGGCACGCCGACCATCACGCGAATCCGACGCGCTCGTACCAGGCGCTGCGCCACTTCGACGATTCGCCGCAACTGCCGGCCGGCTACGCGACGATGATCCTGTTCGCGTACGTGCCGCCGCTCTGGTATCGCGTGATGAATCCGCGCGTCGTCGCGCACTACGGCGGCGACATGACGCAATCGAACATCAAGCCGTCGATTCGTGCCAGGGTGCTCGCGCAGTTTCCGGCCGCGGCGTGATTGCGGATGACCGACCGGCGGGAGTCGGTGCGCGCTCGCCACGTCGCGCGCCGCTGAAAGCCGCCGCCGCGCCGGCATCCGGTTCCTTCGGAACCCGGCGCGACGGCCACGCCGTCACGCCATTTCCGGCAGCCTGAACACGGCCACCGCGTGCCGCAGCGCGCTCGCCTGCTCGGCCAGCGCCTGCGTCGCGGCCGCGGCCTGCTCGACGAGTGCGGCGTTGCGCTGCGTCGCTTCGTCCATCTGCGTGACCGCGACGTTAACCTGCTGGATGCCGCCGCTCTGCTCCTGCGACGCCGACGAGATCTCGCCGACGATCGTCGTGACGCGCTGCACCGCGCCGACGATCTCGTGAATCGATTCGCCCGCGCGGCCGATCAGCACGGCACCCTCGTCGACCCGCTGCGTCGATTGCTCGATGAGCCCCTTGATCTCCTTCGCAGCCGACGCGCTGCGCTGCGCGAGCGTGCGCACCTCGGCCGCGACGACCGCGAAGCCGCGGCCCTGCTCGCCGGCACGGGCCGCCTCGACGGCCGCGTTCAGCGCAAGGATGTTGGTCTGAAACGCGATGCCGTCGATCACCGCGATGATTTCGCCGACCTTTGCCGCGCTGTCGGCGATGCCGTTCATCGTGTGGACGGCATCCGTCATCACGCCGCCGCCCGCGGACGCGATATTCGACGCGTCGCGCGCAAGCTGCGCCGCGTGCTGCGCGTGCTCGGCCGACTGGCGCACGATGCCCGTCAGTTCGGTCATGCTGGCCGCCGTCTCCTCGAGCGACGCGGCCTGCGACTCGGTGCGCGACGACAGATCGTGATTGCCCGACGCGATCTGCGCGCTCGCGGTCGCGACGGCTTCGGCATGCGTCCGCACTTCGAGCACGACGCCCGACAGGCTCGTCTGCATCGTCTGCAACGCACGCAGCAGATCGGCGATCTCGTCGTGGCCGGTCGCGTCGACGTCGCGTGTCAGGTCGCCGCCGGCGACCGCCTGTGCACACGCAACCGCACGGTCGAGCGGACGCAGGATCGCGCGGCTGAACAGGAACGCACCGACCATCGCAACGCCGAGCACGACCAGCATCAGCGCGAGACTCGCGGTGGTCGCGTGCTGCGCGTCGCGGCTCGCCTGCGCCGACACGGCGGCACTCTCGTCGGCGATCGACTTCGCGGCCCGCTCCAGCAGCGCCGCCGGTTCGCGGTCGACGCCCGCGACGGCGGCATCGCCTGTCGACGGCTCGAAGCCGGCCGCCTTGAACGCGTCGAAGCCGCGCCGGTAACCGTCGCCCATCGCCGTGTGCGCACGCATG
Source organism: Burkholderia sp. BKH01 (assembly GCF_025685725.1). NCBI lineage: Bacteria > Pseudomonadati > Pseudomonadota > Betaproteobacteria > Burkholderiales > Burkholderiaceae > Burkholderia > Burkholderia sp. BKH01. Next base: position 264,066 of record NZ_JAOTQT010000006.1, on the reverse strand, counting down.
AACTGCTCGACGAGCGAGCGGCTCTCGCCGGGCGGCAACTGACGCACGAGCTGCGCGGCGAGCGAATCGACCGTCCGCTCGCGCGTCTGGAATGCCTGCCAGTACCGGTCGAGCTTGTCGGGCTGCTTGCCGCGCAGCAGCGTGTCCTTCCACTCCTGCACCTGCAGCTTGAACTGCACGAGCGTGGCCGACACGAGGCGTTCGTTGCCGACGTTCGTCTGCACGTCTTCGGCGAACGTATCGATCGACCGGTTGAGGATGTGGATGCCATACAGCGCACCACCGAACATCAGCAACAGCACGGCGGCGAATGCGAGGGGAATCTTGTAGCTCAGCTTCATGGGACCTTCAATCGACGGGGGGACGATGCGGCTCGGCAAGGGTGCCGGCCGCCGCACCGTGTTAACGGCGCGGGACGAGAAGGCTTAAAGCTGAGGAAAGTGGCGAAGACCGACTCCGCATTGCCGAGCGTCAGCGCCATGCCGGCACGATGCGCGCCGCGGATGTCCACGACTGCGATGATGACAGTCAGCAGTGCAAAACCTTCGGGGCGTTCGACAGTCGGTTCGTCATTGGGTCGCGGTGCTTGCCATGCGGCGCAGCCGCATCGAAGACGCGATACGATCGTGCGCGCAGTTCGTCGCCATCGCATCTGCACGTCCGATGTGCCGATGGCCAAAGCCGTTGCCACTGCAACGGCAATCGACACATCGCGCCGCAGACCCAAAACGAAAAACCCCTTGATCCTTCCGGATCAAGGGGTTTCGTATTCTGGCGGAGAGGGTGGGATTCGAACCCACGGTACGGGGAAACCGTACGCCTGATTTCGAGTCAGGTACATTCGACCACTCTGCCACCTCTCCGTTTTACTGCATTTCCCGGTTGGTCATGTCCGGGAAAGAAAAGATTATAAAACGATCTTTTCTGAGCTGGCAACCCCTTCCGCAAATTTTTTTGCGAGGGCTTCGGCAGCCGATTTCACGACGCCTGTGCAGGCGCGTCGATCCGCTCCATGCCGCCCATGTACGGACGCAGTACTTCCGGCACCGTGACCGAGCCGTCCGCGTTCTGGTAGTTCTCCAGCACCGCGACGAGCGTACGGCCGACCGCGAGACCCGAACCGTTCAGCGTATGCACGAGTTCCGGCTTGCCCTGCGCGTTGCGGAAACGCGCCTGCATCCGGCGCGCCTGGAACGCCTCGGTATTCGAGCAGCTCGAGATCTCGCGATAGGTGTTCTGCGCGGGCAGCCACACCTCGAGGTCGAACGTCTTCGCGGCCGAGAAGCCCATGTCGCCCGTGCACAGCGTGATCACGCGGTACGGCAGGCCGAGCTTCTGCAGGATCGCCTCCGCATGGCCGACCATCTCGTCGAGCGCCGCGTACGACGTTTCCGGTGCGACGACCTGCACCATCTCGACCTTGTCGAACTGGTGCTGGCGGATCATCCCGCGCGTGTCGCGGCCGTACGAACCGGCTTCCGAGCGGAAGCACGGGGAGTGCGCGGTCAGCTTGATCGGCAGCGCGGACGCGTCGACGATCGACTCGCGCACGGTGTTCGTCAGCGAGATCTCGGACGTGGAGATCAGGTATTGCGTGACCGTGTTCTCCGCGCCGCCCTTCTCGACCCGGAACATGTCGTCCGCAAACTTCGGCAACTGGCCCGTGCCGTAGAGGATCTCCGGGTTCACGATGTACGGCGTGTACGTCTCGGTGTAGCCGTGCTGCTGCGTGTGCGTGTCGATCATGAACTGCGCGAGTGCGCGGTGCAGGCGCGCGATCGGGCCGCGCAGCATCGTGAAGCGCGCGCCGGCGAGCTTCGCGCCCGTCTCGAAATCGAGGCCGAGCGGCGTGCCGACGTCGACGTGATCCTTCACCTCGAAGTCGAACTGGCGCGGCGTGCCCCAGCGGCGCGCCTCGACGTTGTCGGCTTCGTCGTTGCCGACCGGCACGCTTTCGTGCGCGACGTTCGGCATGCCCAGCATCAGGTCGGACAGGCGTGCCTGGATGTCGCCGAGCTTGGCTTCTCCCGCCTTCATCTCGTCGCCGATCCCGCCGACCTCGGCCATCACGGCCGACGTGTCCTCGCCCTTCCCCTTCATCGCGCCGATCTGCTTCGACAGGCTGTTGCGGCGCGCCTGGAGCTCTTCGGTACGGGTCTGGATCGCGCGGCGTTCCGCTTCGAGTGCAGAGAACGCGGCGATGTCGAGGGTGTAGCCGCGATCGGCGAGGCGCTTCGCGACGCCGTCGAGGTCTTTGCGCAGCAACTGGATGTCGAGCATGGGAGGACTTGGAAAATCGTTGTGTAAGACGGGAATTCTAACGCACCGCGCGGCCGCCACGGCACTGGCCTGATGGACGATGCCCGAAAACGGCCGGTCGTGGCAGTATCGCCATGCCGGCTCGCCTAAGCGGCCGGGGCGTCACATCGTGCCCAACCACATTGCGGACGGCGAAACGCCTGCACCGGCCGCACGCAACGCGTCGTACGACGCACCCGCATCCGCATCACCGCCATTCAAGGAACCCGATGGCCATCGAACTGGACAAGGATGTACGCGACCGCGCAATCGCGTCGCTGCAACGCTATTTCACAGAAAACATGGACGAGCCGATCGGCAACATCCAGGCCGGCGCGCTGCTGCATTTCTTCGTCGAGGAGATTGCGCCCGCGATCTACAACCTCGCGATCGCCGACGCGCAGGAACGCCTGCACGCGCGGGTCGCCGAGCTCGACATCGACTGCCACGAAGAACCGTTCGAGTACTGGAAGAAACAGCAGCCCGGCCGCAAGCGCTAACGCATCCGATACGGCGCCGGCCGGGCGCGCGTCGCCCATCAACCCTTCTTGCCAGCCTCGCGGTCGAGCTCGCGCAGCCACGCGAGCTTGTCGGCGATCTTCGATTCGAGCCCGCGCGGCACCGGCTTGTACCAGTGTGGCTCGCGCACCCCGTCCGGCAGGTACGTCTCGCCGGCCGCATACGCGTTCGGTTCGTCGTGCGCGTAACGGTACGCGTGGCCGTAGCCGAGTTCCTTCATCAGCTTGGTCGGCGCGTTGCGCAGATGTACGGGCACCTCGCGCGACTTGTCCTGCTTCACGAACGCCATCGCCTGGTTGAACGCGTTGTAGCCCGCGTTGCTCTTCGCCGCGCACGCGAGATAGATCACCGCCTGCCCGAGCGCGAGTTCGCCTTCCGGCGAACCGAGCCGCTCGTAGGTCTCGGCCGCGTCGTTCGCCATCTGCAGCGCGCGCGGATCGGCGAGGCCGATGTCTTCCCACGCCATCCGCACGATGCGCCGCGCGAGATACTTCGGATCCGCGCCGCCGTCGATCATCCGGCAGAACCAGTACAGCGCGCCGTCGGGGCTCGAACCGCGCACCGACTTGTGCAGCGCCGAGATCTGGTCGTAGAAGTTGTCGCCGCCCTTGTCGAAGCGCCGCGCGTTCAGCGTCATCGCACTGCTGACGAATTCGGCGTCGATCGTCGCGACGCCAGCCGACGATGCCGCCGTCTGCGCCTGTTCGAGCAGGTTCAGGAAACGCCGCGCGTCGCCGTCCGCATAACCGACCAGTGTATCGATCGCCTTGTCGTCGAATGCGAGGCCATCGAGCGCGATTTCCTGCGCGCGCTTCAGCAACTGGCGCATCTCGTCGTCGTCCAGCGACTTCAGCACGTACACCTGCGCACGCGACAGCAAGGCCGAGTTGACCTCGAAGCTCGGGTTCTCGGTCGTAGCTCCAATGAAGGTCACGAGCCCCGACTCGACGAACGGCAGCAATGCATCCTGCTGCCCCTTGTTGAAGCGGTGGATCTCGTCGACGAACAGGATCGTGTGGCGACCGGTGCGGTTCAGCGTGTCCTTCGCCTGCTCCATCGACTCGCGGATGTCCTTCACGCCGCCGAGCACCGCGGACAGCGCAATGAATTCGCAGTCGAACGCGAGCGCGGTGAGCCGCGCGAGCGTCGTCTTGCCGACGCCGGGCGGCCCCCACAGGATCATCGAATGCGGCTTGCCCGATTCGAACGCGAGCCGCAGCGGCTTGCCTTCGCCCAGCAAATGCGTCTGGCCGATCACCTCGGCGAGCGTCTTCGGCCGCAGCGCCTCGGCGAGCGGCCGGCGCGGCTCGACTTGAAACAGGTCGGACATGAACCCTCGCTCCACATCAAACGATGGCGGCCGAACCGGCCGCCGGACCCGACATTATGACAGCCGCGCAACGGCGCCGCCGTGCCCGGTGCCCGGTGGCTCGCGCCTGATGCCCGCGCCCGGTGCCCGCGCCCGGTGCCCGCGCCCGGAAACGACACGGGCCTGCCGTCGCCGGCAGGCCCGTTGCAGAAGAGAGGCGCGTGGCGCCGGTCAGCCGTTGATCACGTCGGCGCCCTTCGGCACGACGAACTTGAACGTATCGCCCTTCAGCGGCGGATTCGTCTGGATGTTCGTAAACGTCAGCAGCGTGACGTTGCCGAACACGTCATGCAGCTCCATTGCGGCGAGCGTGCCGTTCCGGAAACCGATGCCGATCCGCTGGAACTGCGTGTCCTGCGCCTTCGGCAGCATCTCGAGCCACTCGATGCCACCCTTCTCGCCGGCATCGCGCAGCGTGTAGTTCTTGTCGAGATCGTTGCTGCCGAACAGGATCGCGGCGGGGCTCGCGCCCAGCGCGCCGTTCAGCTTGCGCTCGGTGACCTGGTTCAGGTCGCGGTCGTACACGTAGAGCTTGTCGCCGTCGGCCTGCAGCACCTGCTGGTACGGCTTCTGGTACGTCCAGATGAACTTGCCCGGCCGCGCGAACACGAACGTGCCGCTCGAATTGTCGGTGGGCTTCGGCGCGGCCTGCACGGCGCTCGCGCCCTTGGCCGGCGCCTTGACGATCTGCTGCGTGAAGTCGCCCTTCGCCGAGCGCACCTGCGACACGAAGGCCTTCAGTTGCTCGGTGCCGCCCGCGAACGCGTGCGTCGCCGCGAGCATCAGCGATGCGCCGGCGAACGCCGCACCGAGCCAGCGCCGCGTCGAACGAAGAGACATTGCGAACGAATGTTGCTGCATATTGCGGTTTTCTCCGTGGGTGGCCGGCGCTGCGGGCGCCGCGGACTCATTCCGCGTCGCGCGCCGGCACAAGAATTTCGCGGTTGCCGCTCGACGACATCGCCGATACGAGCCCCGACTGCTCCATCTGCTCGAGCAGCCGCGCCGCGCGGTTATAGCCGATCCGCAGATGACGCTGCACGAGCGAGATCGACGCGCGGCGGTTCTTGATGACGATCTCGACCGCCTGGTCGTACAGCGGATCAGACTCGCCGCCGCCTTCGCCGGTTCCCGCGCCGGCCGAACCCTCGTCGCCGTCGGCGGTGCCGCCTTCGAGCAGACCCTCGACGTAGTTCGGCTCGCCCTGCTCCTTGAGCTTCTCGACGACGCGATGCACTTCGTCGTCGCCGACGAACGCGCCGTGCACACGCACGGGCAGCCCGCTGCCCGGCGGCAGGTACAGCATGTCGCCCATCCCGAGCAGCGATTCGGCGCCCATCTGATCGAGGATCGTGCGCGAGTCGATCTTGGACGACACCTGGAACGCGATCCGCGTCGGCACGTTCGCCTTGATCAGGCCGGTGATCACGTCCACGGACGGGCGCTGCGTCGCGAGGATCAGGTGGATGCCGGCCGCGCGCGCCTTCTGCGCGATCCGCGCGATCAGTTCCTCGACCTTCTTGCCGACGACCATCATCAGGTCGGCCAGCTCGTCGATCACGACGACGATGTTCGGCAGGCGGCCGAGCGGTTCGGGATCATCCGGCGTCAGGCTGAACGGGTTCGGCAGCTTCTCCTCGCGCTTGGCCGCGTCGTCGATCTTGTTGTTGTAGCCCGCCAGGTTGCGCACGCCGAGCTTGCTCATCAGCTTGTAGCGGCGCTCCATCTCCGCGACCGTCCAGTTCAGCGCATGGCCGGCCTGGCGCATGTCGGTGACGACCGGGCACAGCAGGTGCGGAATGCCTTCGTAGACGCTCATTTCGAGCATCTTCGGATCGATCAGGATCAGGCGCACCTGCTCGGCGGTCGCCTTGTAGAGCAGCGACAGGATCATCGCGTTGATCCCGACCGACTTGCCCGAACCGGTCGTGCCGGCGACGAGCAGGTGCGGCATCTTCCCGAGATCCGCGCACACGGGCTTGCCGCCGATGTCCTTGCCGAGGCTCAGCGTCAGCGCCGACGATGCGGCCGCATACACCTCGGAGCCGATGATCTCGGACAGGTGCACGGTCTGGCGGCGCTGGTTCGGCAGCTCGAGCGCCATGTAGTTCTTGCCGGGGATCGTCTCGACGACGCGGATCGACACGAGCGACAGCGAACGCGCGAGATCCTTCGCGAGGTTGACGATCTGGCTGCCCTTCACGCCGGTGGCCGGCTCGATCTCGTAGCGCGTGACGACCGGGCCCGGATACGCGGCAACCACACTCGCCTCGACGCCGAAATCCTTCAGCTTCTTCTCGATCAGGCGCGACGTGAATTCGAGCGTATCGGCCGAAATCGCTTCCTGCGTCTTCGGCGCGGGATCGAGCAGCGACACCGGCGGCAGCGTCGAATCGCCCGGCAGGTCGGTGAACAGCGGCACCTGGCGCTCGCGCTCGACGCGCTCGGACTTCGCCGGCGTGACGACCGGCGGCACGATCGTCACGGGTTCGTGATCCTCGATGCGCACGCGCTCCTCTTCGACCTTGCCTTCGCGGCGCACGGCCGCGGCCTCGCCGAGCTTGCGGTCGCGCTCGGCCTCGCGGCGCAGCTTCGCGACGTTGACGGCGGACAGGATCGCGCCGCCGACGCGCTCGGCGACCGACAGCCACGAGAAGCGGAAATACAGCGACAGGCCAATTGCGAGCGCGATCAGCAGCAGCAGCGTGCCGCCCGTGAAGCCGAACGCATGCGACATCGCACCGGCGACGGCCTCGCCGACGACGCCGCCCGGCGCACGCGGCAACTGCACCTTCAGCGACCACATGCGCAGCGCCTCGATGCCGTCGCACGCCAGCACGACGAGCACGAACGCGAAGATCTCGGTGAGCCAGCCGATCGGCCGCTCGGGTTCGTCGGGAATCGCCTCGTGGCGCGTGATGCGGCGGTAGTTGACGGCGATGCGCCGCCCGAGCGGCACGATCAGCCAGTAGGCCGACAGGCCGAACAGCAGCAGGATGATGTCGGCCGTCCACGCGCCGACGCGGCCGGCCCAGTTCGAGATGTGGTCCACCTGCGCGGCGTGCGTCCAGCTCGGATCGCGCCGGCTGTAGCTCAGCAGGGCCATCACCAGAAATGCGCAGAGCGCGACCTGGAGAATCCAGCGGATCTCCGTGAGGAGCTTCGACATCCGGTGCGGCAACGCCTGTGCCTGGGCGGAATAAGGAGCTTTTGCCATGAATCCGTATAAAGAGGACGGGCCGTGCGCCCGCCTGTCGTTCGATCCCGCTTATTGTAAACGCTGCACCGGGCCGCCAAGTGTAAATGACGGTTACATAACAGGGACGGGGTGCCGAACCGCGCGCCGCACGCGAGCGCAAGCCGGCCGGACGGCCGCTCCCTTGACCGGACCTGCGACAACGCACCGCCGCAAGCCGGCAGCCTGCCCGGCCTGCCGCGCCGGCGCGGGAGGCTCGCCGCCAAACGCTATCGGCACGATTGAAACTCTCGTTCGGCAACGCAGCAACGGGGCCTTTATAATGCGCGACTGATACCCATCTATGACGGCATCCCGGTCAACCCGGATCGTACGGCGAGCCTTACCCCGCCCGCCGCGGCCGCCTTTTACGGATTCGCACATGTCCACGCCCAAACACGCCAAAGTCCTGATTCTCGGTTCCGGCCCCGCCGGCTACACGGCTGCCGTTTACGCAGCACGCGCCAACCTGTCCCCGGTGCTGATCACCGGCATCGCGCAGGGCGGCCAGCTGATGACCACGACCGATGTCGAAAACTGGCCGGCAGACGCGAAAGGCGTGCAGGGTCCGGAGCTGATGGCGCGCTTCCTCGAGCACGCCGAGCGCTTCAACACCGAAATCGTCTTCGACCACATCCACACCGCGAAACTGCACGAGCAGCCGATCCGCCTGATCGGCGACTCGGGCGAATACACGTGCGACTCGCTGATCATCGCGACCGGCGCGTCCGCGCAGTATCTCGGCCTGCCGTCCGAAGAGGCGTTCATGGGCAAGGGCGTGTCGGCCTGCGCGACCTGCGACGGCTTCTTCTACCGCGGCCAGGAAGTCGCGGTGATCGGCGGCGGCAACACGGCCGTCGAGGAAGCGCTCTACCTGACGGGCATCGCGAAGAAGGTCACGGTGATCCACCGCCGCGACAAGTTCCGCGCGGAGCCGATCCTGATCGACCGCCTGCTGGAAAAGGAAAAGGAAGGCGTCGTCGACATCAAGTGGGATCACGTGCTCGACGAGGTGACGGGCGCGGATTCGGGCGTCACGGGCCTGCGCATCAAGAACGTGAAGACCGGCGCGAAGGAAGACCTCAACGTGCAGGGCGTGTTCGTCGCGATCGGCCACAAGCCGAACACCGACCTGTTCCAGGGCCAGCTCGAGATGAAGGACGGCTACATCCTGACGAAGAGCGGCCTGCACGGCAACGCGACGTCGACGAGCGTGCCGGGCGTGTTCGCCGCGGGCGACGTGCAGGACAACGTGTACCGCCAGGCGATCACGAGCGCGGGCACGGGCTGCATGGCCGCGCTCGACGCGCAGCGCTACCTCGAAAGCCTGCACGACAAGAAGTAAGCCGCAAGCCTTGCCGCGCCGGGCGCTACAATGGCGTCCGCTGCCGCGAAGCGGGCCCGACCGGAAAGCCGCTGCCGCCGCGCAGCGGCTTTTTTTTGCCCGCGCGCCCGAACGCGCCTGCCCTGCTACCGAATCATGGCGAAGAACCAGCCCCATCCGAGCGATCCCGCGAAGCGACAGATCGCCGCCCGTCCCGCGAACCCCGCGCCGGCCGCCGCGCCGCCCGCGCCCGATCCGGCCGCGTTGCGCGGCCAGGGCCTCGCCGGCCTCGGCGCGCTGCGCAAGTCGCTGCAAGGCGAAGCCGATCGCCGCGAACGCGAGCGCATCGAAACCGCGAAGGCCGAACGCAAGGCGGAAGCCGACGCGAACCTGTTCCGCAACGAAATCGGCGCGATCCGGCCGCTGAACGCGCCGTCGCGCGCGGCGTCCGGCCGCATGCCGCCCGACCCGGTGCCGAAGCAGACGCAGCGCGACGAGGAAGCCGTGCTGAACGCGACGCTGTCCGACGAATTCGATCCCGAAACGCTGCTCGACAGCGACGACTCGCTGTATTACCACCGCCCCGGCATCAGCCGCGACGTGGTGCGCAAGCTGAGGAGCGGCGCGTGGATCGTGCAGGCGCAGCTCGACCTGCACGGGATGCGCCGCGACGAGGCACGCGACGCGCTTGCCGAATTCATCCGCGAAGCCGGCAAGAAGGGGCTGCGCTGCCTGCGCGTGATCCACGGCAAGGGGCTCGGCTCGATCGGCAAGGAACCCGTGCTGAAAGGCAAGGTGCGCGCGTGGCTCGTGCAGAAGGAAGAAGTGATCGCGTTCTGCGAGGCGCGCGGCAACGACGGCGGCGCGGGCGCGGTGCTCGTGCTGCTGCAGCCGCTCGCGGCGCCGGCCGACCGGGGGCCGCGTGCCGCATCCTAGGCTGACGCTCGCGATCGCCGTACTGGAGGCGATCGCCACGCTGGCATTTGCGATTTCGGGTTTCATCGAGGCGCGCAAGAACCGCCTCGACTCGGTCGGCACGTTCGTCGTCGCGCTCGCCACCGCGTTCGGCGGCGGCACGCTGCGCGACATCCTGCTCGAGCGCCGGCCGTTCTACTGGGTCGTGCACGACGACTACGTGATCGCGATCTTCGTGCTCGCGCTGTTCGCGCCGTTCGTGCTGCGGATGCTGTCACGGCTGTCGGCCGAGCGGCTGCTGCTGGTCGCCGACGCGATCGGACTCGGCATCTTCAGCATCTCGGGCACGGCGATCGCGCTCGACGCCGAAATGCCGCGCTTCATCGCGGTGATGATGGGCGTGATCACCGGCGTGGTCGGCGGGATCATCCGCGACGTGCTGTGCAACGATATCCCGCTGATCCTGCGCGATTCGCGGCCGTACGCGACCTGCGCGTTCGTCGGCTGCTGGTTTTACCTGCTGCTCGTGTGGCTGCAGTTCGATTCGGTATACAGCGTGCTGCTCGCGACCGGCTTCATCCTCGCCACGCGGCTGGCGACGTTCAAGTTCGACGTGCGGCTGCCGCACTGACTGCCGCCGCAGCGCCAACCGCATCGCCAGAAACAAAAGGGGCCGCTCATTCGAGACGGCCCCTTCTCCTTCATTCAGCGCGAACGCCGCATCACGCGATCCGCTCTTCCGATGCCGGATCGAACAGCACGGCCTTCGACACGTCGAACAGCAGCGACTGCGTCTGCCCCGGCTGCGGGTTCGCGGCCGGATGCACGCGGCTCACGATGCGCTTGCCGTTCACCTGCGCGAATACGTGCGTGTCCGGCCCGGTCGGCTCGGTCACGTCGACGCGCACGTCGATCGGCTGCAGGCTCGACGCCTCGCCGTTGTGCGCGTTGCGTGCGTCGGTGATGCGCTCCGGACGCAGGCCGAGGATCACCTCGCGGCCGACGTGGCCGTTCATCCGCTTCGCGTCGAACGGCAGCTTCAGCGCGCTGCGCGCGAGGCCCGTGTCGATCTCGAGCGCGATCCCGCTGCCCTGCTCGACCAGCTTGCCGTTGATGAAGTTCATCGGCGGCGCGCCGATGAAGCCCGCGACGAACAGGTTCGCCGGCGAATCGTAAATCTCCTGCGGCGCGCCGAACTGCTGGACCACGCCGTCCTTCATCACCGCGATCCGGTCGCCGAGCGTCATCGCCTCGATCTGGTCGTGCGTCACGTAGACGATCGTCGTGCCGAGGCGCTGGTGCAGCAGCTTGATTTCCGCGCGCATCTCGATGCGCAGCTTCGCGTCGAGGTTCGACAACGGCTCGTCGAACAGGAACAGCGAAGGATCGCGCGCGAGCGCGCGGCCCATCGCGACGCGCTGGCGCTGGCCGCCCGACAACTGGCCCGGCTTGCGGTCGAGCAGGTGCTGGATCTGCAGCATCTGCGACACGCGGTCGACGATCTGCTGCTGCTCGTTCTTCGGCACCTTGCGGATGTTCAGGCCGAACGAGATGTTCTCGCGCACCGTCATCGACGGATACAGCGCGTACGACTGGAACACCATCGCGATGTCGCGATCCTTCGGCGACAGGTCGTTGACGACCTTGCCGTCGATGCAGATCTCGCCGCTCGTCACGGTTTCGAGCCCGGCGATCATGTTGAGCAGCGTCGATTTCCCGCAGCCCGAACCGCCGACCAGGATCAGGAACTGTCCGTCCTCGATCTCGATGTCGACACCCTTCAGGACCGGCACCCCGTTCGGGTAGGTCTTGTACACGTCACGGATGGAAAGGCTTGCCATGCTGTGAATCCTCTGTCTCGTCTCGCGCGGCGCTACGGCGCCGCGTCGGGTTCGTTTCGATGCGCCGCGCGACGTGCGCGGCCGGTTCGTCGTATCGGATAAGGCCGCGCCTACCCCTTCACCGCGCCCGCCGTCAGCCCGCGCACGAAGTAGCGGCCGGCGACGATGTAGACGAGCAGCGTCGGCAGCGCGGCGATGATCGCGCCGGCCATGTCGACGTTGTACTCCTTCACGCCCGTCGACGTGTTGACGAGGTTGTTCAGCGCCACCGTGATCGGCATCGAATCGACGCCGGAGAACACGATCCCGAATAGGAAGTCGTTCCAGATCTGCGTGAACTGCCAGATCAGGCACACCATGAAGATCGGCAGCGACACCGGCAGCAGGATCTTCGTGAAGATCGTGAAGAAGCCCGCGCCGTCGATACGCGCGGCCTTCACGAGCTCGGACGGCACGCTCACGTAGAAGTTGCGGAAGAACATCGTCGTGAACGCGATCCCGTACACGACGTGCACGAACACGAGGCCGGGAATCGTGTTGGCGAGGCCGAGCATCCCCTGCAGGCGCGCCATCGGCAGCAGGATCACCTGGAACGGGATGAAGCAGCCGACCAGCATCATCGTGAACAGCGCGTCCGCGCCGCGAAAGCGCCAGTGCGTGAGCACGTAGCCGTTGAACGCGCCGATCAGCGACGAGATCAGCACGGCCGGGATCACCATCTGCAGCGAATTCAGGAAAAACGGCTTCATCCCGTCGCAGCGCACGCCGGTACACGCGCCGCTCCACGCCTTCACCCACGGCTCGACGGTCCAGCTGGTGGGCGGCGTCAGCAGGTTGCCGGTGCGCAGCTGGTCGAGGTCCTTGAACGACGTCGACAGCATCACGTAGATCGGGAACAGGAAATACAGCGCGAACAGGATCAGCGCCGCGTAGATCACTGCCCGGCTGATCGTCATCTTAGGCTGCATTGCGGGTGCTCCTCGATTCCATATACATCAGCGGCACCAGCACCGCGACCACGGTCGCGAGCATCATCACCGACGACGCCGCGCCGAGCCCGAGCTGGCCGCGGTTGAACGAAAACGTATACATGAACATCGCCGGCAGCGACGACGACGTACCCGGGCCGCCCGCCGTCAGCGCGACGACGAGGTCGAAGGTCTTGATCGTGATGTGGCAGAGGATCAGCAGCACCGAGAAGAACACCGGGCGCATGCTCGGGATCACGATCTTGCGGTAGATGGTCGGCAGCGTCGCGCCGTCGACCTGCGCGGCCTTGAAGATTTCGGCGTCGACACCGCGCAGCCCTGCCAGGAACAGCGCCATCACGAAGCCGGTCGACTGCCACACGGCCGCGATCACCACGCAGAAGATCGCCTTGTCCGGATCGTCGAGCCAGCCGAACGAGAAGCTCGTCCAGCCCCAGTCGTGCATCACCTTCTCGAGACCGAGGCCCGGGTTCAGGATCCATTGCCACGCGGTGCCGGTGACGATGAACGACAGCGCCATCGGGTACAGGAAGATCGCGCGCAGCGCGCCTTCGTTGCGGATCCGCTGGTCGAGCAGGATCGCGAGGAACAGCCCGAGCGCAACGCAGACCGCGATGAACGGAATCCCGAACCAGCCGAGGTTCGCGGCGGAGGTCCACCACACGTCGTTCTGGAACAGGTCCGAGTAACGGCCGAAGCCGTCGAATTCGTAGTTCGGCAACAGCCGCGAGTTGGTCAGCGACAGATAACCGGTAATCAGGATGAAGCCGTAGATGAACACCACGGCGATCGCGACGCTCGGCGCAAGCACGAGCTTCGGAATCCAGCGATCGGCGAAGGCCGACATCGGCGACGTACGCCGTGCGGCGGTATCACCGGATCCGTTTCCGCTAAGAGGGGCAGCCACTTGATTCGACTCCTGGAACGAGGGCGGCGCAGGCCGGGCCGGCGCCGGGTACGGCGCGGGCCCGCGGGCGAGCCCGTTTGCTGCACTTGCAAAAACGCCCGGCCGATGAAGCGTGTCCGGCCGGGCGCCTGTCGCGCGTTACTTGACCTTCGCGGCCTTCGCGAGCGCGGCGACCGCGCTCTTCGAATCCTGCTGCGAGTTCATGAACTTCGTCACGACGTCCGTGATCGCGCCGGCGGTCGCATCGCTCTGCGCCATCCCGTGTGCGAGCGACGGCACGAAGCCGCCCGACTTGATCGCGGTCTGCTCGTCCGCATACGACTTCTTCGCGCAATCGTCGAACTTGTCCATCTTCACGCCGAGGCGCACCGGCACCGAGCCCTTCAGCAGGCTGAACTGCTCCTGGAAGTCCGGCGTCATGATCGTCTTCGCGAGCGCGATCTGGCCCGGCGTCGCGGCCTTCTCGCCCTTCTGCTGGAAGAACACGAACGAATCGACGTTGAACGTATACGCATTCGCCGTACCCGGCACCGCCGCGCAGATGTAGTCCTTGCCCGCCTTCTTGCCCGCGTTCTCGAACTCGCCCTTCGCCCAGTCGCCCATGAACTGCATGCCGGCCTTGCCGTTGATGACCATCGCGGTCGCGAGGTTCCAGTCGCGGCCGTTACGGCCCGTATCGAAGTAGCCCTGGATCTTGCGCACCGTGTCGAACACGGACAGCATCTGCGGCGACGTCAGCGTCGCCTGGTCGAGGTCGACCAGCGCCTTCTTGTAGAACGCCGGGCCCTGCGACAGCACGACGTCTTCCCACAGCGTCAGGTCCTGCCACGGCTGGCCGCCCATCGCGACCGGCTGGATGCCCGCGGCCTTCAGCTTGTCGGCCACCGCGAAGAATTCAGGCCAGGTGGTCGGCACCTTCGCGCCGATCTTGTCGAGCGCGGCCTTGTTGATGTACAGCCAGTTCACGCGGTGCACCGAGAACGGCGCGGCGACGGTGTGGCCCTTGTACTTGATGATCTTGTCGATTTCCGGCGGCAGGTTCTGCTTCCAGTCTCCGGCGGCGGAATCGATGTTGACGAGCACGCCCTGGTCGGCCCAGTCCTGGATCAGCGGGCCCTTGATCTGCGCGGCCGACGGTGCGTCGCCGCTGATCACCTTGGTCTTCAGCGCGGTCATCGCCGCGGCGCCGGCGCCGCCCGCGACCGCGAAGTCCTTCCACACATAACCCTGCTTCTGCACGTCGTCCTTCAGCACGCCGACGGCCTTCGACTCGCCGCCCGAGGTCCACCAGTGCAGCACCGTTACATTCTCGGCTGCCTGCGCCGCCACGGCGCCAGCCATCAGACCTGCCGCGCAGAGCGCGCCCATGATCGAGCGAACTTTCATTACTTATCTCCTCCAGACTGAATCAACTCGTGAGGTTCCCTGACCGGGAACCGGCTTCTTGATAACGACGGGGAAATCGAGCCGCGGGACGCATGCAGCGTACGGGGCCGATGACCGGCCGGGCTCTTACAGAAAGCGTGAATCGAGATTCAACGGTGTGTCTCCTCTTTGTGTTTCTGGCCCGCCGCGATGATGCGACGCGAGCCCGGGGCCAACGGTGCGCGGACGATGCGCGCCGTCAATGTCCGATAACATTCGGCACAAGGCGCTCCCGAAGGCGAAGCTCGCGCAGTTCATCGACCGCACTTCTTTTTTTCTTCACCCAGGTGCTACCCCTTGCGGCGGATTGTAGTTAAACTACAATTCAGTGTCAAAAATATTTTTATCGCACTACGGATCGCTTCCAAGCACCCCCAAACCCGGCGGAGACACATGCATACCGATTCCAGCTTTACCTTCGTACTTTTCGGCGGCACCGGCGATTTGTCGATGCGCAAGATCCTGCCCGCGCTGTTCGAAGCGCACCGTGCGAACATGCTGGCGGAGAGCGGCCGGATCGTCGCAGTGGCGCGGCACGAATCGGATCAGGCGGGTTATCTGGAGTGGGTCGATACGCATGTGAAGCCGCATGCGGTCAAGGCGGCCGGCAAGGCGTTCGACGAAGCCGCGTGGAAGTCCTTTCTCCAGCGCATCGAGTACGTGAAGCTCGACCTCGGCCGCGCGGAAGACTACGTCGTGCTGCGCGACGCGATCGCATCGCTGCCCGGCATCCGCGTGTTCTATCTGGCGACGGGCCCGTCGCTGTTCGTACCGATCTGCAACGCGCTCGCGTCGGTCGGCCTGAACGAAGGCTCGCGCATCGTGCTCGAGAAGCCGCTCGGCTACGACCTGCGCTCGTCGAATGCGATCAACGACGCGGTCGGTGAAATCTTCGCGGAAGGCCAGATCTACCGGATCGACCACTATCTCGGCAAGGAGCCGGTGCAGAACCTGCTTGCGCTGCGTTTCGGCAATGCGCTGTTCGAGCCGCTGTGGCGCCGCGAATGGGTCGAGAGCATCCAGATCACGATCGCCGAGGAACTCGGCGTCGAAGCGCGCGGCGATTTCTACGACAATACGGGCGCGCTGCGCGACATGGTGCAGAACCACCTGCTGCAACTGCTGTCGATCGTCGCGATGGAGCCGCCGCACTCGATGGATTCCGACGCGGTGCGCGACGAGAAGCTGCGCGTGCTGCGGGCGCTGAAGCCGGTCGATCCGCGCGACATCGGCAAGGTTGCCGTGCGCGGCCAGTATCATGCGGGCGTGATCAAGGGCGCGCAGGTGCCGGCCTACGCGACCGAGCCGGGCGTGAAGACCGACAGCCAGACCGAAACCTTCGTCGCGCTGAAGGTCGAGATCGAGAACTGGCGCTGGGCCGGCGTGCCGTTCTTCCTGCGCACCGGCAAGCGTCTCGCCGATCGTGTCGCGGAGATCGTCGTCAACTTCCGCCCGGTGCCGCACTCGGCGCTCGGACCGACCGCGCTGCGCCCCGGTTCGAACCGCCTCGTGATCCGGCTGCAGCCGAACGAGACGATCCGCCTGTACTGCCTCGCGAAGCAGCCCGGCGAAGGGATGAACCTCGCGAGCGTGCACCTCGACCTCGCGTTCGACCGGTTCTTCAAGGAAGGGCAGATGGAGGCATACCAGCGCCTGCTGCTCGACGTGATCAACGGCCGGCTCGCGCTGTTCGTGCGTCGCGACGAACAGGAAGCCGCATGGCGCTGGGTCGAGCCGATCCTGAACGAATGGGCGCGCTCGCTGAAGCCACCAAAGCCGTACGCGGCGGGCACGTGGGGGCCGGCCGCGGCGAGCGCGATGCTCGCGCAGCACGACACCTGCTGGCTCGAAGAAGAAAACTGATGCAAGCCGTTGCCGCGCGCGTGACCGCGTCCGGCAACGTGCCCCACGATTCGTACGATTTGAACATACAAAGCAGTCCGGAGGAGATGTGATCGAGATCCACGCTTTCGACACCCAGGAAGCGCAAAGCGAAGCGCTCGCGCGCGCCGTCGGCGATGCGCTGCGCGCCGCGCTCGCCGGCCCCGCGCGCCCGACGCTCGCGGTGTCCGGCGGCACGAGCCCGCGCCCGTTCCTGCAAACGCTGTCGCATGCCACGCTCGACTGGGCCGGCGTCGACGTGACGCTGGTCGACGACCGCTGGGTGCCGGAGGACGACGCGGCCAGCAACGCGCACCTCGTGCGCGATACGCTGCTGCAGCACGCGGCGGCCCCTGCCCGCTTCCTGCCGCTCGTCGACACGCGCGCCACGCTCGACGCGCACGTCGCCGCGCTGAACGCGAACGCCGACTACCGCGTGCCGAACGTCGCGGTGCTCGGCATGGGCGAGGACGGCCACACCGCGTCGATCTTCGCAGACGCGCCCGAGTGGGACCACGCGATCGCGACGTCCGAGCGTTTCGTCGCCGTGCATCCGGGCGCCGCGCCGCACGCGCGCGTGAGCTTTTCGCTCGATGCGCTCAAGCGCGTCGAGCGGCTGTTCCTGCTGATCGCGGGCCCCGCCAAGCGCGCCGTGCTCGACGCCGCGGCCGCGTCGCTGCAGAAAAACGCGATTTCCCAACTGGCCAACGACAAGGGGACTCAGCTCGATGTCTACTGGTGCGCAAAGTAAGGCGGTCGTCGCGGGTCAGCATGCCGACGGCCCGCGCCTGCTCGCGGACGTCGGCGGCACCAACGCGCGCTTCGCGCTGGAAACCGGTCCGGGCGAGATCACGCAGATCCGCGTGTATCCCGGCGCCGACTATCCGACGATTACCGACGCGATCCGCAAGTACCTGAAGGACGTGAAGATCAGCCGCGTGAACCACGCGGCGATCGCGATCGCCAATCCGGTCGACGGCGACCAGGTCACGATGACCAACCACGACTGGAGCTTCTCGATCGAGGCGACGCGCCGTGCGCTCGGCTTCGACACGCTGCTCGTCGTCAACGATTTCACCGCGCTCGCGATGGCGCTGCCGGGCCTGACCGACGCGCAGCGCGTGCAGGTCGGCGGCGGCACGCGCCGCCAGAACAGCGTGATCGGGCTGCTCGGGCCCGGCACGGGGCTCGGCGTGTCGGGGCTGATCCCGGCCGACGACCGCTGGATCGCGCTCGGCAGCGAGGGCGGCCACGCGTCGTTCGCGCCGCAGGACGAACGCGAGGACCTGGTGCTGCAGTACGCGCGCAAGAAGTTTCCGCACGTGTCGTTCGAACGCGTGTGCGCGGGCCCCGGCATGGAGATCATCTATCGCGCGCTCGCCGCGCGCGACAAGAAGCGCGTCGCCGCGAGCGTCGACACGGTCGAGATCGTCGAGCGCGCGCAGGCGGGCGAAGCGCTCGCGCTCGAGACGGTCGAATGCTTCTGCGGGATTCTCGGCGCGTTCGCGGGCAGCGTCGCGCTGACGCTCGGCGCGCTCGGCGGCGTATACATCGGCGGCGGCGTCGCGCTGAAGCTCGGCGAACTGTTCACGCGCTCGTCGTTCCGCGCGCGCTTCGAGGCGAAGGGCCGCTTCACGCACTATCTCGAGAACATCCCGACCTACCTGATCACCGCCGAATACCCGGCGTTCCTCGGCGTGTCGGCGATCCTCGCGGAGCAGTTGTCGAACCGCTCGGGCGGCGCGTCGTCGGCCGTGTTCGAGCGGATCCGCCAGATGCGCGATGCGCTGACGCCGGCCGAGCGCCGCGTCGCCGATCTCGCGCTGAACCATCCGCGCTCGATCATCAACGATCCGATCGTCGACATCGCGCGCAAGGCCGACGTGAGCCAGCCGACCGTGATCCGCTTCTGCCGCTCGCTCGGTTGCCAGGGGTTGTCGGACTTCAAGCTGAAGCTCGCCACCGGCCTCACCGGCACGATCCCCATGAGCCACAGCCAGGTGCATCTCGGCGACACCGCCACCGACTTCGGCGCGAAGGTGCTCGACAACACGGTGTCGGCGATCCTGCAGTTGCGCGAGCACCTGAACTTCGAGCATGTCGAGAACGCGATCGAGATCCTGAACGGCGCGCGGCGCATCGAGTTCTACGGGCTCGGCAACTCGAACATCGTCGCGCAGGACGCGCACTACAAGTTCTTCCGCTTCGGGATTCCGACGATCGCGTACGGCGACCTGTACATGCAGGCCGCATCGGCCGCGCTGCTCGGCAAGGGCGACGTGATCGTCGCGGTGTCGAAGTCGGGGCGCGCGCCCGAACTGCTGCGCGTGCTCGACGTCGCGATGCAGGCCGGCGCGAAGGTGATCGCGATCACGTCGAGCAACACGCCGCTCGCGAAGCGCGCGACCGTCGCGCTCGAGACCGACCACATCGAGATGCGCGAGTCGCAGTTGTCGATGATCTCGCGGATCCTGCATCTGCTGATGATCGACATCCTCGCGGTCGGCGTCGCGATCCGCCGCGCGTCGCCGAACGGCGAGCTGCCCGACGCCGTCGCGCAGGCGAAGGCGCGCGCGAGCGACGACGAAACGGCCGACGTGCTCGACTGGCTGAGCCACGGCGCGTCGCCGGCGGCGAAGGACGTCGCGCGGGATTGACGCACGGCGCGGCGTCAGCCGCTTCGCGCACCCCAAGAAAAAACGCCACCGGCGCATCGCGCGCGGTGGCGTTTTTCTTTATGTCGCCGGGCTGGCGGATCAGGCGCCCGCTGGCACGGGCCGCCCGTGCCAGCGCAGCACGAGGTAGCGCCCGGCGAAACACAGCACGCCCGTAACGCCGATCGTCACGCCCATCGCAAACGGCGTGCCGTCCGCGAGTGCGCCGATCGCGACGCTCGCGAGCGCGCCAAGCGCGAGCTGCATCGCGCCGAACACGGCGGCTGACGCGCCCGCGTTGTGCGGATAACGATGCATGAGGTCGGTCGTGCAGTTCGCGGACAGGATCCCGACCACGCCGACGACGAAGAACAGGCATACGACGATCGACCACAGCCCGCCCCACCCGGTCAGCGCGACGAGCGCGACCGCGAGCGACGCGATGCAGCTCACGAGCGACGCGGCCGCGATGATGCGCAGCGAGCCGACGCGGCCGACGAGCCGCGTGTTCGCGAAGTTGCCGATCATGATCCCGACGACGTTCAGGCCGAACAGCAGCCCGTAGTGCTGCGGCGACACGTGGAAATACTCGATGTACACGAACGGCGTCGCGGTGATGTACGAGAACATCGACGCGAATGCCATCCCGCCGCACAGCATGTGCCCCCATGCGACGGGGTCGGACAGGATGCGCCCGTACGAAGCGAACGACGCGAGCACGGCCGCGCTCTTGCGCCGCTCCTTCGGCCAGGTTTCGGGCACGCGCAGGTACGCGGTCGCCGCGCACACCGCGCCGAACACGGCCAGCACGACGAACACGCCGCGCCAGCCCGAGAAGCGCAGGATCTGGCCGCCGATCAGCGGTGCGAGCAGCGGTCCGACCGCGGTGACGATCGCGACCATCGACAGCACCTTCGCCGCGTCGCTCGGCTCGTGCGCGTCGCGCGCGATCGCGCGGGCCAGCACCGACGCGGCGCCGGCGCCGAGCGCCTGCAGGAAGCGCACGACGATCAGCATGTCGATCGAGCCCGACACGAAGCAGCCGATGCTCGCGAGCGTGAACAGCGCGATGCCGCCGAGCAGCACGGGGCGGCGGCCCCACGTGTCGGACAGCGGGCCGTACAGCAGCATGCCGATCGAGAAGCCGGCCATGAAGCTCGTCAGCGTGCGCTGCGCGGCGCCGGGGCTGACGGAGAAGCCGTCGGCGATCGACGGCAGGCTCGGCAGGTACATGTCGGTGGCGATCGGCCCGCAGGCGGCGAGCGCGCCGAGCAACAGGATCAGCCGGGCATCGGGCCGGCGCCGGACGACGTGAGACATGGGTATCCGGAATGGAGCCCGCGCGCATCGGGGCGCGCGTGGCGGTGAAGACGGGAGGCCGCGCCGCGGACGGCGCGTTCAGGCCCATGATTGTACGCGCAACTTTTTTTCGTGCTGAGGGCCGCATGCGGGGGGCAGGCCGGAAAGCACCTGCGCGGCGCCCGTCGCGCTGGATCGCTGGATCGCTGGATCGCGCGCGGATTCGATTAAGCTTGCTGCTGCCCTGCTTCTCTTGTCTGACCAATTCGACGCACGACCGAACCGATGACCGCTTTCCTGCTGATCTGGAGCCCCAAGAAATGGCCATGGCCCGAGCTGCCCGACGTCGCCGCACGCGTGAAGGCCGGCGAGGCCGTGCGTGACATGTGGGGCTGCGGCTTCGCGCGCGGCATCCTGCCGGGCGACCGCGTATTCCTGCACCGCGTCGCGAAGGAGCCCAAGGGCGTGTTCGGCTCCGGCTACGTGACACGCGCGCCATACGAGGTGCCCGATCCGTCGACGAAGCGCGGTTACCGGCTGTGCATCGACTTCGTGTACGACTGGCTGGTCGACGCGCACCAGGACGTCGTGATCGCGCGCGACGCGCTGCGCGTCCACCCGTATTCGGCGCAGACCTGGGATGCGCAGACGTCCGGCACGTCGATCAAGCCAATGGTCGAAGGCCCGCTCGAGAAGCGCTGGGCGGAGCTGACCGGCAAGCGCAAGCCGCCGCTATAACCGGATCGACGGCCGGATCGAATCGGCCCCTCGTTTCCGGTCCCCGTGCATCAATCCTACGCGCTGAAAGGCCGCAGACCAGCCTGCCGGCCCGCCGCGCGCGTCTCCGGTACAATCAGACGATCGTTCCGCCCAGGCGCCGCGGCCCGTGCACAGGCCCCCGCGCCCTTCTCTCGCAGGTTTCGCCCATGTCCAACAATCAGATCCTCTTCGAACGCGCCCAGAAGACCATTCCCGGCGGCGTCAACTCGCCGGTGCGCGCATTCCGTTCGGTCGGCGGCACGCCGCGTTTCGTCGCGCGCGCGCAAGGCCCGTATTTCTGGGACGCCGACGGCAAGCAGTACATCGACTACATCGGCTCGTGGGGCCCGATGATCGTCGGCCACGTCCATCCGGAAGTGCTGTCGGCCGTGCAGAACGTGCTCGCCGACGGCTTCTCGTTCGGCGCGCCGACCGAGGCCGAGATCGAGATCGCCGAGGAAATCTGCAAGCTCGTACCGTCGATCGAGCAGGTGCGGATGGTGTCGAGCGGCACCGAAGCCACGATGAGCGCGCTGCGTCTCGCGCGCGGCTTCACGGGCCGCAGCCGCATCGTCAAGTTCGAGGGCTGCTACCACGGCCACGCGGACAGCCTGCTCGTGAAAGCCGGCTCCGGCCTGCTGACGTTCGGCAACCCGACGTCGGCCGGCGTGCCCGCCGACATCGCGAAGCACACGACCGTCCTCGAATACAACAACGTCGCCGCGCTCGAGGAAGCGTTCGGCGCGTTCGGCGACGAGATCGCCGCGGTGATCGTCGAGCCCGTCGCAGGCAACATGAACCTCGTGCGCGGCACGCCCGAATTCCTGAACGCGCTGCGCGCGCTGTGCACGAAGCACGGCGCCGTGCTGATCTTCGACGAGGTGATGTGCGGGTTCCGCGTCGCGCTCGGCGGCGCACAGGCGTACTACGGGATCACGGCCGACCTCACCTGCCTCGGCAAGGTGATCGGCGGCGGGATGCCGGCCGCCGCGTTCGGCGGCCGCCGCGACATCATGGCCCACCTCGCGCCGCTCGGCGGCGTCTACCAGGCCGGCACGCTGTCGGGCAACCCGATCGCGGTCGCCGCGGGCCTGAAGACACTGCAACTGATCCAGGCGCCCGGCTTCTACGATGCGCTCACCGCGCAGACGAAGCGTCTCGCCGACGGCCTCGCTGCCGAAGCGCGCGCGGCCGGCGTGCCGTTCGCGGCCGACTCGATCGGCGCGATGTTCGGCCTCTACTTCGCGGAGCGCGTGCCGACCAGCTTCGCGGAAGTCACGAAGAGCGACACCGAGCGCTTCAACCGCTTCTTCCACCTGATGCTCGACGAGGGCGTGTACTTCGCGCCGTCCGCGTATGAGGCAGGTTTCGTGTCGAGCACGCACGACGACGCGGTGATCGACGCGACGCTCGCGGCCGCGCGCCGCGCGTTCGCGGCACTCGCCGCCTGACCCGGGGCCGCGCGCATGTTCTCGGATACCGATTTCGCCCATATGGAGCGCGCGCTCGCGCTCGCCGCGCGCGGCATGTACACGACAGCGCCGAATCCGCGCGTCGGCTGCGTGATCGTCAAGGACGGCGACGTGATCGGCGAAGGCTTCACGCAGCCGGCCGGCCAGGACCACGCGGAAGTGCAGGCGCTGAAGGACGCGCGCTCGCGCGGCCACGACGTCGCGGGCTCGACCGTCTACGTGACGCTCGAGCCGTGCAGCCATTTCGGCCGCACGCCGCCGTGCGCGAACGCGCTGAGCGAAGCGCGCGTCGCGAAGGTCGTCGCGGCGATGGAAGACCCGAATCCGCAGGTGTCGGGGCGCGGCCTCGGCATGCTGCGCGACGCGGGCATCGACGTACGCTGCGGGCTGCTCGCGCACGAAGCCGGCGAACTGAACATCGGCTTCGTGTCGCGGATGACGCGCGGCCGCCCGTGGGTGCGGATGAAGACCGCCGCGTCGCTCGACGGCCGCACCGCGCTGCCGTCCGGCGAAAGCCAGTGGATCACCGGCGAGGCCGCGCGCCTCGACGGGCACGCGTGGCGTGCGCGCGCCTGCGCGATCCTCACCGGCATCGGCACCGTGCGCGAGGACAACCCGCTGCTGACCGTGCGCGGCATCGACACGCCGCGCCAGCCGCAGCGCATCCTGGTCGACAGCCGCCTCGACCTGCCGCTCGACGCACGGCTGCTCGAAGGCCCGCCGCTGCTGATCTTCTGCGGCCGGCTCGACGCGAGCGGCGAAGTGCGCGCGAACGTGTTGAAGGCGCGCGGCGCGGAAATCGTGCCGCTCGCGAATGCGCACGGCAAGGTCGACCTGCCCGCGATGCTGGCGGCGCTCGGCGAGCGCGGCGTCAACGAGTTGCACGTCGAGGCCGGCCACAAGCTGAACGGCTCGCTGCTGCGCGAGCAATGCGTCGACGAATTGCTCGTCTATCTCGCGCCGAGCCTGCTGGGCGCCGACGCGGCCGGCATGTTCGACCTCGCCGCGCCGGCGAGCCTCGACGCCCGCACGCGGCTGTCGTTCCACGGTATCGAACGGATCGGCGACGATCTGCGGATCCTGGCGCGCTTCACGCAGCCCGACGCCACTCACTGAACGGGGCCGTCACGATGTTTACCGGAATTGTCGCGGCCGTCGGCCGCATCGAATCGATCGATCCGCTCGGCACGTCGGCCGATGCCGGTATGCGCCTGACCGTACTGGCCGGCGGGCTCGACCTCGCCGATGTCGCGCTGGGCGACAGCATCGCGATCCAGGGCGCGTGCATGACGGTGATCGAAAAGACCGACGCCGCGTTCGACGTCGACGTGTCGCGCGAAAGCCTGAACCGCACGGTCGGCCTCGCCCAACCCGGCGAAGTGAACCTCGAGAAGGCACTGCGCGCGCACGACCGCCTCGGCGGGCACATCGTGTCGGGCCACGTCGACGGCCTCGGCACCGTGTCGCGCTTCGCGCCGGTCGGCGAGTCGCATGAGCTGCGGATCGTCGCGCCGCGCGAGCTCGGCCGCTATCTCGCGTACAAGGGGTCAATCACGGTCAACGGCGTAAGCCTGACCGTCAACACGGTCGACGATCGCGCGGACGGCTGCGAATTCTCGATCAACCTGATTCCGCATACGGTCGAGGTGACGACGCTGCGTCACCTGAAGGCCGGCGACAAGGTCAATCTCGAAGTCGACATGATCGCGCGGTATGTGGAGCGGATGCTGTCGACGTCGCAGGGCGTGCATCAGGACTGATCGTCCTTTTTCGTGCTTTCTTGAGAATCGGGGTCGGCCGGTTCGGCCCCGGGCCGTCCGGGTCCGCATCGCCGCCGTTTTCTGCCAATCGCCGGCCGTCGTACACGAACCGCAACGTGTACCGGCGAGCCGCTCCATCAGCGCGTTGGCGCCCGCTCCGCCTTTCAGCGCTTCACTGCCTCGTCGATGACGGGGCGACGCCCTGGCCCCATTTCCAACCGCAGCCTGTCCGGTCGGCCAGTCGATTCCGATATCTGCGGACCATCGAAACAATTCCCGTCGCATCCGCTCGTCGACCCGGTGGCCCGATCCTCGGCCGAACGGCCAACGACGCGCACGGGTCATCCCGTCGCGCTAAGATGCGTCGACAGCGGTTTCAACGCCGCAACGCACGACGCGCCGCGCACCGGCCGCCCCTCTTCCCACAGGAGTCGTTCCCATGTCCATCTCGATGTACCAGGCTTCGCTGCCCGTCCTGATCCGCGGCCTGACCAACCTGCAGCACATCCTCGGCAAGGCTCAGGCGCACTCGGCCGAGAAGCAGATCGACCCGTCGGTGTTCGTCGGCGCTCGCCTCTACCCGGACATGCTGCCGCTCGTCCGCCAGGTCTACATCGCGACCGATACGGCCAAGGGCTGCGCCGCGCGGCTCGCCGGGGTCGAGATCCCGAGCTACCCGGACGTCGAGCAGACCTTCGACGAACTGCATGCGCGCATCCAGAAGACGATCGACTACCTGAAAAGCTTCGACGCCGCGCAGATCGACGGCAGCGAGGCGCGCCAGATCGTGCTGAAGATGCGCGTCGGCCCGATCGAGTTCAGCGGCCAGTCGTACCTGCTGAACTTCGTGCTGCCCAATTTCTTCTTCCACGTGACGACCGCGTACGACATCCTGCGCCACAGCGGCGTCGAGCTCGGCAAGCTCGACTACCTCGGCGGACGCAACGAGCACGCATGACGCGCGGCCGGGCAAAACCCGGCCCGCACCCGCGCGTGCAGGCAACGCGCGGCGGCCCGGCCGGGCCTGCCGCGCGGGCCGGCCGCACCGCCTTCCGGAGCGCTTGCCGCCCGAGCGCAACCCGCGCCAGCCGAAACGTCGTCCGGCTGGCGTAAAATACGCACTTTCCTCTTTCTCGCCCCCTTATGACGCTCGCCTCCACGCTCGACATCATCGCCGAGCTGAAAGCCGGCCGGATGGTGATCCTGGTCGACGAAGAAGACCGTGAAAACGAGGGCGACCTCGTGATCGCCGCCGAATTCGTCACGCCGGAAGCGATCAACTTCATGGCCAGGTACGGCCGCGGCCTGGTTTGTCTGACGTTGACGCAGGAACGCTGCAAGCAGCTGCACCTGCCGCTGATGACCTACCGCAACGGCACGCAGTACGGCACCGCGTTCACGGTCAGCATCGAAGCGGCCGAGGGCGTGACGACCGGCATCTCGGCCGCCGACCGTGCGCACACGATCGCCACGGCGGTCGCGCACGACGTGCGCCCCGAGCACATCGTGCAGCCGGGCCACGTGTTCCCGATCATGGCGCAGCCGGGCGGCGTGCTCGTGCGTGCGGGCCACACCGAGGCCGGCTGCGACTTCACCGCGCTCGCGGGCCTCACGCCGGCCGCGGTGATCTGCGAGATCATCAAGGACGACGGCACGATGGCGCGCCTGCCCGACCTGATCGAATTCGCGAAGGAACACGGTCTGAAGATCGGCACGATCGCCGACCTGATCCACTATCGCAGCCGCACCGAATCGATCATCGAGCGGATCGCCGAGCGCACGATGCAGACCGCGCACGGCACGTTCCGCGCGGTGCTGTACCGCGACCAGCCGAGCGGTTCACCGCACATCGCGCTGGTGCGCGGCGCGCCGTCGCCCGACGTCGACACGCCGGTGCGCGTGCACGAGCCGCTGTCGGTGCTCGACCTGCTCGAAACAGGCGTGTCGACGCACTCGTGGACGCTCGACGCCGCGATGCGCGACATCGCGGAACGCGACCTCGGCGTGATCGTGCTGCTCAACTGCGGCGACACGAAGGAACACCTGATCGACGTCTTCAAGGCGTTCGACGAGGAAGAAAAGGCCGCTGCGCTGAAGCGCCGGCCGGTCGATTTCAAGACGTTCGGCATCGGCGCGCAGATCCTGCGCGATGTCGGCGTCGGCAAGATGCAGGTGCTGTCGAATCCGCGCAAGCTGGGCAGCATGTCCGGCTACGGCCTCGAAGTCACGGGCTTCATTCCGATGCCCGGCGGCGAAGCCAAGTCCTGCCCGGCGTCCAACGCGTAACCCGCCACGGCGCTTTCGCCTTATAACCGTTCATCCACACCACGGACAAGATCATGGAAATCGGACAATACCAACCGAATCTCGAAGGCGACGGCCTGCGTATCGGCATCGTGCAATCGCGCTTCAACGAACCCGTGTGCAACGGTCTCGCCGACGCGTGCGTCGAAGAACTGGAGCGCCTCGGCGTCACCGGTGAGGACGTGCTGCTCGTGTCGGTGCCCGGCGCACTGGAAATCCCGCTCGCGCTGCAGAAGCTCGCGGAAAGCGGCCAGTTCGACGCGCTGATCGCTCTCGGCGCGGTAATCCGCGGCGAGACCTACCACTTCGAACTCGTGTCGAACGAGAGCGGCGCGGGCATCACCCGCATCGGCCTCGACTTCAACCTGCCTATCGCGAACGCGGTCCTGACGACCGAAAACGACGAGCAGGCCGTCGCGCGCATGACCGAAAAGGGTCGTGACGCCGCGCGCGTCGCCGTCGAGATGGCCAACCTGACGATGGCGCTCGACCAGCTCGGCGACGACGAGGACGAGGACGAGGACGAAGAAGAAGACGAAGGCGACGAAGAGGAGCGCGCATGAAGAAGAGCGCCCGCCGACAATCGCGCGAGCTGGCGACGCAGGGCCTGTATCAGTGGCTGCTGTCGAACGCGGCCTCCGGCGAGATCGACGCGCAGCTGCGCGGCGCACTCGGTTACGACAAGGCTGACAAGGATCTGCTCGAAGCCATCCTGCACGGCGTGATCCGCGAGCACGCGACGCTCGTCGAAGCGCTGACGCCGTCGCTGGACCGCCCGATCGAGCAGTTGTCGCCGGTCGAGCGCGCCGTGCTGCTGATCGCGACGTTCGAGCTCACGCACCACGTCGAAACGCCGTATCGCGTGATCATCAACGAAGCCGTCGAACTCGCGAAGACCTTCGGCGGCTCCGACGGCTACAAGTACGTGAACGGCGTGCTCGACAAGCTCGCCGCGAAGCTGCGCCCCGCCGAAACGCAGGCGCGCCGCAACGGCTGATACCGTTTGTTTGTCCACGGGCGCGCAAGCGCCCGTTTTTCATTCTCTCCCCCGCCCCGCCCGACCGATGAATACCACCGCCGATTCGCTCGTCACGCTCGCCGCACGCGTCGACGCGATCCAGCCCTTCTACGTGATGGAACTGATGAAGGAGGCACAGCGGCTCGAGTCCTCCGGGCGCGATGTTATCCACATGGGCATCGGCGAACCGGATTTCACCGCGCCGGAGCCTGTCGTCGAAGCGGCCGCGGCCGCGCTGCGCCGCGGCGTCACGCAGTACACGAGCGCACTCGGCATTGCGCCGCTGCGCGAGGCGATCGCCGCGCACTACGCGCGCGCGTATGGCCTCACGATCAGCCCCGAACGGATCGTCGTGACGGCCGGCGCGTCGGCCGCGTTGCTGCTCGCGTGCCTCGCGCTCGTCGGCCGCGACGACGAGGTGCTGATGCCCGACCCGTCGTATCCGTGCAACCGGCACTTCGTCGCGGCGGCCGAAGGCCGCGCGGTGCTCGTGCCGAGCGGCCCGGACGCGCGCTTCCAGCTCACCGAGGACGACGTCCGCACGCGCTGGAGCAACCGCACGCGCGGCGTGCTGCTCGCGTCGCCGTCGAACCCGACCGGCACGTCGCTCGAGCCGGACGAACTGAGGCGGATCGTCGAAGCCGTGCGCGCACGCGGCGGTTTCACGATCGTCGACGAGATCTACCAGGGGCTCAGCTACGACGCGGCGCCCGTGTCGGCGCTGTCGTTCGGCGACGATGTCGTCACCGTGAACAGCTTCTCGAAGTATTTCAGCATGACCGGCTGGCGGCTCGGCTGGCTCGTCGTGCCGCCCGCGCTGGTCGGTACGTTCGAAAAGCTTGCGCAGAACCTGTTCATCTGCCCGTCCGCACTCGCGCAGCATGCAGCGCTCGCGTGCTTCGAGCCGGCCACGCTCGAGATCTACGAAGCGCGCCGGCTCGAATTCAAGCGCCGCCGCGATTTCATCGCACCGGCGCTCGAACGGCTCGGCTTCACGGTTCCGGTGATGCCCGACGGCGCGTTCTACGTGTATGCGCATTGCGGAGGCGTTGCCCACCCGGCGGCCGGCGACAGCGCCGCGCTGACGCAGGCGATGCTGCACGACGCGGGTGTCGTGCTGGTGCCCGGCATGGACTTCGGCGTCCACGCGCCGCGCGACTATATCCGCCTGTCCTATGCGACCGCCTATACGCGGCTCGAAGAGGCGGTCGATCGGCTGGCAACGCTGTTCGGGCAGCACTGACGCCGCGGCCGGCACAGCGGCCGCTCCACACGCCACAAAAGGAAAAGGCACCCGGATCATCGGGTGCCTTTTCCTTTCCTGCCGGCCGGAACCGCGCGGTACGCGTCAGCGCGGTACGCGTCAGGTTACGCGCCGAGCTCCGAATGGTCGCCGTGCGCCTGCTTCGCGGTATCGACGCTCGCGTCGTCCTGCGGCGACGTTTCCTTGGACGCCGTCGTCTTCGCCGACGTCGCGGTTTCGAGCGTCGCACGCACGCGCTTCGCGCCGCCTGCCGATGCCGTCACGGCAGCGGCCGTGACGATCGGCTTCGCCGGCGCCTGCGGTGCATTGACCGGCACGCTGCGACCGTGCGACACGTCGCGCAGGCGGCCGCGCTCGGCCATCACCTTCGCGCCGTATGCGTTGTCGTCGGGGTTCGTCGAGCCGTTGTACAGCCGCAGGCCGTTCGCGAGCGAGCCGCCGCGGGCGATGCAGTCCTTCAGCACGAGCGCGCCGACCTGAAGGTTCGCGAGCGGCTGCAGTGCGGTATCGGTGCCGCCGAAATACTCGAACTTGTCGGAATGGACCTTCGACATGACCTGCATCAGGCCCTTCGCGCCGACGCCGCTTTCGGCATACGGGTTGAAGCCCGATTCGATCGCCATCACGGACAGCAGCAGCAGCGGATCGAGGCCGACGTCGCGGCCGGTCTGGAACGCGGCCTTGACGAGCTGGCCGAGCGGCTCCTGGGCGATGCGGTAACGGCGCGACAGATAGGTCGCGACGAGCGCCTGTTCGCGGTTCGACGCGAGCGCACGATCGTCGCGCGCATCGGCCGGCACCCGCTGGGTCGGGATCAGTTTCGCGAGCGCGACGGGCGACGGGCCGTTGCGGGCCGGATCGGACGCATCGCCCTGCGCGGCGGCTTCCGGTGCGACATCGAGGCCGACCGCAAGCGCGTCCGTTTCGGGACTCTCTTCCTGCTGCGGCTGCGCGCCGGCAGGCGCGAAGTTCGGCAGCGGATGGCCGGACAGCAAACGGGCAGGCCCGGCCTGCACGGCCGCGGATACGACCGGCATCAGCTTCGCGGCAAGCGTGCCGCGTACGGTTGGCAGCAGCCACAGTGCAAGCGCAACCGCGACAGCGAGACAGCCGACAACGCTGAATAGATGGTGACTGACACGCGTCCCGCGACGCAGCATGTTGCGCACGATTTGCGCATGCTGCTCAGTGGGACGCCACGATAACCAAGCGTTCATTCAGATCATCTCCCATGAACATGACTCGTGCGGCTCGCTCAGCTCGATGGCGAGACAGAAACGCGCCGCGGAATCACGACGCCGCACGCCTTGGTTGGGACGTGCAAGCATCGGGGAAACGGTATAAGTACCGTTCGAGGCCACGGTGCAAGAAGGCCGACGCCTTCGCACACTGGGCGAGACGGGCATACGCGGTGGCACCCACGCAAAAAACCAGCGTCTGGTAGCGCTGGCTGGGACTACGACTAAGGCCGTCGAATACGCCGTGCAGGGTTCGGCGGACGGTGACGCGCTGCGTCAAAGATCGGTGATTGGCGGCTCGAAGCCTTTTACCCTGCAACCAATGTGAGCGGATTCTAGCAGGGTTTTATAGATCGTCAACACTATAAAATCTCGAAATCATAACAAAAAGTAATTTAAAACCACTCTTCAGATCGGGAGCCCCGTGCCGTAGAGGGTTTGCGCGCGGTCGACTTTTTTCGCGGCCGGGCGTCCATGCGGCGGGCCGGGTAAAATCGTCGGTCGATTCGGGGCCGCA
This sequence comes from Burkholderia sp. BKH01, assembly GCF_025685725.1. Lineage (NCBI taxonomy): Bacteria > Pseudomonadati > Pseudomonadota > Betaproteobacteria > Burkholderiales > Burkholderiaceae > Burkholderia > Burkholderia sp. BKH01. The sequence goes on along the minus strand of NZ_JAOTQT010000006.1, from coordinate 233,078 downwards.
GCCGGCCGCTGCGCCCGCCCACCGTCGCCCGCCATGCGGGCGACCCGGACCTTCTTCATGAAATACAAAGACTTACGCGATTTCATCCAGCGCCTCGAGGCGCTCGGCGAACTGCGGCGCGTCACGCAACCCGTGTCGCCCGTGCTCGAAATGACCGAGCTGTGCGACCGCGTGCTGCGTGCCGGCGGCCCTGCGCTGCTGTTCAACGCGCCGCCCGGCCATGCGTTTCCCGTGCTCGGCAACCTGTTCGGCACGCCGCGCCGCGTCGCGCTGGGGATGGGCGTCGATGCGGGCGACGACGCCGCGCTCGATTCGCTGCGCGATCTCGGGCGCCTGCTGTCCGCGCTGAAGGAGCCCGATCCGCCGAAGAGCCTGAAGGACGCCGGCAAGCTGCTGTCGCTCGCGAAGGCCGTGTGGGACATGGCGCCGAAGTCGGTGTCGTCGCCGCCATGCCAGGAGATCGTCTGGGAAGGCGCCGACGTCGACCTGCACAAGCTGCCGATCCAGACCTGCTGGCCCGGCGATGCGGGGCCGCTTGTCACGTGGGGCCTGACGGTCACGCGTGGGCCGAACAAGTCGCGCCAGAACCTCGGCATCTACCGCCAGCAACTGATCGGCCGCAACAAGCTGATCATGCGCTGGCTCGCGCATCGCGGCGGCGCGCTCGACTTCCGCGAATTCGCGCTGCAGAACCCCGGCAAGCCGTATCCGGTCGCGGTCGTGCTCGGCGCCGATCCGGCCACGACGCTCGGCGCGGTGACGCCCGTGCCCGATTCGCTGTCCGAATATCAGTTCGCCGGCCTGCTGCGCGGCAGCCGCACCGAGCTCGCCAAGTGCCTGACGCCCGGCGTCGATACGCTGCAGGTCCCCGCACGCGCGGAGATCGTGCTCGAAGGCTTCATCCATCCGCAGGACGGCACCCCAGCCCCCGCTCCGGCCGGCGCGCCGCCGCGGCCGGCCGGCAACGCGTCCGCCGCGTACGAGCACGCGCTCGAAGGGCCGTACGGCGACCACACCGGCTATTACAACGAGCAGGAGTGGTTCCCGGTATTCACCGTCGAGCGCATCACGATGCGCCGCGACGCGATCTACCATTCGACCTACACGGGCAAGCCGCCCGACGAGCCCGCGGTGCTCGGCGTCGCGCTCAACGAGGTGTTCGTGCCGCTGCTGCAGAAGCAGTTCGCGGAGATCACCGACTTCTACCTGCCACCCGAAGGCTGCAGCTACCGGATGGCCATCGTGCAGATGAAGAAGAGCTACGCGGGCCACGCGAAGCGCGTGATGTTCGGCGTGTGGAGCTTCCTGCGGCAGTTCATGTACACGAAGTTCATCGTGGTCGTCGACGAGGACGTGAACATCCGCGACTGGAAGGAGGTGATCTGGGCGATCACGACGCGCGTCGACCCCGTGCGCGACACGGTGATGGTCGACAGCACGCCGATCGACTATCTCGATTTCGCATCGCCGGTTGCCGGTCTCGGCTCGAAGATGGGGCTCGACGCGACCAACAAGTGGCCCGGCGAGACGAACCGCGAATGGGGCCGCCCGATCGAGATGGACGCTGCCGTGAAGGCACGCGTCGACCGGCTCTGGCAGGAGATCGGGCTCTGAGGCCGTACGGCCGGCGCCCGCCGGCCCGTGCATCGCACCCACCACAAGAACGACGAAGATGAGCTTTCCTCCCGCCTCGATGCTGTCCGACGGTTTCTTCCTGTCGCTGTCGCTGTGTCTCGACATCGGCCTCGTGAACGTCGCGATGCTGTCGCTGACGCTGTCGCACGGCTTCCGGCCGGGCTTCTGGCTCGGCGTCGGCTCGTGCGTCGGCGATCTCCTCTACGCGGCGCTCGCGCTTGCGGGGATGGCCGTGCTGCTGCAGTTCGAGGCCGTGCGCTGGATCGTGTGGATCGGCGGCGGCGCCGTGCTGCTGTTCCTCACGTGGAAGATGGCGCGCGAAGCGCTGGCGCCGGCCAGCGCGGCCGACGACGACGCGGACGAGGCGCCGCCGCCGCGGGCGAGCGCGCGGCGCAGTTTCCTGCGCGGCATGTTGCTCGCGATGTCGTCGCCGAGCGCGATCCTGTGGTTCGCGGCGGTCGGCGGCGCGCTGATCGCGAAAGCCGGCGCGACCACGCCGGCCACCGCGTCGGTGTTCCTGTCGGGTTTTTTCCTTGGCGGCCTCGCGTGGACGCTCTTTATGTGCACGCTCGCGAGCCAGGGCCGCAAGCGCGCCGGCGCCGGGCTGATGCGCGCGTGCCACATCGCGTCGGCGCTGCTGTTTGCGTATTTCTCGTACAGCGTGATCGTCGGCGGGTACCGCGACCTGATCGTGCACGCGGCATAAGCGAAGCCGACCTGCACGGGCGGCGCGTCGAGCGACGGCACCAATGAAAAACGGCGCAGCGCCCCTCCCGGGACGTTGCGCCGTTTTGTCACGCGCGGTCAGGCCGCGCGGGACGGATCAGCGACGCCAGTAGCCGTGATGGCCCCAGCCGCCGTAACCATGACGCCAGTACGGACGACCGTAGTAACCACCGTAGCCGCCGACGACCACGGCGGGCGGCGGTGCATAGTAGGCCGGTGCCGGCGCGTAATAGACGGGCGGAGGCGGCGGCGCGTAGTACACGGGCGGCGGCGGTGCATAGACCGGATACGCGGGCGCGACCGGGATACCGATGCCGACCCCGATCGACACGTGAGCCTGCGCGGCGCTTGCGGCACCCAGGCCCAGCGCGGCGGCGGCGATGAACGGAATGAGCTTTTTCACTTCGATTCTCCTGCTGGAGCGGCATTTTATGCGCTCCTGTCGGCAACGGCGGGCATGCACGTCGCATGGAAGCAATGTAGCGAAAACCCGCTTCTCACGCGTCGCGCATTTGTTGCAAATTGCAATTGCACGCGGCCGCAGCCACCGTGCGGCGTGGCTTCCGCGTCCTGCGGCGACCCTTGCAGATCGCGCGATTCCGTCCGACGAGTCAGGTCGCAACGCGACGGCCGGTCAGTCTTACCGGATACGGCGCGCGCGGCGGGCACGCGTACGTAATGAACGATTACAAATTTGAGACAAGACGCCGACAATTCAAGCGGGACGCACGCGCGGCGCGTTTCGGGGTCGGATTCGAAGATCACGATTCGGCCGCAATGCCGGACGCAGATGCGCATGTGGATCGCACCGCATACCGGTAACGACTACATGCGTCCGCGCGGCAATCGACCTTCCGCGACCGCGCCTTTATTCCTGCGATACTGGCGGCTGCTTCGTTTTCGCTCACGTCCGCTGCCATGCCCCTCCCCGACACACCCCGTCTCGGCTTCATCGGCGCCGGCCGGCTCGCGCGCTGCGTCGCGCAGCGCGTCGCGCAGGCCGGCTTTCCCGTCGTCGCGATCGCGAGCCGCACGCCCGAATCGGCCGCGGCGCTCGCCGCACGCATCGACGGCTGCCGGGCCGTCGACACGCCGCAGCAGGTCGCCGACGCCGCCGACCTGATCTTCCTGACGGTTCCCGACGACCATCTCGCGTCGACCGCCGCGGCACTTCGCTTCGACGCGTCGCGCGCCGCCAGCCAGGCAATCGTCCACTGCAGCGGCGCGTCGGCGGTCGCGCTGCTCGATCCGGCGAAACGGCAAGGCACCGCCACCGGCGGCTTTCATCCGCTCTACCTGTTCGGCGGCACCGACGCCGACCTCGCGCGCATCGACGGCTGCTCGGTCACGATCGAAGCCGACGGCGCACTGCACGCGACGCTGATGCGACTTGCTGCCGCACTCGGCTGCCATCCGCTGTCGATTCCGGCCGGCGGCCGGATGCTCTATCACGCGGCCGCGCACTACGCGGCGAGCTTCGCACTGTGCGGGCTGTCGGAAGCGGTCGAACTGTGGCGCGGCCTCGGTTTCGACGAGGACGCCGCGCTGCGCGCGCTGCTGCCGATGCTCGCCGGCACGATCGAGACCGCGCGCGACAAGGGGCTCGCGAACGCGCTCGCCGGCCCCGTGTCGCGCGGCGATACGGGCATCGTCGAACGCCAGCTCGCGCTGCTCGAAGCGCGCGGCGGCGATCACGCGACGCTGTACGCGCTGATGACGCGCCGCGCGGTCGCGCTCGCGGCGAAGCGCGCCGCGCCGCCGGCGTCGCTGCCGGCGCTCGCCGAAGCCGTCGAAACGTCGCTCGCGCGCACCGCCGCGCACCCCTCCCCGCCGCGAGACGAGGCGTGATAAGGTGTCGGCCGATGCGCCGCCATCCGGCGTTGGCGGCCGCACGCTACTCGACTGTATAAAAAGGATGCCAACGATGTTCGGCGAGATCGCCCGTTTTCTGCTCAATACCATCTTCACGCTGTTCGGCGCCGCGCTGATCCTGCGCGTCTGGATGCAGGCCGTCCGCGTGCCGCCGTACAACCCCGTCACGCAGGCCGTGCTGCAGGCGACCAACTGGCTCGTGCTGCCGCTGCGCCGCGTAATCGCGGGCGTACGCGGCATCGACTGGGCCAGCATCGTCGCCGCGCTGCTCACCGCGCTCGTCTACGTCGTGCTGATGGTCGTGATGGCCGGCTTCGACCCGGCCGCGGTGATCGCGACGCTTGTCGTGGTCGCGCTGCTCACCGTCGTGAAGTGGGCGCTCAACCTCGTGATCTGGATGACGATCCTGATGGCGCTGCTGTCGTGGCTCAACCCGCGCTCGCCGGCGATGCCGATCCTCTACCAGCTCACCGCGCCGTTCCTGAACCCGCTGCGCCGCGTCATCCCGAACCTCGGCGGCATCGACCTGTCGCCGATCCTGCTGTTCGTGATCGTGCAGGTGCTGCTGATGATCGTCACGCGCGCCGCCGTGTCGCTGACGATGTTCGGCATCTGATGCCCCTGGGGCCTGGTCACGTCAATGACGGACACAGGCCCTACGCCGCCGGCCCCTGCGCCGGCGGCGCGCCGAGCGTGTCGATCACGCCGAAGCGCGCCGGAATCATCGCGTAGCACACGCGCACTTTTTCGCGCGACAACCGCTCCAGCAAACGCTGTGCTTCGTCCTCGGTGACGATGAATTCGACCTCGATCGCGAGCGAACCCTGCAGCTCGAAGAAGCGGTCCTCGTGCAGCACGCGATGCTGGCCGAAGCCGGCCATCGCGCGAAACGCGGAACCGCCCGCGACGCCCATCCGGTTCGCCTCCTCCAGCAGCCATTCCCACAGCGGCTTCCAGTGCAGCCGGTGCTGCTCGTGCAGGTAGAAGCGCAAGAAGATCCTGTCCATCGCTCCCTCCGGTGGCGGCGCGTTCAGGCCGCCGCGAGCCACGCGCGCGCGGTCCACATGCCGAGCGCCGTCAGCGCGAACGATCCAGTCAAGTGTAGGGCAGCCACCGCAAACGCCCATCCGAATTCGCCCTGCAACGCGTGCGTCATCACTTCGACGGAATAGGTCGAGAACGTCGTGAGGCCGCCGAGGAAACCCGTGATCACGAACAGCCGCCACTCGGGCGGCAGCCCGACGCGGGTCGTGAACACGACGGCGGCAATGCCGATCACGTAGCCGCCGATCAGGTTCGCGGCGAGCGTGCCGAGCGGCACCTCGGGAAAGAATTCGTTGAGCGCGAGGCTCAGGAACCAGCGCAGCAACGCGCCGAGCCCGGCGCCGACGAAGATCGCGACGATCGAATAGAACAAGGGCACTCCTCGCTGACGACGCCGCGTGGCGGATGCGGCCTACGCTGAACTGTATGCGGAATCGCGCCGCAGCGGCAACGCCGGCGGAGCGGGCCGTCGTACGCCGGATCGTGTCGCACGGGCACGATGCATTTCATTATTCCCCCGAATCCGCCGCACTCGATATTTTCCGACGCATTACGCAGGACATTACAAATCAATTTAAAACAATTGATTATCTAGCCGCTTTTTCAAAAATCGGCAAAGCCGCTTCATCCTCTGCGCGCCAACCTTGAAAACCCCATATTTCAAGGGGATTCCGCGTAGTTTCCCTTATCAGACATTCCCGTATCCGGCCGATATTCCATGCAATTGACTTCGCCGATTTTGTAGACTGGTTCGGCCAACCCACTCCATCGACATGGAGACTCGAAAAATGAACAATATCCGCCCGTCATCCATGTTGATTCCGGCGCTGTGTGTGTCGCTGCTCGCATCGAGTGTCGCGCTCGCCGATGGCAACGGACCGCCGTCCTATGTCGAAGGCAACCGCGCGCCGAAAGGATACGCGCGCCCGCCGTTCCACACGAAGCCGCGCGCGAGCACGGCGTCGATCTCCGGCCTCACGCCCGCGCTCACCCGACACGCGTACGGGTTCGACACGATCGCCAACCAGGGCGACGGGATGGTCGTCGCGATCGTCGATGCGTACGACGACCCGAAGATCGAGGCCGATCTCGGCGTGTTCAGCAACGCGTTCTCGCTGCCGGCCTGCACGTCGTCGAACGGCTGTTTCACCAAGGTGTACGCACGCGGTACACGGCCCAAGACCGATTCGGGCTGGGCGCTCGAGATGTCGCTCGACGTCGAGTGGGTGCATGCGATCGCGCCGAAGGCCAAGATCATGCTCGTCGAGGCCGCGTCCGCCAGCTTCAGTGACCTGCTGGCCGCGGTCGACGTCGCGGTCAAGCACGGCGCGTCGGTCGTGTCGATGAGTTTCGGCGGCAGCGAGTTCGGCAGCGAGACCGGCTTCGACAGCCACTTCAACGTCGCAGGCGTTACGTTCGTCGCGTCGTCCGGCGACAGCGGCACCGGGACCGAATACCCGGCCGCGTCACCGTACGTGGTGGCGGTGGGCGGCACGACGTTGTCCATCGATACGTACGGCAACTACGTCGGCGAGGCGGCGTGGAGCGGCAGCGGCGGCGGCGTGAGCAGCGTCGAGGCCGAGCCGGCCGGCCAGGCCGCGTGGCCGGTTCCGGTCGCCGGCAAGCGCGGTGTGCCCGACGTCAGCTACGACGCGAATCCGTCCAGCGGTTTCGCGGTGTACGACTCGGTCACCTATCAGGGGCAGGCGGGCTGGTTCCAGGTCGGCGGCACGAGCGCGGGCGCGCCGCAATGGTCGGCGCTCGTCGCGATCGCGAATTCGCTGCGCGCGGCGGCCGGCAAGAGCCGGTTGAGCGGCACCTACGACTCGCTCTATACGGTCGGGAAAACCGCGTACGGCAGCGACTATCACGACGTGACGACCGGGTCCAACGGCAGTTGCGGCAGCGTCTGCAGCGCAGCGGGCGGCTACGACTACGTGACGGGTCTCGGTTCGCCGCAAGCACCTGCGCTCGTGCAGGCGCTCGTCGCCCAGCCCTAACCGCGCGGCCGTCGCCGGTCGGCCCGTGGCGTGGCGTTCAGCCGCCACGCCATGCGCGGTCGAGCGCAGTCAGCGTCGCCAGCGCACCGCCCTTCAATCCGATCACGTCCGCACGGCGCGCATGCGCTTCGCGCGCGTTGATGCGGATCACGTCGGCACCGAGCCGTTCGCTCAACAAGCGCACGGTCGGAATCGCGGTACCCGCGCCGATCTCGACCACGGCGACGCGCCCGGCCCGCGCGATCCAGTCTTCCAGCGCACGTTCCTGCGCGTCGTAGCGCGCACCGAGCCAGCCGGTGTCGCCGAACATCAGGATGTTCGGCCGCGCGAGGCCGCCGCAGTGCGGGCAGCGCGGCGCTTCGCCGACCAGCCGGCAGGTGGCTTCGTCGACGTCCGGCACGAACGGTGCCGCGTCCCACGTGTCGTCCGAACAGGGCCGCAGGCACTGCATCGCATGAATCGAGCCGTGGATCTCGACGATCCGCGCCGGATCGAAGCCGGCTTTCTGGAACTGGCCGTCGACGTTGCTCGTCAGCACGAAGCCGCCGTTCGGCATCGCGTCGATCCAGCGGCGCAGGATCGCGAAACCCGCATGCGGCACCGTCGCACGGTAGAGCGCGAGACGGTGTCCGTAGAACCCCCACGCGAGCTGCGCACGCGCACGGAACGCGTGCGGCGACGCAATCTCGTGGAATTCGAAACGCTCGTGGCGCAGCGCCGGATACGCGCGCCAGAAGCCGTCGGTACCGCGGAAATCCGGCAGCCCGGAATCGACGCCGATGCCTGCACCGGCCGTCACGAGCAACGCGTCGGCGCACGCGAGCGCGTCAACGGCGGCAGCGACGAGATCGGCGGGAAGCTGCGTGGCGGCAGCGGTGGAGTCGTCGGAATCGGGGAACGGCATGATGGGGCGGCGGTAACGTCGAACGGTGCGCGAGTGGCGTCGCGATCATACGCCGGTTCGGGTGCCGTGCCGCATGCGCGATGCAGCGGCATGACGCGATCGCAACGTCGCGATCCGGCATGGCGCCGGGCTTTTCTCGCGGCAGCCGACGCAGGGAGGCACCGGCGATGCCGCGCCCCGACACCTCCCCGCCTGCTCAGCTATCCGAATCGTCTTGCGCGACCGGAATCTCGTCGACCGCGAAATAGACCGGCTTGCCGAGCTGCCGCGCGAGGCTGACGTCCGCGTCGGCCCCGCGCGACGCGCCGTCGATCCGCCATACCGCATCGCAGCGCCGCAGCAGCCGGTGTGCGGCCGGATACAGAAACGTCTCGCTGATTTCGTCGCCGACCTGCCGCGACCCGGCCGCGACGGCGAGCGGCAGCGACACCCACTCGCCTATCATCGGCACATGCCCACGGCGATACACGGCGAGCGCCGCCGCTTCCAGCCGGTGCAGGTTCGCGGCGATGCGCGCGGGGTCGCCGTCCGTGCCGCTGCGATAGGGGCCGGCGACCAGCACGAGCAGCGGCGTCATGCCGCGCGCGCGCCGGCGGTTTCCCGCAGCGCGACGTACTGCAGCAGCATGATCGTCTTCGCGTCGACGATCTCGCCGCGCTCGACCGCGTCCAGCGCCGCCTGCAGCGGCATCTCGACGACCTCCAGATCCTCGCCCTCTTCCGCGACGCCGCCGCCGTCGCCGGTGCGCAGCGACGCGTCGTATTCGCCGACGAAGAAATGCAGCTTCTCCGTCACGGACCCAGGGCTCATGAACGCCTCGAACACCTTGCGCACGCCGCGCACGCGATAGCCGGTCTCCTCCTCGGCCTCCGCGCGGATGCGTGCTTCGGGCGTCGCGTCGTCGAGCAGGCCGGCAGCTGCTTCAAGCAGCATGCCATCGTGCCCGCTGACGAACGCCGGCATCCGGAACTGCCGCGTCAGCAGCACGTCGCCCGTGCCCGCATTGCGCAGCAGGATGGTCGCGCCGTTGCCGCGGTCGTAGGTCTCGCGGCTCAGGCGCTGCCACGTTCCGTCGCGGCGCAGGAAATCGAACGTCACCTTCTTCAGCACATACCAGTCATCGGACAGCACCGTCGTATCGACGATGCGTACGCGGTCCCGCGTTGCAGCCATCGCAGCCTCCCATTCGACAAAAGACGGCGCCCATGGTAACGTGCATATTCGTGCAACTTCAAGATATTTCGTGCAAACACGATGCTGACGACGCAACGCAAGAAAGCGATTCTCGACGCGCTCGCACGCGACGGCCAGGTGCTGGCGGTCGAATTGAGCGCGCAATTCGGCGTGTCCGAAGACACGATCCGCCGCGACCTGCGCGAGCTGGCGGCCGAAGGCCTGCTGCAGCGCGTGCATGGCGGCGCGCTGCCGGCGTCGCCGGCCGTCGCGCCGTTCGCGCAGCGCGAGGTGCTCGAAACGGCGGAGAAGCGGCGCATCGCAAGACGGGCCGCGGAGATGATCGCGCCCGGGCAAGTGGCGATCGTCGACGGTGGCACGACGTCGGCGCTGCTCGTCAGCCAGTTGCCGGCCGACCTGCGCGCGACGATCGTCACGCACAGCCCGAGCGTCGCCGTCGCGCTGGCCGCGCATCCGTCGATCGACGTGATCCTGATCGGCGGGCGGCTCTACAAGCATTCGATCGTCGCGGTCGGCGCCGCGGCGATGGAAGGCATCGCGCGCATCCATGCCGATCTGTATTTCATGGGCGTCACGGGCGTGCATCCGGTCGCGGGTCTGAGCACCGGCGATTTCGAGGAAGCGGCGATCAAGCGCGCGCTGGCCGAACGCGCGGCCGAGACGGTCGTGCTCGCGTCGCAGTCGAAACTGCGCGCGGCGTCGCAGTTCGTGATCGGCGACATCACGCTCGCGCAGACCGTCGTGGTCGAGAAGGAAACGGAAGCCGCGCTGACGAAGCCGATCGAGGCCGCGGGCGTGACGGTCGTGCGCGCATAGCGGCGCCGGCTCGCGCCCGTGCCGGTACGCACCGGATCGTGCTCATCGAATCGGTTGCGGATTTTCGACATGCCAACGCCGCGTCGATGTCAGCGTGCTGACAGGCGCCGCTTGCTAACATGGGCGCCCGCCCAATCGCCACGCGCCGCACGCACGATGCCCTCGCCCTCCGCCACGATTCCGCCTGCACCATCCGCGGGTGATGCGCCGCCGCCCGGCGTCCTCGCGCTGTTCGTCGCGTTCGCGCAGATCGGCCTGACCAGCTTCGGCGGCGGGCTCAGCGGGCGGATGATGCGCGACTTCGTGCACGAGCGGCGCTGGCTCGACGAAGAGGCGTTCCTCAACGGCCTCGCGCTGTCGCAGGCGCTGCCGGGCGTCAACGTGAAGAACCTCGCGATCTGGATCGGCTACCGGCTCGCCGGATGGCGCGGCGCGGTGGCCGGCTTCACCGGCATCATCGCGCCGCCGGCCGTGCTGATCGTGCTGTTCGGCGTCGCGTTCTCGACCCTCACGCGCTTCCCGCTCACGCATGTCGCGCTCGCCGGCGCGGCGGCCGCGGCGATCGGGCTGTCGATCTCGATGGCGATCACGGCCGTGCGCCGGCTGCCGCGCCGCGCTTTGCCGTTCGCGGTGATGACGCTCACCTTCATGTCGGTTGCGGTGCTGCACTGGCCGCTCGTATGGACCGTGCTGATCGGCGGCACGCTGAGCGTCGCGCTCGAATACCGCCGCGCGGCCACCACGCCCGCCGGGAGCGACAAGCCATGACCGCGTCGCAACGCTACGCCGCGCTGTTCGGCGTGTTCGCGCCGCTGTCGATCGCGACGATCGGCGGCGGACAGACGATCATCGCCGACCTCCAGCGTCAGGTCGTCGACATGCATCACTGGATGACCGCCACGCAGTTCGTGAACGACTTCGCGATCGCGCGGATGGCGCCGGGCCCCGGCTCGCTGCTGGCGACGCTGATCGGCTGGCAGGTCGCCGGCTTCTGGGGCGCGGTGATCGCGACGCTCGCGCTGTTCGGCCCGACCGCGTTCCTGATCTACGGCGTCGCGCACCTGTGGCGGCGGCACCAGGGCGCGCGCTGGCAGATCGCGCTCGAAGCCGGCCTGCGTCCGGTGGCGGCCGGCATGATCGTCGCGTCGGTGTGGGTGCTGCTGCAGGCGCTCGACGGCGGCTGGCCAGCACGCGCGATCGCGGTCGCATCGACGCTGTGCGTGATGGTTTCGCGCATTCACGCGCTGCTGCTGATCGCGGCGGGCGCGCTGTTGCTCGTCGGCGTGCACGCGATCGGCGGCGCGTAGCGCATACCGCCGTCGCACCTCAACGCCGCGCCACGCGAACACCTGAACGCCTAGACGCCGCGAAACACCGGCGCGCGCCGCTCCGCAAACGCACGCAGCCCTTCGTCGAAATCCGCGCCTTCGCACGCATGCCGGCGCAGTTCGGCAATCCGCTCGAACGCATCGACCGGCAACGGCCGTGAGTCCTGCAGCACGCGCAGTTGCTCCTTCACGGCGTGCACCGCAAGCGGCGCCTTCGCGGCAATCGTGCGTGCGACGTCGAGCGCCGCCTCGTCGACGCCGCCCGCGTCGGCCAGCCGGTTCACGAGCCCGTGATGCGCGGCGCGCTCCGCATCGAGCGGCTGCGCGCAGAAGAACATCTCCTTCAGCACGTGAATCGGCAGGTTGTCGTAGAAGCGCAGCAGGCCGCTCGTCGAATACGGCAGGCCGATGTTCGCGGGCGTCATCGCGAAGCGCGCGTCGCGTGCCGCGACGACGAGGTCGCAGCTCATCACGAGATCGACCGCCCCGCCCCACACCGACCCCGCCACCGCCGCGATCACCGCGCCCGGATAGGTCCGCACGCGCCGCAGCGCCCGTTCGAGCGGCTTGCCGTATGCGAGCGGATCGCGGTCGTCGGCCAGTTCGCGCAGGTCGTGCCCCGCGCTCCAAACGTCGCCGCTGCCGTCGTTCGACAGGATCACGACGGGCGGTGGACCCAGCTCGGCAAGCGCATCGAGGCGCGCGACGAGCGCATCGAGCAACGGTGCATCGAGCGCATGCCGTCGCGCCGGATTCGCGAACCGCACGCGCGCGATTCGCTCGCCGACCATGTCGACCGTCACGTTCGATTCGGTGTCATGTTTCATGTTGTCGCTCATTGCACCGCCTCCGCTACCGCTTCCGCCTGGAAGATCGCGCGCTCGGCCAGCAGCGCGTCGATCGCGTCGTCGCCGTAGCCCGCTTCGCGCAGCACGTCGACCGTATGCTCGCCGAGCAGCGGCGGCGCATGGCGCGTGCGCGGCGCCGGCACATCGTCGCCCATCCCGCCGAGCGGCGTGACGACCTGGCGCAGCGTCCCGAGCGTCGGATGCGCGACCGGTTCGACCAGCCCGCAGTGCGCGAGCTGCTGATCGTCGAACACTTCGTCAAGCGTATTGATCGGCCCGGCCGGCAGTCCGGCCTCGACGAAACGCTGCGTCCATTCGCGCTTGCCGCGCGTGCGCAGCCGGCTTTCGAGCAGCGCCTTCAGCGCGTCGCGGTGCTCGACGCGCGCATCGTTGGTCGCAAAGCGTGGATCGTTCGGCAACTCGGGCAGGTCCAGCAACCGGCACAGCCGCAGCCACATGTCGGTCGTGATCGGCGCAAGGTTGAGCGGCCCGTCGGCCGTCTCGAACACGCCGTACGGCGCGATCACCGCATGCGCATTGCCGGTGCGGCGCGGCACGTCGCCAAGGCTCAGGTAGCGTTGCCCGTGCACGCTCAGCAGCGCGACGAGGCTTTCGAGCAGCGACGTGCCGACATGCTGCCCGCGCCCCGTGCGCTCGCGTTCGAACAGCGCGGCCGTCACGCCGGTCGCGACCCACATCCCCGAGCTGAGATCGCCGATCGCGGTGCCCGTGCGGGTCGGCTCGCCGTCCGGGAAGCCGGTGAGGCTCATCAGCCCCGCATAGCCCTGCGCGATCTGGTCGAAGCCCGGCCAGTCGCGCAACGGGCCGCGCGGGCCGAACGCGGTGACGCTGCCCATCACGAGCCGCGGATCGCGCGCGCTCAGCGCGGCATAGCCGAGTCCCATCGCCTCCATCGTGCCGGCCTTGAAATTCTCGATCACGACGTCGGCCTGCGCGATCAGCCCCCGCACGACATCGAGGCCGGCCGGCTGCCGGAAATCCACGCAGATGCCGCGCTTGTTGCGGTTGCAGGACAGGTAGTACGTGCTCACGCCGCGATCGAACGGCCCCCACGCGCGGCTCATGTCGCCGTTCGGCCCCGACTCGACCTTGACCACGTCGGCGCCGAGATCGGCGAGCACCATCGAACAGAACGGCCCCGACAGCGCGCGACTCAGATCGACGACCCTGATTCCTTGTAATGCCTGCATTCCGGACTCCTGATATTGATGACGGGATGTTGCGTGCTTCCGTACGATCGCGGCGCGCCGCTCATTCGGGCAGCGTCTGGTGGCGCGTTTCAATCGCGAACGGCAGGATCAGGATGCCGAGCACGAACACGGCCGCGGTCCATGCGACCGGCACGCCGAGCGAACCGTAGCCGTGAATCGCGGCGCCGAGCAGGAAGTTCACGCCCGCGCCGATGAAGCGGCCAACCGACGCGTTGAACGCGAACGCGGTCGCCCGCACGCGCGTCGGATACTGCTCGGGCAGCCACAGCGAGAAGATCGCGAAATTGCCGCCGAAGAAACCGAGGAACGCGAGCGACACCATGAACGCCGTGAGCCCGTTCGGCTGGTAGAACGCCCAGCCGAACGCGAACACGATCGCACCGGCCATGCCCGCGAAATACACGCCGAGCGCCGCGCGGCGGCCGAGCCGCTCCGACAGCCACGGCGCGACCAGACAGCCGGCGATCGTCGCGCACGACAGGATCGCCGCGCCGACCGATGCAAGCCGCAGCGTACCGACGTGATCGATGCCCGCGCGCGCCGCCAGCGTGCTGACCGCGCTCGCCTCGTAGACCGAGCCGGCCCACAGCCCGACGATCGCGACGCCGACGAGGCTCGCGCTCGTCAGCGTGCGGCGCAGGAACGCCGGCGCGAAAATCTCGCGCAGCGGATGCGCGCGCCGCGCGTCGGCCACGTCGCCGTCGCGCGCGTCGTGCCGGCGCCACTGCCCCGGCTCCTTCACGCGCATCACGGTGAACACCGCGAGCAGCGCGGGAGCGAGCCCGCACAGAAACATCGCGCGCCAGCCGTAGGTCGCACCGATCGTGTAGTTCAGGCAGGCCGCGATGAAGAAGCCGAAGTAGTAGCCCGTCTGCAGGTAGCCGGCGCCCATCTTGCGGCGGTCCTCCGGCCAGCTCTCGGCGACGTAGGTGCCCGCGAGCGCCCATTCGCCGCCGACGCCGATCCCGGCGATCAGCCGGCACGCGGCCAGCGCCCACACGTCGTGCACGAACGCGGCCGCGCCGGTGAACACCGAATAGATCAGGATGCTCGCGGCGAGCGTGCGCACGCGGCCGAAGCGGTCGGCGAGCGGCCCCCAGACGAACGACAGCCCCCAGCCGATCAGGAACAGCGCGAACAGGATCGAGCCGTACATCCCGAGATTCGCGGGTGTCGCCGCGATGCCGGATGCCGGCAGCAGTTCGGTCAGTGCGGGAATCAGCACGAGCGCGTAGATCACCGAATCCACGCCGTCGAGCACCCAGCCCGCGTACACGGCCCAGAAGCCCTTGACCTGCTCGCGCGTGAGCGGCGTGCGCCGCGGCTTCGCGCCGGCCGCCGGCGCGTCGATCGCCTTCAACATCTTCGTCTCCTTGCCGGCGGGGCCGGCGCTGTTGCCGCGTCCGGTCCGGGATGGCCGACGGGCTGGCTCTTTTGTGAGACGAGTATAGAAACGCCATCGATCGCCGAAAAATATGATATTCATCTTGATCGATCGGATTGGCTTATGGCTTGAATCGGGAGACGGTGGCGATGGACTTGAGACAGTTGCGCTATTTCGTGAAGGTCGTCGAATGCGGCAACGTCACGCATGCGAGCGAGGCGCTGCATGTCGCGCAGCCCGCGGTGAGCCAGCAGATGCGCAATCTCGAACAGGATCTCGGGATGCAGTTGCTCGAACGGAGCGTGCGCGGCGTCGCGCCGACCGCCGCCGGCCGTACGCTGTACCAGCATGCGCTCGAGCTGCTGCGCCAGGCCGACGGCACGCGCGAGCTGCTGCGCCGCGACGCCGATACGCCGCAGGGCCGCGTGACGGTCGGCATGCCGTCGAGCACCGCGCGCGTGCTGGCGATTCCGCTCGCACGCGCGGTGCGCGACCGCTATCCGGGCATCATGCTGGAACTGATCGAGGCGCCGAGCGCCGATCTCGACACGCTGCTCGAACGCGCGCGGCTCGATCTCGCGATCGTCGTCGACGCGGTCGACACGCGCGGCATCGCGATCCACCGGCTGCTGACGGAAACGCTGTACCTGATCACGTGGCCCGGGTTTCCGGTGCCGGACGATCCCGTGCCGCTCGATACGATCGCGCGGATGCCGCTCGTGCTGCCGAGCGCGCCGAACACGATCCGCAACCGCGTCGACTGGGCGATGCGCGAGGCCGGGCTGTCGTACGAGATCAGCTTCGAGGCGAGCTCGACCGGGCTGCTGTTCGCGGCCGTGATGGCGCAGCTCGGCGTGACGATCCTGCCGTGGACGGCCGCGCACGTCGAGATCGAGGAACGCAAGCTCAAGCTGTCGACGGTCGCGCACCGGCTGTTCGCGCGCGACCTGTCGCTGTGCTGGCACGATACGGCGCTCGTCAGCAATGCGGTGCAGAAGGTGAAGGCCGAGATCGTGCGGTTGTTCGACACGCTCGGGCGGCGACCGGAGTGGGCGGCCGGCGATGCCGGCCGCGCGTGACCGGCGCGGCGCGAGCGCGTGCCACGCGTGGTTCGCTCGCGTGCTCGATTTCTTCGTCGCGGTGATGATGCTCGGCTTCGCGGTGCGTTTCGCGATCGATGCGCTTCAGGCGTCAGCGGCCCGATAGCTTGCGAAACGCGTTGTGCCCGTCGGCATGCAGTTCGAAGCCGATGCCGGGTGCTTGCGGTACGCGTGCGTAGCCCGCGTCGACGGTTTCGCCATCGGCCAGTCCGCTGAACGGATGGAACGCGAACGGATTGACTTCCGCGCCGCCGAGCCCGAGCGCCGCAACGACGTGCAGCGAAAACAGGTGGCCGCCGTGCGGCCAGAACGCGTCGCGCCGCCAACCGCGCGACACGAAGTGGTCGACGATCTGCAGATAGCCCGGCAGCCCGTAGCAATGCACCGGATCGAACACGAGCACGTCGCGGTCGCTGCGCAGGCCGCCGTAGCGGTCGAGCAGCTTTGCTTCCGCGAGTGAGAACAGTGCTTCACCGGCTGCGATTGGCGGCGCGTATCGCGCGGAAAGGTCAGCCTGGAGCGGCAGATCGAGCGGGTCGCAGATGTCTTCGAACCACCAGAGGTCGAACGGCGCGAGCATCGCCGCGGCGGCTTGCACGGTCGTCGCGTCGTATGTGTTCATCGCATCGACCGCGAGATGCGAACTGTCGGCGAGTTGGGCAGCGGCGGCTTCGATGCGGCGTCTGTCCTGGTCGAGATCCGCGCCGCCGATCTTGATCTTCGCGTGCGTGTAGCCGAGATCGGCGATGCGGCGCATCTCGTCCGACAGGCGCGCGAGATCGTCATGCGGATAGCGGTAGCCGCCGCCCGCGTACACGCGCACGCGTGATGCGGCCGTGCGTGCAAGCTGGTCGGCGAGAAAGCGATGGAGCGGCAGGTCGGCGATTTTCGCGGCGGCATCCCAGATCGCCATGTCGAGCGTGCCGACCGCGACGCAGCGTTCGCCGTGTCCGCCGGGTTTTTCGCCAGCCATCATCGCGCGCCATGCGCGGAACGGGTCGAGGTTGGTGCCGGCTTCGTCGGCGAGCGCGTCGGCCGCGGCCAGCAGGCGCGGCGCGAACCGTTCGCGGATCAAGCCGCCCTGCGCGAAACGGCCGACCGATGCGTAGCCGTAGCCCGTTACGGGGCGGCCGTCGCGCACGACGTCGGTGACGACCGCGACGACACTCGTCGTCAGGCCGCCGGAGGGAATGGACGGGTCGGCATAACGAGAGACAGGGATCGGTTGCTCGCGGATGGCGGTGATGCGCATGGTCGGGTTCCGGTGGGCGACCGGCGCATGCGATGGTTCAAGCGGTGCGGCCGGAACGATAAGCAGACCGCTGCATCATAGGCGCTGGCGCGGCCGGGCGCAGGCATTCGTTACCGGTATGGACGATCGCGCCGCCACGCCTGCACGATCGCCGAGAAGTCGGCCTGGATCACGGCGAAGATGCCGGGGACCGACAGCGCGGACACGACAGCCGTTCAACTGGCCCGAATCGCACCGTTGCCATTCCGGCGTGATTCCATGTAAAACCACGCGTTCTGCGAGCGTCGTCTTGTTCTTAATGTGTATGGGCCCTTGCAACATGCAAGGGCCGCGATGACAGAGGCCGCGAACCGGGAAGGTACCGGCGACGACGATATATGCGTGATCGAATCTACAGGCCCGCTCAGGCGAAGACGAAGTACTTGCGCACCGTCTCCACCACTTCCCAGGTCCCTTTCATGCCGGGTTCGATCACGAACACATCGCCGGCTTTCAGGTGCACAGACTCCTCGCCCTCCGGCGTGATGATGCAGTAGCCGTCGAGGAAGTGGCAGTACTCCCATTTCTCGTAGTTCACCTCGAACTTGCCCGGGGTGCAGATCCAGGTGCCCATGATCTTGCTGCCGTCCTTGGAGACGTAAGCGTTGAGGTTCACGGTGTGCGGATCGCCGCCGATGCGCTTCCACTTGGTCGCGTCAAGGACCGGAGTCGGGCAGGTTTCGCGCAAAACGGTGATGAAATCGGACATCTCAGCTCCAAACGATCGGGTAAGTGATCCGTCACGTTAGTTCGGAAGCGTTACCGGGGCTTGCGTGCTTCCGACGCCGACTCGTCTATTTTCGACACCGACTCGCCAGCAAGCGCGCTGCCAGCTCGTTGCCCGCTGGCCCGGGCGGAATGGCCCCGCTGTTTGCGGATTCAAGCCGCGCGAGGTCACGTATGAGAGTCCGGTTGAGTATCTCCATAATGCCAAATGACCATCCCCCACGCCGTGCGCTGAGGTCCCGGCATGGGTGCTCCGGCTTCGACATAAACCGAATCTTTCACGGCCGGGCTTTGCCAATAACCGGCGCGCGGACAAGGCTCCCCGGGCAGGACACGGAGCCTGGGTTGTGCGACAGGCTTGGGGAAGTAAATTTCCTCCTCCGCCGGAATGCTGCCATCCCGGTAACGCTTGTCTTCCCACAGCAGCCGCCAGCGCACAACATGTTCGTCATTCGTACCTTCCAACAGGTACTTGTGGGCGATACTGCCTTTAAGGAAGTAACTCGGACATCCAACCTTGCCAGCCGGAAACCATGGCTCCCAGATACCCTCGACAGGAATCTCTTGATCGCTGTAAACCTCGCCGGCCCCTGATTCATTCTTGGGCGGACAGGGGGGGAGTTCTGCAGGATAGCTGCGACCGGGTGGCCAATACCGCCACGCAGGAAATAGCGGATCTTGAAACAACGATTCGTACGTCCAATGCTTGAAGACACGAGTACCGCCATTGGGGCGCTTGCCATAGGTAAGGTATTCGGAAAAATCGAGCCCGACAGTGCACTTGAGCGCCTGACAACTCAACTCTTCAATCCACGCCCCTTCCGCATACCCCGTTGCATATTCGAAATCCGAAAATCTCGTATCCCTCACGCCAAGCGCGTGGAAAAACGGGTCATATGTTCGACCGACCTCGTGCGCACTCCGCCCGAACAACAGCTCGCCCCCCTTCTCGCTACCCGTTATGAGCGCGTCGTAAGCCGATCGCTTGTCGGCACCTTGTCGCAATGTCTCAATACCTTGACCCATCCTCACCAACGCATTCAGGAAATCGCTGACATACGCTGCCTCCAATTCCTCCTGATTTGGGCTCGGCGTGTCCAATTGCTTGGCGTACGCGTGAAGGAAATCCCTGAACAGACTAACTGCATGATCCAGGAACGTAACGCTTGTCCATTTCTTGAGCAGGTAAAACGCTTTGGCGCGTGCATCCAGCTCCTGCTCAGGAGTCGTGGTCAGAGTATTCAGCATCATTGGTTCTGTTCTTCCGTCGATTGTTTTCCGACATCGGCGAGGGCTCGCCGCGCATAACCTTCCTGTCTGATCTTGGCCGATCGTTCGCGCTCTGCCAGGAAGAGTGCCCGAGCTTCTGCTTGATCGGGCAGCCTCAAGTCGGTCCAATTCGTCCGCTGCGCCTTGACCTACGTTTTTATCCTCTCTGCCACAGGAGCATTGGACGGAGCTTGCTGACGGCTCTGGCACAGAAATGTCCGCAGATCGACAAGGACTTCGCCTACTGCAAGCAGACGTACAACGGTGATTTCAAGAAGATCGGCTCGGTCTTCACCGACCTCTATCGGGAATGGGCGTGGAGCAAGGGCAACTGATTCAGCCGTTGACCAGATCCGAACCGAGCTCGAAAAACTGAATCCGAGCACGAAACGACGAATTCTCGAGAAATTCGCTCTGGCGGCACTCGGCAGTATTCCTTGGGTCGGCGGATTCATCAGCGCGCTAGCTAGCGTCAAGGCCGAAGAATCCGGCTTGCGAACATCGACTCTTCAGACTCAATGGCTGGAACAGCATCAGGCCAAGATGGAAACGCTGAGTGCGACCATGCAGGAAATCGGGCGTCGATTTGAAGCGATCGGCGAGGAAATCGATGAACGCCTGGCGAGCGAAGAATATCTCGACGTCGTCCGCAAGGCTTTCCGCGCGTGGGACAAGGCCGACACCGAGGAAAAGCGCCGATACGTTGCAAACCTCGTGACGAACGCTGCTGGTACGCGGTTATGCTCCGACGACGTAGTTCGTCTCTTCATCGACTGGCTGGACAGCTATCACGAATCACATCTTGCAGTCATTCGCGAAATCTTTAAGAACCCGGGCGCGACCCGGTTTAACATCTGGACCGCGGTCTACGGCGATCTGGTTCGAGAGGATTCTGCGGAAGCAGACCTGTACAAACGACTGATCCGCGATCTCAGTACTGGCGGGGTGATTCGGCAAGCACGCGACACCAACGCTGACGGACAGTTCCTGCGCAAGCAGACGGTGCGTAAGCCGTCTGTCCCAGCCAGTGGCACCGTCGAATCTGCGTTCGATAGCAGCAAGCAATACGTGCTCACCGAACTGGGCAAACAGTTCGTGCACTACTCGATGAATGAGGTTGTTCAACGCGTGTCAGGCGACTAAGCTGTCGCCACTGACGGCGGGAAAGCGTCTTCATCTTGGTCGTCGGGACATCAGTGCAGCGTCCAAGTCTCTCGCGAGATTGTCTGCATGGACTCCGAGGATGGCCCACAGCGCCATGCAGCGCAATCGCATGGCAACAGCGGTGGTTTCCTCGGTTTCACCTGCATGCCTATACGTAATGTCCCGTCCCTTGAATAGATGAGCGGCCGCCAGCTCGGTATCTTCGAAGAACTTAGTCAGGAGCGTATCGAGGCGCACGGGCTGGTCCCGGTGTCCGAGAGCATTGCGAAGGGAGTTCAAGGATGTAATGCCCTTCCAAAAATTGGCATCGGCAGCGGTGCCCACGATTGCACGCGCAAGCTTTGCCGCAGTACCGAAACTGAAGATGTCGTTCTCGATAGTAGGCCTGACGTAGTTCGCGACACCCGCAGAGATGATATCGTGCAGCCGTTCTTCGACCATCATGTGCCCGCGAAGAACCGCCATCAAAAGATCAGCCCTACGGTCGAAAGCCCAATGGAATTGTTCAAGCTTTGCGTCTATGTCGGCTGCGAAGAGTTCTCTTGACATGATTCCTCTCAAGGTTGTTGACTGCCCGTCGAATGGAGCTGCGGTAGCTGTACCGAAAAGCCCCCAAGCATTACAAGACCCTATCTACGATGAATGTGTAGCCACGAGGAGCAAGGCCTTCTGCTCATGCTCGTCGCGGCTCTGTCGCGAAAGCGGCGAAAGGCCCTCGATCGCATTCCTATCACGGTCGGCAGGCTCGTAACAGCTGCCCGCCTTGGTAAATGGGACTCCGCAAAGGTCGAGAACAGTCGTTTCTGACGAACCATCGGGAAGGCGATAGGCGGTTAACAACGAAGCGCGCTCGTTGCCAGACTGCCTTCGCTATACTCCCCGAACGGGGTGGACTTCCTTTCGCGGTTCGGGGGCAACGATGAGCATCTACGGTATCTCGATGATTAAGCTGGACGCGGCGGTCGGTGAAGTGGCCGAAGCGAAGATTCATCGGTTCAGCAAGAACGACGACGGTAGCATCGGATTAGATGAGGGTCGAGCACTGGCCTATCACGAGGTTGCGAACCTGATCGTCGGCGGTGACGACGTGTTCGTCATCGTGCCTGACGGTCCCGGCTCCTACCGACACACGGATAAGGTTCGAGTGAAGCCGGGACAGCACGAATATCTAGAGAGCTTCGGCGACGACGGTGCTGCCAGCACCGCACTGAGGGCGCTGCCGACTTACGAGTAGCCATATGGAATTTGCGATACCGTCCGGGGGTGCGGGTAAGCTTATCATCGCTCATCTCGTCGGTAGCTAACAGCAAAAATCGTTGTCATGTCCGATGTCGTCTCTGCGGCGACTATCTCGGATAACATCGATGGAATAGGACCTCCGAACAAGTTATATATAAGCAAGAAAGCGCCAATGAGCGATATCGAAGATCGGATCATGTCGATGATGCAATCCGAACCAGATCCGGGCAAGCATTACTACGCCTTGACCGTACTGCTCGGTCAAAGCGGACAGCCAGAGTGTTCCGCTTTCAGCCACTTTACTGGATACGCTGACGAAAGTCGGCGGATTGAGTTGAGGGCGGCATCGCTAGTCCATGCTGACCGTATGTTGAATAGTTGGCGCACAATCGGCGAGCCCGGATTAGTGGTGGGCACGCAGGAAGACCTGGGGGTTTTTCTCTGGTTCGGCGGACATGCGGTCGTCGAAAAGGAGCTGGCCAACTCCACGATTCCCGAGTGGCTAGAGGCCAGCCCGGTAGTTCGCGTTGGGGAATTCGGTTTCGCCTCACCAGCATGTCTCCCGTCGTCCGCAATGCAACGAGCGCCCACGCCAAAGCTGCGCATGGAGATCATCAAGCGCGATCGGTACCGATGTCGCGTATGTGGAAGAAGTCCGAACGACCACACCGATATAGAGCTTCACGTCCATCATATTCGCCCGTGGGCTATCGGCGGTGTGACCGAAGCAAACAATCTGATTACGCTCTGCCATACCTGTCACAATGGGCTTGATCCTCACTACGAATACAGCTTGTTCCGGTTGCTTCCTCGACCAGAATCAGAACGAGCCACAGCGTATAGGGAAAAGATCGTTTCATACCAGCGACAAATGGCCGGCCGCTGGGCGGAAGGCGATCTCTAACGCACGACCGAGGGGTATAGATGCTGGGTATCGAGTTTGATTCGCATCTGGTTTACGAAGGATCGTATTCGCTATGGGGACACGCGATATGGCCGGCACCGTTCATTTCTATCGCAACTTATATCGGTCCACATATCGATCGGAACAAGCCATTGAGCGACGACGCATTGACATCGGCGGCCATGCTCTTCCGTGAGGATTCGTTCGATCCGGTCGCTCGCATTCGTCGGGGTCGCCTATACACACGATGGGCCGATGTGCAGCCGGCCACTTGGCACGTGCAACGTCATCCTGCGTATGCGTCGGTATCAGGCGGCACGGACGTTCGCGGATTTCTGGTTAAGCAACTCTACTCGTTCCAGCCCTGGTCAGCGCCCGACCAACTACTTGCCAAACGTCGAGAAGCAGTTCTCGTGCTCGGTTCGGGACCGCGCGTTGCAGCCTATACTGTGCTGGACATAGAGCGTCTGATTACAGGAGAAGACCTTATCACGGTGCGTACGAGGGCCAGCCTCGGAATCCTACCCGAAATCGAACCTCTCGCGAAGAATGAGCATGTCGCACTCGCGATGGAACATTACGAAAAAGCAGCAAGCTCCGCTTTTCGCGACAGTGCCGAAAGCGTGATCGACCGCTGCCGCGAAGCCGCGACTGCCGCTATCACCGCGCACCTCGCCCATACGAACGCGGGAAGCAATTCCCTGGGAAGGGACCTTGCGGTCCTTGCTGATGTCGTTGACTCGCCCAACGCACCGCGAGAAGAACGACGATTTGTGCTGGGCAACGCCATCCGGATCATCGCGCGTTTGCATGCACAAGGAAAGGCAGCGGAGAGGCTAAAACGAGGCAACGACGCCCCATCGGAAAGCGACGCCGAATGCGCGCTAGCGCTGCTTGGGAAAATCTATCGCGAGATCGGTTGGGCGCGGTGACCGTTTTTTGATACTGGGAGAAGATCGAAGTGACACCGACATCTCAAAAAGTGCGTATCGAGGGAGGCTTCCATGCTTGGTAGTTTGCCCGCAGTCGTTTGTGATGTCTTCGGCTTGCTCTCCTTACCCGGCGGCGCGATGGCCGGTGAAGCATTGAAGGCACTTTTTCAGAAGCGTGCCGACGATGCTCGGGAGATCATGCTAACCGCCATTTCACGGGGTGACATCCGGTTTAGCGAAAGTGACGCGGAGGAGTCGGTCGCCATTGTTTACCGCTACCTACGTGCGGCACAAGAAGGGGCCGCACGCGTTAATCTGCGATTGCTCGCAGAAGTGTTCTGCGGACAAGCACGGCTGGGTCTTATCAAGGCGGACGAATTTCTCTATTACGCGGATGTTC
The DNA here is from genome assembly GCF_025685725.1 of Burkholderia sp. BKH01. NCBI lineage: Bacteria > Pseudomonadati > Pseudomonadota > Betaproteobacteria > Burkholderiales > Burkholderiaceae > Burkholderia > Burkholderia sp. BKH01. Next base: position 209,070 of record NZ_JAOTQT010000006.1, on the reverse strand, counting down.
TTACACCGTTGCGCCGGGATGAGATTCTTTTGACGGGCTGCATTCTTCGGCATCGGAATGAGGCTATTGAGCAAAAGGATGACCCAATAGAACGAATGCGGGCCGCTACCGTCCAATCGCAGAGCGCACTTATTCCAGACGTCTTCGAAGATCACGCGGAATTCCGCGCCGTCGCGGACGGGATGAGACGAACCGGATTTTTCAGCATCCAGGCAACTGCCGGTGGGGGAGACCTCTTAGGCCCCTCTCCTATTCTTTTGCGACTGGCACGCCTTGTGGACTTCGACGCTGCAACTGCTACTTTTCATGAGCCAACGCCGAAATAGTGGTCGAGCTTGTCAGCGATCCACCTCTGATCTCGCCGCGCCAGCCAGCGACGGTCCAAGGCCGAATGTACGAGCACCGCAAGGCGCCCACCGACCGGGACAGCAGCACGTTGTTCGGCTCGCTCGTCAGGAAAGGAAATCTGTGTGTCTCGATCCAAGCATCATGGCCGGTTTCGGGATATCCGATGACGACATAAAGTCGTTCATGGCATCGAACGCGGGACTCTACGGCATCGACACGTCGCGATTGAGCAGGTTCTTGCTTGCCCAGTTGACCAGCGCGTGGAAGCATCGAACTATCAACACATTTGCTGTCACGGACGTCATTCAGCACCTTGAAGGTCGCAATCCTCTTCCGTCTATGACCGCGAAGCCTCGGCAGTTCAAAGGCGACGCCTTGCGCGGGCTGTGGAAGGTCCATTTTTTTGATGCCCGATTCCTGGTCCACAATATCCTCAATGAATGGAGTATGTTCAGCTCCAAGAGCGACAAATTCGAAAAATTGTGTGCACGGGTTGCAGCAGAAGAAGAACAAGCCCCCTCGCGCGTCGGTTGGCAAGGTCGGCTGGTACACGAGTTCGTGATGGAAGGTTACAGGCAACGCGCAACAAAGCGGAAACTCACCGGGGAGTGGCTAATCTTCGGCGTGCACGAACAGAAGAACATCTACCTTTCACTCTGCACCCATTCCGACAGCCCAGAGCAAGATCGCGAAATCTACGACGCACTTTTTGCGCTATGCGGAGATGAATTCCCCAACGTATTCGCACAGCAAACCGGATAAGCCGCTGGCTCAGTAGGCCCGGCAGCTTTTCGCAAACTTGGCGGCAGAAAGCTCGCTGCCGCGATCCTGATGGACCGCGTCGGCCAAATCGCCAATCCGTTCGATGGTCAGCGGCGGGAAATCGTTGTGGTGTTGGATGTCGTTCATGCGACGACTATCCCGGCAGTGTCCTCAACGCACAACGGCGGGAGCCGCTGAAGCCTCGCGACCGACGCAACCCGTAACCGCCGTTCCTAATCTAGCTAACGTATGACCGTTTCGTGCCTACAAACAGCCGCTCCTGGCGAATGGTCGAATGGAGCCGACCGCTTGTCCCTACTTTGCGACTAGTTTTGGCATCCTGTATGCAGCGCGACCGGCAATCACACATGGCATGGCAGCGCACTAAGCCGATGCATCGCCGTACCACTGGGGAGTAACGTCGTCTAGGAAAGAGTCTACGGTCGTCGGCTCAACTTCTACTCGCGTGATTTTCAAATCCCCGGATCTCTTAGCGACCGTAACCAGCGCTTTGAATTCAAACTGTTGCTCATCGCGATAAGTACCACCGCCGACCGCGACGCTCTGGCGCTTGGCTTTGTCCCATGATGAGAGACTTAGCTGCCACGAAATGACCGCCGACGCCCACGCAGTAATCTCAACCACTGTCTTTCCGGCGGCGCTGTCGTGGCTAACCGGCTTAAATTCGTCTGAGCTATGGTCAAACTCAGGAAGCTCGACTCCGCTGAACTCGATCGAGAAAGAGTCAATTGTCTCAGCATATGGTGTCTCACCTAACTCAAGTCGAAGCCGGAGTCGGTCACGGCCGTTATCAAGCGCTTTTAGTAGCTTCGCTTCAAGCCCGTACGGATCGCCATCTTCAACGGACATGAACAGCGCACGGCAAACATTCGCGGCATTGGGTGTCTGAAACGCGGAAAGCGCAGCCCCCAGGTCTTGTACTACATAGACCTCGCTGGAAGACTCGCCAAACCGTTTCCAGTCATCGTCGCCGGATACAGCAAGTACGCGAGTGCTATTGTTTTCCGCCCAACCCTTGAGCGCCAATAGCGCGAGTGCGTCAGGAAACTCGGACTTCTTCTTACCTTCTACGGTAAACGGCGGATCGCCAGCAACGTAGAGCGCGATCAGATCTTCAACCAGAGCAAAATCGCCAGCGTCAACTACCGATATTCCTGCCTTGGCGATCCATTCCTTCAGCCGCTGGACGGGGCGTTCTTGCGCTTCGACATATGCCGCGTCTGAGGCCGATATCAGCGTAGCCAGAGCAGCAGGGTAGATGAGGGACTTTCGCTCCAAATCGTCAACAGCACCTCGCAGCTTACCAACGGCGAGGGTTGCTTCTTTGAGAAGATGTGCGCGCGTCTCGTGCATAACGATGTTCGGGAGCAGCACTGTTATCCCGTGCGCCCGGAGATGAGCTACCTGCTCTAACAGACCTCGCTCAAACGCATAACCTGCCGCCCGCAGCGTGGAAGTGTCCAGCGCAAGCGCGCCGATCTCGCCGTTTTGGATAAATCCGCGGATTTCGTCGTCCATGGAGTTGAGGTATGAGTTGTATGACAATTGTTGCACACGTCCACGGACACTCTAATGCCTTCGCGATAACAGAGTGGTGGTTTTCCTCGTGGCCGATTCTTGCGGTTCAGAATCGGTCAATGCCGCCCGTTACGACGAGAGACGGCGATGCGCGCGCAGCCACCAGCAATGCGGCAACTCCGCTACGATGACACGACAGACCTACAACGAGGGTAGCGATGCGGCATACTCACGATTTTTCGCGCGGAGGCCGAGGGGGCCGCCCCGATGCAATTCTTGCGCAGACCGCACTAGCCTGTCTTGATGTTTCCCTAGTCGAGCGCCACACTGCTGGCCGTGCGTGCGGTGCATTAGGAGTTTGAGATGTTTTTGCCCCCTGAGGCGATGCCGTTCGCCGCAGTCGATGCTCAGGCACTGTTCCAAGTAAGACGCGACTTTCTCATCTGGCGGAACAGGAACCGGCCGATCCCCACCCACGTCGACAATGCTATAAGGAAGGTGCTCGATGGGATCAGCACCACCCTTAATACGCAGCTAGGGGATCAGGTCGCTTGGAACGCCGCTGTCGCCAATCTGAGATCCGAGTTAAGGTTCATTGATCTGCTGTACACCAGCTACCCGGGCTTCCAGGCCTTCGCCAATCAGCAGGCAAGTTTTCTTGCCGGGCGTGGTGTCCTCTGAAGAGCCGCGATCATCAGCCAAAGCGCTTGCACCCGACTGAGACGACCGGCGAATCCCGGCTGCGACACTAGGATCGTTTTCTTGCTGCCGGACGTGTAACATGGATTCGTCCGGCGGATGGCGGCTCGGTGCCGCCGCGTAACAGCATTCCGAGATGCCTGACAACCGTCGGCAGCGATGCCACCGCTCCGCCAGCGAGCCATGCCAGTTTCGCTGCCACTGCTCAAATCCGCCCGCTTGCCATCCCCACCGAAACCCCTGTAGAATTGCGCGTTCTGCGGGCGTCGTATAATGGCCATTACCTCAGCTTCCCAAGCTGATGACGTGGGTTCGATTCCCATCGCCCGCTCCACTTTCCGGCTGCATCGCAGCCTGCGCAAAAGCCGCCTCGTCGAAGGCGGCTTTTTTGTACCATGTGCCGGTTCCCCCGGCGCACTGCTGCGCACAACGGGCCTTCGCCCGCAACAAAGCCTTTCTCTGTACCGATGATGCACGACGATCCGAACGAAGCCGGCCTGCCGCCGCATGACGACGCCATTCCCGACGAAGCCGCCGACGGCGCCGACGAAGTCAATCCGCTGCACCACCGCCGCATCCGCAGCTTCGTCACGCGCGCCGGCCGCGTGTCGACCGGCCAGCGCCGCGCGCTCGACGAGCTCGGCCCGCGCTTCGTGGTCCCGTATGCGCCGGAGATGCCCGACTGGAATGCGGTGTTCGGCCGCAGCGCGCCGCGCATCCTCGAGATCGGCTTCGGGATGGGCGCATCGACCGCGGAAATCGCCGCGAACCGCCCCGGCGACGACTTCCTCGGCGTCGAAGTGCATGAGCCGGGCGTCGGCGCGCTGCTGAAGCTGATCGGCGAGCAGGGCCTGCCGAACATCCGCATCATCCAGCACGACGCGGTCGAAGTGCTCGAGCACATGCTCGCGCCGGAAAGCCTCGACGGCGTGCACATCTTCTTCCCCGATCCGTGGCACAAGGCGCGCCACCACAAGCGCCGGCTGATCCAGCCGCCGCTCGTCGCGCATCTCGCGTCGCGCCTGAAGCCCGGTGCGTACATTCACTGCGCGACCGACTGGCAGAACTACGCGGAACAGATGCTGGAAGTGCTCGGCGCGGAACCGACGCTCGAAAACACGGCCGCCGACTATGCGCCGCGCCCCGACTATCGCCCGGTGACTAAGTTCGAACGGCGCGGGCTGCGGCTCGGCCACGGCGTGTGGGACCTGGTGTTCCGCAAGCGCGCAGGCTGAACCCTTCCGCCGAGGCGGCGCACGTCGCACCGCCCCGGACGACAAAACGGCCCGACCGGCATTTGCCGATCGGGCCGTTTGCTTATGGAAGCGCGCCGGACACCGGCGCCCGCATCACGCCCAGTTCAGCCAGCCGCTGTACCCAACCAGCAGCACGAACAGCCCGAACGCGATCCGGTACCACGCGAATACCGTGAAATCGTGCGTCGCGACGTAGCGCAGCAACCAGCGCACGCACACGAACGCGCTGACGAACGCCGCGACGAGCCCGAGTGCGAACAGCCCGAGCGAATCGACCGTGAACGCCTGCCAGTCCTTGACGGTTTCGTAGAGCGTCGCGCCGAAGATGATCGGAATCGCGAGGAAGAATGAGAATTCGGTGGCGACGCGCCGGTCGAGGCCGAACAGCATCCCGCCGATGATCGTCGAACCCGACCGCGACATGCCGGGCACCAGTGCGAAGCACTGCGCGATGCCGACCTTCAGCGCATCGAGCGGCGTCAGCGCGTCGACCGACATCACGCGCGGCGGCTCGCCGCGCTCGCGCTGCCGCGCCTCCGCCCACAGGATGATCGCGCCGCCCACGACGAGCGCGAACGCGACGGGCACCGGCGAAAACAGCACGGCCTTGATTTTCTTCTCGAACAGGAGGCCGAGCGCGATCGCGGGAATCGTCGCGATCACGACGTTCAGCGTGAAGCGCCGCGCGTCGGGCCGGCTCGGCAGCCCGGAGACGATGGACGCGATCCGTTGCCGGTACTCCCAGCAGACCGCGAGGATCGCGCCGAACTGGATCACGACGTCGAAGGTTTTCGCGTGCGAATCGTTGAAATTCAGGAAGCTGCCCGCGACGATCAGGTGACCGGTGCTCGACACCGGCAGGAATTCCGTCAGCCCCTCGACGACGCCGAGGATCAATGCCTTGCAGATCAGGATCCAGTCCATCCGTGGCCCAACTCCGAAATGGTCGAAAGGAAGGGCCAGGTTGCCGCGCGGCCCGCTCGGCCGCGCGGGTTCGTCGTCATTTTTCGACGATCGCCACGCGTATGCCGTTTGTAAGAATCGTAATTGTACCGGGTTCGTAGTTCACCCCGGCAAATTGCAGCTGTTCGGGCTTGAACGTGTAGATCGGATAGTTGGTCAGCAACTGCGTCGCGAGCAGGCCGGCGGCAGCGCCGACCTGTTGCCCGTACATCTGCGCGTCGCCGTCGAGCACGAGGCTGTCGACGGACGGCGCCTTCAGCACGACCGAGCGGCTCGGCGCGTCGTACGCGAGCTGGCCCGACACGGTGAACTTGCCGCTGACGGGCGCGCGCAGGAACGGGCTCGCGAAATTCGCGTCGAGTTGCACGGCGACGCGGTTCTGGTCGGGCAGCAGGTTGACGGCCGGGTTCGCGAGCGACACGTCGACGACCTGCGCGACCGTCTTCTGGTACGGGAACTTGCGCGCGACGGCTTTCTGCACGTCGCCGCGCGAGAACGTGTAGTGATCGGGGATGAACGGGAACGTCGATGCGCAGGCGGCGAGCGATACACACACGCCGATGGCGCCGACGGTTGCGGCGAGAAAACGGCGCCGGCCGGGCGCGCGAGGTGCGGTCATGCTTGATCAATCTCCTGTATCCGGCGCAGCGGCGATCGGGCTATCGGCGCTGCGCCCATGCCGGGCAAACGACCGGAGTTAGTGCTTCAACCCGCGCGGCGGGTTCCATGCGTCGCATTCGTCCCGAACGTGGTCGGCAACCCGCTACCGCCCCATGCCGCCACGCGGCGACGGCTGCGTCGCGGCCTCGAGGCGCGTGAGCCACGCGAGCGCATCGTCGCGCGATGCGCCGCACATGTCGGCGGACGGTTGCAGCCCCGAACAGCACGCGGGCCGCTCGGGCCGGCCGAAGATCCGGCAGCGCAGGTCGTCGCCGAGCTGCACGCAGCGCACGCCGGCCGGCTTGCCGTCGGGCATGCCCGGAATGGGGCTGGAAATCGACGGCGCGATGCAGCACGCGCCGCAGCCCTCGCGGCACGCATGCGGCGGCGGGACATCGGCGGGCGCCGGGCGGACAGGCATTTCGACGGACACTCGGCTCTCTCGAACGAACAACAAAAAACGGTGCGACAACCGGACGCGGTGTCCGGCAGCCCACCCCGCATTGTGCCATCGCCGGCTGCGACGTTATTACGCAATGCAGCCGAATCGCGCGTTTATATACTCGAAAGCATCTGAAAAGCGCGAGACCATCATGAGCTCCGGTTCTGCCGACATAATGTTCCGTCCCGATTTGCTCACGAAATACGGCGCGAACGGGCCGCGCTATACGTCGTACCCTACCGCGCTGCAGTTTCGCGACGATTTCGATCCGGCCGACTACGTGCGCGCGGCCGGCGACCCCGGCGCGTCGTCGAGCGACCTGTCGCTGTATTTCCACATCCCGTTCTGCAACACCGCGTGCTTCTACTGCGGCTGCAACAAGATCGCGACCAACAATCGCCGCCGCGCGCGCCCGTATCTCGACCAGCTCAAGCGCGAAATGGCGCTGCAGGCCGCGCTGTTCGATCCGTCGCGCCCGGTCACGCAGCTGCACTGGGGCGGCGGCACGCCGACCTTTCTTTCCGACGACGAAACGGCCGAGCTGATGGCGGCCACCCGCGAGCACTTCGCGCTCGCACCGGACGCCGACGCCGAGTTCTCGATCGAGATCGACCCGCGCACGGTCACGCCCGCGACGCTCGTGCACCTGCGCACGATCGGCTTCAACCGGCTGAGCCTCGGCGTGCAGGATTTCGATCCGGTCGTGCAGCAGGCGATCAACCGCATCCAGCCGCTCGCGATGACGGCCGACCTGCTCGGCGCCGCGCGCGCGACGGGCTTCCATTCGGTCAGCGTCGACCTGATCTACGGGCTGCCGCACCAGACGGTCGCCGTGTTCGCGCGCACGCTCGAGACGATCATCGAACTCGCGCCCGACCGGCTGTCGGTGTTCGGCTACGCGCACATGCCGCACCTGTTCAAGATGCAGCGGCAGATCGACGATGCGACGCTGCCGCCACCCGAAACGCGCATCGCGCTGCTCGGCCTCGCGATCGACATGCTGACGTCGGCCGGCTACGTGTACATCGGGATGGACCACTTCGCGCGGCCGTCCGACGAGCTCGTGCGCGCGCAGCGCAACGGCACGCTGCAGCGCAATTTCCAGGGCTACAGCACGCGCGCGGATACCGACCTCGTCGGCTTCGGCGTGTCGTCGATCGGCAAGGTCGGCGACGTCTACGCGCAGAACGCGAAGGATCTGCCCGCGTACGGCGCCGCGCTCGACGCGGGCCGACTGCCGATCGCGCGCGGCGTGCGGCTCACGCCCGACGACCGGCTGCGCCGCGACGTGATCACGCAACTGATGTGCAACCTCGAACTGCCGTTCTCGCACGTCGAGGCCGCGCACGGCATCCGCTTCGCCGATCATTTCGCGCGCGAGCTCGACGCGCTGCGCCCGTTCGAGCGCGACGGGCTGCTGACGATCGCGGGCGACCGCCTGACGATCCATCCGGCCGGCCGGATGGTCGTGCGCAACATAGCGATGGCGTTCGACGCGTATCTCGGCCACGCGCCGCGGCAACGCTACTCGCGCACGGTCTAGGGCCAGTTCCCGCCGATAAGGGGCTTGCGAACGTGCGTTGCCGCCGGCAAACCGGCGGCCGCACGCGGCCCGGCCGGTTTGATACAGTGTGGGGCTTCCGCTCCGCCAGAACCCCCACGATGCGCACCACCAAAGCGACCTACGCGGTCGAACGCCTGAAGACCCGCTCCGGCAACCCGCAATTCGCGGCCGTCGCGATGGCGGGCGGCCTGTTCTATCTCGTCGACCGCTCGGGCGGCACCGCCGAGAAGTGCTGCGAGCCGCTGCCGCTCGACGAGTTCGTCAAGTTCGTCGACGAATTCGGCCCCAAAAAGCCGCGCAAGGCGAGCAAGCTCGACCTCGCATTCGAGGCACAGATCAAGAAGAGCAAAGGATAAAGGTCTGTTGCAGGCCGCCTGAAGGCTTGACCTCCGCCCTGTTTGGTACAATCGCGGGGTTTATCTACCCCCGCTGATGGCCGACCAGGCTGCATGACCACACCATGAATATCGAAAACGCGCGTTTCAACATGATCGAACAGCAGATCCGGCCGTGGGACGTGCTGGATCTGGACGTCCTGGGCCTGCTGTCGATCGTCAAGCGTGAAAACTACGTTCCGGTCGAATACCGCGATCTCGCGTTCGCCGATCTCGAACTGCCGCTGCCCGGCGGCCGCAGCAAGATGCTGTTCCCGCGCGTCGAAGCGCGCGTGCTGCAGGAGCTGACGGTCAAGAAGCACGAGAACGTGCTGCTGATCGGCGCGGGCTCGGGCTACCTGGCCGCGCTGTTCGCGCACCGCGCGCAGCACGTGACGGCCGTCGAAATCGATCCGGCGATCGCGAAGTTCGCGGAAGACAACCTCCGCAACGACGGCGTGACCAACGTGGAAGTCGTGCTCGGCGACGGTTCGCGCGGCTGGGCCGGCAAGGCGCCGTACGACGTGATCTGCGTCGCGGGCGGCCTGCCCGTCGTGCCGCAGGAAATGCTCGAACAGCTGAAGGTCGGCGGCCGCCTGTCGGCATTCGTCGGCGGCCGTCCGGTGATGAAGGCGCAGATCATCACGCGCATCGACGACAAGCAGTATCGCGTCGCCGACGTGTTCGAAACCTATATCGACCACCTCGTCAACGCGATCGAGCCCTCGCGTTTCAAGTTCTGAGCGGCGGAGCCTCCATGCAGATCCTGACGCCCGCGATGCTCGCGGAATGGCTCGGCGATACGGCGCGCCCCGCGCCGGTCGTGCTCGACGTGCGCGAGCCGTGGGAAATCGCGACCGCGCAGATCGCCGGCAGCGTATCGATTCCGATGCAGCAGATCCCCGCGCGCAGCGAAGAGCTCGACGACGAAGCGGAAATCGTCTGCGTGTGCCATCACGGGATGCGCAGCGCCCAGGTCGCGATGTTCCTCGAATCGCGCGGCTTCACGAAGCTGTACAACCTGCAGGGCGGAATCGACGCGTGGTCGCGCGACGTCGATCCGTCCGTGCCGCGTTACTGATCTCTCCGGCGGCGCATCGCGCGCCGCCGCGCCGGCAAGTTCGCGCCGGCCGCACCGATCCGCCGAACGGGCGCGCACTGCGCGCCCGTTTCTCATTCCAGCCCTGCTCCGTTTCCCTCTGCGCGTCGGCGACGATCGCGAACAGCCCGGCCATCTGCGCGTCGTCGATGACGAGCGACGGCGAGAACGCGAGGATGTCGCCCGTATCGCGGATCATCGCGCCCTTCTCCTTCTGATAGCACCTGACGAACACGTCGTACGCGCGCGCCCGGCTTGCCGTCGCGCGGCTTCAGCGCGACGCCGCCGACCAGGCCGGGATTGCGCACGTCGATCACGTGCCGCGCGTCCTTCAGCTCGTGGATCTCGCGCTCGAACACGGGCGCCATCTGCGCGGCGCGCGCGAACAGTTGCTCGCGCTCGTACAGGTCGATCGTCGCGCACGCGGCGGCGGCCGCGCGCGTGGCCGCGCCAGTACGGTGCGTAGACAGGGCGCACGGCGGCCCGAACAGCGAGTGCAGGCACCGGAACGGGGAATCACATCCGTGCACCATTTGCGCCCGCGAACCTGCACCGCAACGGACCGCGCGTGCTGCACGACGCGTCATCCGCACCGCCGCGACGCCCGGCACTGCGCCGCACAGGCACGCCGGGCGTGCATCCGCGCGACTGGCACATGCCTTGCGTTACCCGATGGCCGGCGCCGCCACGGCGCACGCACATCCAACACGTCAAGGGGAAACAGATGAAACGTCGCAGTCTGTTGAAGTTCGGTTCGATGGCCGGCGCGCTCGCGCTGGCGGGCAAGAGCCCGTTCGCGCATGCGGCGGATGCGGGCACCGGCCCGATCAAGGTTGGCATCCTGCACTCGCTGTCGGGCACGATGGCGATCTCGGAGACGTCGCTGAAGGACACCGCGCTGATGACGATCGCCGACATCAACAAGAGCGGCGGCGTGATGGGCCGCAAGCTCGAGCCCGTGGTGGTCGATCCCGCGTCGAACTGGCCGCTGTTCGCCGAGAAGGCGCGGCAGTTGCTCACGCAGGACAAGGTCGCGTGCGTGTTCGGCTGCTGGACGTCGGTGTCGCGCAAGTCCGTGCTGCCGGTGTTCGAGGAACTGAACGGGCTGCTCTATTACCCGGTGCAGTACGAAGGCGAGGAAATGTCGCGCAACGTGTTCTACACGGGTGCCGCGCCGAACCAGCAGGCGATCCCGGCCGTCGAGTACCTGATGAGCGCGGAAGGCGGCGGCGCGAAGCGCTTCTTCCTGCTCGGCACCGACTACGTGTATCCGCGCACGACCAACAAGATCCTGCGCGCGTTCCTGAAATCGAAGGGCGTGAAGGACGCCGACATTCAGGAGGTCTACACGCCGTTCGGCCACAGCGATTACCAGACCATCGTCGCGAACATCAAGACCTTCTCGCAGGGCGGCAAGACGACCGTGATCTCGACGATCAACGGCGACTCGAACGTGCCGTTCTACAAGGAGCTCGGCAACCAGGGCATCAAGGCGACCGACGTACCGGTCGTCGCGTTCTCGGTCGGCGAGGAGGAACTGCGCGGGATCGACACGAAGCCGCTCGTCGGCCACCTCGCCGCGTGGAACTACTTCATGTCGGTGAAAAACCCGACCAACACGAAGTTCAAGGACCAGTTCGCCGCATGGGTGAAGGCGAACAACCTGCCGGGCGGCGCGAAGCGCGTGACCAACGACCCGATGGAAGCGACCTACGTGGGCATCCACATGTGGAAGCAGGCCGTCGAGAAGGCGAAGAGCACCGACGTCGACAAGGTGCGCGTCGCGATGATCGGCCAGACCGTCGCCGCGCCGTCGGGCTTCACGCTCGCGATGGACGGCAACCATCACCTGCACAAGCCGGTGATGATCGGCGAGATCCGCGGCGACGGGCAGTTCAACGTCGTGTGGAAGACGAAGACCGCGGTGCGCGCGCAGCCGTGGAGCCCGTTCATCGCGGGCAACCAGGGCAAGCCGGACATCGTCTCGTCGATCCCCGCGTTCCTGCGCCGGCAGCGCGCGGCGCTGGCCTGACGCGGTGCGGCGCGTCGCGCATCGGCGTGACGTGCCGCTCGCATGCCGGTGCCGACGCGCCGGCCGTGCCTGCGGTGACGAACCGCAAGCGCCGGCGCCTCGCCGCATGAATCTGCTTCCCCACGCCCGACAGGAATTCCCGATGCCTATCCGCTTTCGCCGAGCCGCCGTCGCGATCGTCGCGTGCACCGCCCTCGCGGGTGCACTGCCGCGCGCCGCGTTCGCGCTGACGGCCGCCGATACCGCCGCGCTTGCCGGCGACGACTTCGATGCGAAGACGTCCGCGATCGACCGGCTCGCCGCCGATGCCGATCCGCGCGCCGTTGCCGTGCTCAACGCGCTGTCGACCGGCGACGCGCTCGCGACCGGCGACGGCCGCCTGCTGATCCAGAGCGGCGACACCGCGCACGAAGCGCTCACGCAGGCCGCGACACCGGCCGGCGACGCGCAGCCCGTGATGCTGAACAATCTGCTGCGCACGAAGATCGCGGGCGCACTGTCGGGCCTCGCGCTCGCATCGCCCGACGTCGCCGCGCGACGCGACGCGATCGATGCACTGCTGAAGTCGCCGGACCCGGCACTCAAACCGATGATCGACCGCGCCCGTGCGAAGGAAACCGATCCCGCGCTGAAGCGTCGCCTCGATGCGCTGTGGGCGATCGCCGCGCTGCACGATGCCGATCCGGCGAAACGCCTCGAAGCCGTGCAGGTGGTGGCCGCGCGCCGCGACCTCGACATGATCGAACAACTGCGCCCGCTCGTCGCGAAGAACGCGGACGGCAGCTACGCGGAGCCCGACGCGCGCGTGCGCGATGCCGCGCAGCAAGGGCTTGACGCATTGCACTCGCTGCAGCGCCGCGGCGAGATCGTCGGCACGCTGTTCGCGGGCCTGTCGCTCGGCAGCGTGCTGCTGCTCGCCGCGCTCGGCCTCGCGATCACGTACGGGCTGATCGGCGTGATCAACATGGCGCACGGCGAATTCCTGATGATCGGTGCGTACGCAACCTATGTCGTACAGACGCTGATCCAGCGCTACGCGCCCGGCGCATTCGACTGGTATCCGCTCGTCGCCGTGCCCGCGTCGTTCGCGACGGCCGCGCTCGTCGGCATCGTGCTCGAACGGCTCGTGCTGCGGCACCTGTACGGCCGCCCGCTCGAGACATTGCTCGCGACCTTCGGCGTGAGCCTGATCCTGATCCAGGCGACACGCATGCTGTTCGGCGCGCAGAACGTGCAGGTCGTGAACCCGTCGTGGATGAGCGGCGGCGTGACCGTGATGCAGAACCTGATCCTGCCGTACAACCGGCTCGCGATCCTCGCGTTCGCGCTTGCGGTGGTGTTCGTCGCGTGGGCCGTGCTGACGAAGACGCGGCTCGGCCTGTTCGTGCGCGCGGTCACGCAGAACCGCCGGATGGCCGCGTGCGTCGGCGTGAAGACCGCGCGCGTCGACGCGTATGCGTTCGCATTCGGCGCGGGCATCGCGGGCCTCGGCGGCTGCGCGCTGTCGCAGATCGGCAACGTGGGGCCCGATCTCGGCCAGAACTACATCATCGATTCGTTCATGGCGGTCGTGCTCGGCGGCGTCGGACAGATCGCCGGCACCGTGCTCGGCGGCTTCGGGCTCGGCCTCGCGAGCAAGGCGATCGAGCCGTTCTGGGGCGCCGTGCTCGCGAAGATCGCGGTGCTCGTGATGATCGTGCTGTTCATCCAGAAACGCCCTCAGGGCATGTTCGCCCCGAAGGGCCGCAGCGCGGAGGCTTGACGTGACTTTCATTACCGATTCGATGTCGAACCCGGTCGCCGGTGCACCGAAGCCCGCTGCCGCCGCACGCGCGGCAGACGGCTTCGCGCTCGGCCTGCCACCGCGCCCTGCGCTGCTGTCGCGCCGCGCATGGCTCGCGCTCGTCGCGCTGTGCATCGCGATCGGCATCGGCGTGCCGCTCGCCGCGCTCGTCGCGCCCGAAGCGAGCGCATTCCATCTGTCCGCCTACGCGATGACGCTCGCGGGCAAGCTGATGTGCTACGCGATCGCCGCGCTCGCGCTCGATCTCGTATGGGGCTACTGCGGGATTCTTAGCCTCGGCCACGGGCTGTTCTTCGCGCTCGGCGGCTATGCGATCGGCATGTACCTGATGCGCGAGATCGGCCGCGACGGCAAGTACGGCAGCGACCTGCCCGACTTCATGGTGTTCCTCGACTGGCACCAGTTGCCGTGGTACTGGGGCGGCACGCAGCATCTCGCGTGGGCGCTCGCGCTCGTCGTGCTCGTGCCGGCCGTGCTCGCGTGGGTGTTCGGCTTCTTCACGTTCCGCTCGCGCGTGAAAGGCGTGTACCTGTCGATCATCACGCAGGCGCTGACGTTCGCCGCGATGCTGCTGTTCTATCGCAACGAGACGGGCTTCGGCGGCAACAACGGCTTCACCGACTTCAAGCGCATCGCGGGTTTCGCGATCACGTCGCCCGGCACGCGCACGGTGCTGTTGCTGCTGACGTTCGCGACGCTGGTGCTCGCGTTCATCGCCGCGCGCGCGATCGTCACGAGCAAGCTCGGGCGCGTCGTCACCGCGGTGCGCGACGGCGAGACTCGGCTGATGTTCCTCGGCTACAGCCCGCTCGCGTACAAGCTGTTCGTGTGGACCGTGTCGGCCGTGCTGTGCGGCATCGCCGGCGCGTTGTACGTGCCGCAGGTCGGCATCATCAACCCTGGCGAGATGTCGCCCGGCAACTCGATCGAGATGGCGATCTGGGTCGCGGTGGGCGGGCGCGGCACGCTGATCGGGCCGATCGTCGGCGCGTTCGCGGTGAACGGCGCGAAGAGCCTGTTTACCGCGTACTTCGCCGAATACTGGCTGTTCTTCCTCGGCCTGATCTTCGTGCTCGTGCCGCTGCTGCTGCCGCGCGGGATCATGGGCCTCGTCGAAACCGTGCTCGCGAAGGGGAAACGTGCATGAACGGAACGGCCCTCTACCAATTCACGCCGCCGCCGGAAGACGAGCTGCTGGCCGTCAGCGGCACCGCTTCGATGGGCCGCGTCGTACCGCCCGGCATCGACACGTCGCACGGCACGATCCTGTACCTCGAGGACATCGAAGTGAGCTTCGACGGCTTCCGCGCGCTGAAGAAACTGTCGCTCGCGATCGACGCGGGCGAGCTGCGCTGCGTGATCGGCCCGAACGGCGCCGGCAAGACGACGATGATGGACGTGATCACCGGCAAGACGCGCCCCGACGCCGGCAAGGTGTTTCTCGGCCAGACGCTCGACCTCGCGCGGATGAGCGAGCCCGAGATCGCGCGCACCGGCATCGGCCGCAAGTTCCAGAAACCGACCGTGTTCGAGCAGCACCCGGTGTGGGAAAACCTCGAACTCGCGATGCAGACCGACAAGGGCTGGCTCGCATCGCTGCGCGCGCGACTCGACCGCACGGCGCAGGCGAAGATCGAGGAGACGCTCGCGCTGATCGGCCTCGAAAGCCATGCGTTTCGCGCGGCCGGCGAACTGTCGCACGGGCAGAAGCAGCGGCTCGAGATCGGCATGCTGCTGATGCAGCGCCCCGCGCTGCTGCTGCTCGACGAGCCGGCGGCCGGGATGACCGACCACGAGACGATGGAACTCGCCGAACTGCTGAACACGCTGCGCGGCACCTGCTCGATGATGGTCGTCGAGCACGACATGGAATTCGTCGCGGCGCTCGCCGGTGACACCGGCTGCGTGACGGTGATGGCCGAAGGCGCGGTGCTCGCGCAAGGCACGCTCGACCAGGTCAAGCGCGACGACGCGGTGATCGAGTCTTACCTCGGACGATGAAACGATGCTGAAGATCGAAGCACTGAACCAGTACTACGGCGGCAGCCATATCCTGCGCAACGTGAACCTCGCCGCCGACGACGGCAAGCTCACCGTGCTGCTCGGCCGCAACGGCGTCGGCAAGAGCACGCTGCTGCGCTGCCTGATGGGCGTGGTCGCCGCGAAAAGCGGCACCGTTTCGTGGCGCGGCACGGCGCTCGGCGCGCTGCCGCCGTATGCGCGCGTCGCGGCTGGGCTCGCGTACGTGCCGCAGGGCCGCGACATCTTTCCGCGGTTGACCGTCGAGGAGAACCTGCTCGTCGGCGCGGCGAGCCGCAAGGCGCCGTCGAAGGTGCCGGACCGCATCTACGACCTGTTCCCGGTGCTGAAGGACATGCGCGCGCGGCGCGGCGGCGACCTGTCGGGCGGCCAGCAGCAGCAACTCGCGATCGGCCGCGCGCTGATGAGCGAGCCGCAGCTGCTGATCCTCGACGAGCCGACCGAGGGCATCCAGCCGTCGATCATCCAGGACATCGGCCGCACGCTGCGCCAGCTCGTCGACGAATCGAACATGACGGTGCTTCTCGTCGAACAGTATTACGATTTCGCGCGCTCGATCGCGGATCGCTACTGGGTGATGAGCCGCGGCGAGATCGTCGCGGGCGGCGACGCGCGCGACATGGAGACGAACGGCGTGCGCGAACTGATCGCGGTGTGACGCGCGGCGCGGCAGCGGGCACGGGCGTGCGGTTCGCGGTGCGGCCACATGCGGCGCTTTCAACGAACGCGGCATCTGGATTATTGTTCCGGTAGCATCCACGTTCTTCGCGCCCGTTTCTCTCGTTGCCCGCTCGCCGCCGATGTCCGCCCCCGATTCCCACGCCCCGCTGTCCCGCCCCGCCGTCGCCAAGTCGTGGCGCGGCCGCCTCGAACTCGGCTTCGAGCGGCACGGCGCACGCACGACGCTCGCGCACCGGCTGCACGACGGCCCGCTGCGCGTGCAGCGGCCGCTGTACCCGGAAGGCGACGCGATCTGCCATGCGGTGATCGTCCACCCGCCGGGCGGCGTCGCGGGCGGCGACCGGCTCGATATCGACATCGCGCTCGGCGCCGGCACGCACGCGGTGCTGACGACGCCCGGCGCGACCAAGTGGTACAAGTCGAACGGCCTCGACGCGACGCAGCGCATCGCCATTACCGTCGGCGAGAACGCGAAGCTCGACTGGCTGCCGCAGAACAACCTGTTCTTCGACGCAGCGCACGCAGCGCTCGATTTCACGGTGACGCTCGGCGCGGGCGCGAGCGCGATCGGCTGGGACGCGACGCAGCTCGGCCGGCAGGCGGCCGGCGAAACCTGGTCGGCGGGCCGCATCGCGTCGACCTCCGCGCTCGTCGATGCCGACGGCCGGCCGCTGTGGACCGAGCGCGCGCGGCTCGACGCGCACGATCCGCTGCGCGGCGCACTGCAGGGCCTCGCAGGGTTCCCCGCATACGGCACGCTGTGGGCCGCCGGCGCCGCGTGCGACGCCGCACTGGCCGAATCGCTCGCCGCGCGGATGCCGTTCGACGGCACGCTGCGCGCGGGTGCGACCTGCGTCACGCCCGGCGTCGTGCTCGTGCGCGCGCTGTCGACGTCGATGGAAGCGCTGCAGCGCCACTTCACCGATTGCTGGCTGCATCTACGGCCGATCGTGCACGGCGTCGACGCACGGCCGCTGCGCCTCTGGCAAACCTGAGCGCGCTCGCGCCACGCACCGTTTCGGCGCATCCCCACATCAGGCGTTGCACGTTACCCATGCACCGCGCACCACGAACGCGCATCGCGCTGCGTTCCATGCACATGGCACGCGCCTTGCTGCTTACATAAGCGATACACGGCGCGCGCAAAACAGCGCGGTGCTACGATGACCCGCACGTCCGCCCGGTTTCGCGCGTACCGATAACAAATTACGTTTTCCTGAACGTTTGCCTTCATGAAACTGACTCCCCGAGAAAAGGACAAGCTGCTGATCTTCACGGCGGCGCTGCTGGCCGAACGCCGTCGCGCGCGCGGCCTGAAGCTCAACTATCCGGAGGCGGTCGCCTTCATCACCGCCGCGCTGATGGAAGCCGCGCGCGACGGCAAGACGGTTGCCGAGGTGATGCACTACGGCACGACGCTGCTCACACGCGACGACGTGATGGACGGCGTGCCGGAGATGATTCCCGACATCCAGGTCGAGGCGACCTTCCCCGACGGCACGAAGCTCGTGACCGTTCATCACCCGATTCCGTGAGGCAACGCATGATCCCCGGCGAAATCCTCACCGACGACGGCGAGCACGAACTGAACGCGGGCCGCGAAACGCTGACGCTCGTCGTCGCGAACACCGGCGACCGCCCGGTGCAGGTCGGCTCGCACTACCACTTCTTCGAAGTCAACGACGCACTGTCGTTCGACCGCGCGGCCGCGCGCGGCTTCCGGCTCAACATCGCGGCCGGCACGGCCGTGCGCTTCGAGCCGGGCCAGACGCGCACCGTCGAGCTCGTCGCGCTCGCGGGCGATCGCGCCGTCTACGGTTTTCAGGGCAAGGTGATGGGGCCGCTCTGAGCGAAGCCTCACGTCCGTCTCTTCAGGAACAGCACGACATGACACTACGCTTGAGCCGCCGCGCGTACGCGGAAATGTTCGGGCCGACGACGGGCGACCGCGTCCGGCTCGCCGATACCGAACTGCTGATCGAGATCGAACGCGACTTCACGACCTACGGCGAGGAAGTGAAATTCGGCGGCGGGAAAGTGATCCGCGACGGGATGGGCCAGTCGCAGCGCGTGTCCGCCGACGTGCCCGACACGGTCATCACGAACGCGGTGATCCTCGATCACTGGGGCATCGTGAAGGCCGACATCGCAATCAAGCACGGCCGCATCGCCGCGATCGGCAAGGCCGGCAACCCGGACATCCAGCCGGGCGTGACGATCGCGATCGGCGCTGCGACCGAAGTGATCGCCGGCGAAGGGCTGATCGTGACCGCGGGCGGCATCGACACGCACATCCACTTCATCAGCCCGCAGCAGATCGACGAGGCGCTCGCATCGGGCGTCACGACAATGCTCGGCGGCGGCACGGGGCCGGCCACCGGCACCAACGCGACGACCTGCACGCCGGGCCCGTGGCACATGGAGCGGATGCTGCAGGCCGCCGACGGCTGGCCGATCAACCTCGGCTTTCTCGGCAAGGGCAACGCGAGCCTGCCGCAGCCGCTCGTCGAGCAGATCGCGGCCGGCGCGATCGGGCTGAAGCTGCACGAGGACTGGGGCACGACGCCCGCCGCGATCGACAACTGCCTGTCGGTTGCGGACGACACCGACACGCAGGTCGCGATCCACACCGACACGCTGAACGAAGCCGGCTTCGTCGAATCGACGGTCGCCGCGTTCAAGGGCCGCACGATCCACACGTACCACACCGAAGGCGCGGGCGGCGGCCATGCGCCCGACATCCTGAAGGTGTGCGGCGAGGCGAACGTGCTGCCATCGTCGACCAACCCGACGCGCCCGTACACGATCAACACGCTCGACGAGCATCTCGACATGCTGATGGTGTGCCATCACCTCGATCCGTCGATCGCCGAGGATCTTGCGTTCGCCGAATCGCGGATTCGCCGCGAGACGATCGCGGCCGAGGACATCCTGCACGATCTCGGCGCGCTGTCGATGCTGTCGTCCGATTCGCAGGCGATGGGCCGCGTCGGCGAAGTGATCATCCGCACGTGGCAAACCGCGCACAAGATGAAGGTGCAACGCGGCGCGCTGCCCGGGGACGGCGCGCGCAACGACAACTTCCGCGCGAAGCGCTACGTCGCGAAGTACACGATCAACCCGGCGATCACGCACGGGATCGCGCACGAAGTCGGTTCGATCGAGCCCGGCAAGTGGGCCGACCTCGTGCTGTGGGAGCCCGCGTTCTTCGGGATCAAGCCGTCGATGATCCTGAAGGGCGGGATGATCGCGGTCGCGCAGATGGGCGACCCGAACGCGTCGATCCCGACGCCGCAGCCCGTCCACTACCGCGAGATGTTCGCGACGCGCGGCGGCGCGCTCGCGCGTACGTCGCTGACCTTCGTGTCGCAGATGGCGGCCGATGCGGGCATCGCGGAACGCTACGGCCTCGCGAAGCAGATCGTGCCGGTGCGCAACTGCCGCAACGTGACGAAGGCCGACATGATCCACAACGCATGGCGCCCGTCGATCAGCGTCGATCCCGAAACCTACGACGTGATCGCCGACGGCCAGTTGCTCACCTGCGAGCCGGCGACGGTACTGCCGATGGCGCAGCGCTATTTCCTGTTCTGATTTCCGGTTTTCGGTTCCTGTCTTATGCGCACCCTCGACAAACGCATTGCCCCGAACGTGAAACTCGCCGCGTCGCTCGTCGCGCGCGCACCGACGCTCACGCTCGCGTATGACGCCCGCTGCAAGAGCCGCCTCGCGGCGACGCTCGACACCGGCGAGGACGTCGCGGTGCTGCTGCCGCGCGGCACCGTGCTGCGCGACGGCGACGTGCTCGTCGCCGACGACGGTGCGCTCGTGCGCGTCGCCGCGGCGCCCGAAGCCGTGCTGCTCGTGCGCGCGGCCGATCCGCTCACGCTGATGCGCGCCGCGTACCACCTCGGCAACCGTCACACGCCGGTCGAGATCGGCGACGGCTACCTGAAGCTCGAAGCCGATCCGGTGCTCGCGGACATGCTGCGCCGGCTCGGCACGCAGGTCGAAGCAGAGAACGCGCCGTTCCAGCCGGAAGCCGGTGCGTACGGCGGCGGCCACAAGCACGGGCACGACGCGACGTTCGCCGAGGATTACGCGCTCGCGCAGCAGGTGTTCGGCGAACACCACGGGCATTCGCATCCGCACGATCACGATCACGATCATCAACATGGTCCCGGATGCACGCACGGCCACGGCCATGACCACCACTGAACTCGTCGCGCTGCTGCACCTCGCGTCGCCGGCGCTGCCGATCGGCGCGTACAGCTATTCGCAGGGCCTCGAAGCCGCGCTCGACGCGAACCTGATCCACGACGCCGATTCCGCGCGCGACTGGATCGCAAGCGGCCTGACCGACGTGCTCGCGCACGGCGAACTGCCGTTCCTCGCGCACCAGCTCGCGCGCTGGCATGCGCACGACGCGCACGCGCTCGCCGCCGAAAACGCATGGTTCATCGCGAGCCGCGAATCGGCGGAACTGCGCCGCGAGACCGAACAGATGGGCTGGTCGCTCGCGCAGCTCTGCGCATCGCTCGAATGGGGCGATACCGCACGACGCGCGACGCTCGCGTCGATCTCGCCAATCGCACTGCCGACCGCATTCGCATACGCGGCCGCCGCGCATAACGCCAGCGCCGACGCGACGCTCGCCGCGTACGCCTTCGGCTGGGTCGAGAACCAGACATCCGCCGCGCTGAAGGCCGTGCCGCTCGGCCAGCTCGCCGGGCAACGCATCATCGTCGCGCTGCGCGGCGCGATCGACGCGGCCGTGCGCCGCGCGCTCGCGACGCCGCCCGATGCCGTCAACACGTTCGCGCCGCAGCTCGGCATCCTGTCCGCGCGGCACGAAACCCAGTACTCGCGGTTGTTCCGCTCCTGAACACGACGCTACTCGCCATGAACGCACCTGCTCCCTCCTCCGCCCGCCGCACGAAGAAACTGCCGCCGCTGCGCGTCGGCATCGGCGGCCCCGTCGGCTCCGGCAAGACCACGCTGCTCGAAATGCTGTGCAAGGCGATGCGCGACCGCTACGACCTCGTCGCGATCACCAACGACATCTATACGAAGGAAGACCAGCGGCTGCTGACCGTTGCGGGCGCGCTGCCCGAGGAGCGCATCATGGGCGTCGAGACGGGCGGCTGCCCGCACACCGCGATCCGCGAGGATGCTTCGATCAACCTCGAGGCCGTCGACCGGATGCTGTCGCGCTTTCCCGACGCCGACATCGTGTTCATCGAATCGGGCGGCGACAATCTCGCGGCGACGTTCAGCCCCGAGCTGTCGGACCTGACGATCTACGTGATCGACGTCGCGGGCGGCGAGAAGATTCCGCGCAAGGGCGGCCCCGGCATCACGAAGTCCGACCTGCTCGTGATCAACAAGACCGATCTCGCGCCGCTGGTCGGCGCGAACCTCGACGTGATGGCGTCCGACACGAAGAAGATGCGCGGCGAGCGGCCCTACGTGATGACGAACCTGAAGGCGCTCGACGGCGTCGCGGACGTGATCGCGTTCATCGAGAAGAAGGGCTTGCTGACGGTCTGAGCAGCGCGGCGGCGGCACACGACGCCGCCACGCATGCCCGGGCGGCATTGCGCCGCCTTCGCTTATTCGTCGGAAGTGTCCTGCTGCTCACGCTCGCCGCGTTCGGCGGGCGGCAGCAGCGCCGCGAGCACGTCGACCGTGCGCGCGGTCGCGCCGCGGTGACGCGACGCGAAGGCCGCGCCGGCCGCGCCCATCGCGATGCGCCGCGCCTTGTCGGCGAACAGCGCGTCGAGCACGTGCGCGAGATCGAGCGGATCCTCGACCTGCATCGCCGCGCCGGCCGCGACCGCGTCGGCGGTCGCCTGCGTGAAGTTGAACACGTGCGGGCCGATCAGCACCGGCACACCGACCGCGCACGCTTCGATCAGGTTCTGTCCACCGAGCGGTAGCAGGCTGCCGCCGATGAACGCGACGTCGGCGGCCGCGTAGTACGCGCCGAGTTCACCCATCGAATCGCCGAGCAGCACCGTCACGTCGCCCGGCAGCGGTTCGGCAGCCGGGTGGCCGGCCGCGAGCGCGGCCATGTCGGCGGCCCACGCCGAGCGTCGCACGCACTTGAGCCCGCCGCGCTCGACGAGCGCCTCGACCTCGGCGAAACGCTGCGGATGACGCGGCACGAGCACCAGCAGCGCGCCGGGCGTGTGCATCGCGGCGAACGCCTGCAGCACCAGCGCCTCCTCGTTCTCGCGCGTGCTGGCGGCGACCCACACGGGCCGCGTGCCGATCGCGTCGCGCCACGCATGGCCGCGCGCCGCGAGTTCCGGCGGCGTCGCCATGTCGAACTTCAGGTTGCCGAGCACGGTCACGTTGCGTGCGCCGAGCGACGTCAGCCGCTCCGCATCGGCCGGGCTCTGCGCGAGCACGCGCGAGAAGCCGCCGAACACGTCGCGCGTCGCCGCGCCGAACTTCGCCGCGCGCCGGAACGAACGCGCCGACATCCGCGCATTGGTCAGCACGAGCGGCACGTCCGCGCGGCGGCACTCGTCGATCAGCGTCGGCCACACCTCGGTTTCCATCACGAGGCCGAGCGTCGGCCGCCATGCGTGCAGGAAGCGCCGCACCAGGCCCGGCATGTCGTACGGCAGGTAGCAGCGCAGCACGCGATCGCCGAAGATCTGTTCGCCGGTCGCGCGGCCGCTCGGCGTCATGTGCGTGAGCAGGATGCGCGCATCGGGGCGCGCATGCATCAGTGCGTCGATCAGCGGCTGCGCGGCGCGCGTTTCGCCGACCGATACCGCATGCACCCAGATCAGCGGCGCACGGTCGTCGCGCGAGCGGCCCGCCACGCGGCCGAAGCGTTCGCCGACGTGCTCTCGATAGCCGCGCTCCTTGCGCGAGCGCACATAAAGCCGAATGACCGCAGCGGGTGCGACGAGCCACCACAGCGCGCGATAGATCGCCCTCAGCATGCGGCAGCCCTCGTATTGCTTCGAAGCAGGTGCGCGCTCAAACCAGCGCCCTGCCCGTCAGGCGCTCGAGAATGCCGAGCGGCGCGCATTCGCGGCGGACCATCGCATCGACCGGCAGGAAGAAGGTCTGCTCGAGCATGAACTGGCCGGACATCACAGCGTGCGAAGTCTGGTCCGAGAAACATATCCACACGCTGCCCGGCGGGAACGGCATCGTCTGCTGCGGGCTGGTCTTCTGGTAGTCGAGATCGGCCTTCATGCCGTCGTGCAGGTTCAGCATCAGGTGGTCGTACGCGCTGCGCGGCGACTTCGTCACGTGCAGCAGGTTCAGCAGCCACGCGGAACCGGGGAGCTGCGGCTTGATGCGCGGCAGGAAACGCTTCGCGACGTCCTCGAACGGTTCGCCCACGCGCCACACGCGCGGCGCGCCGGCCGGGTTCACGTTCGTGAACACGCGCAGGATGCGCTCGCCGTAGTTCGGCCGCGACGGAAACGCGTCGACGTGCAGCCGGCTGTCGTCCTTGCGCCACGACGTCTGGCGCGTCTCGACCTGCATCAGCCGCAGGCTCGTCGGCGCGACGCGCAGCTTGCCGCGGTATTCGGGGAACAGGCCGTCGACGAGCGTGCCGGCCTGCTGCTGGAAGCGCGCGACGAGCGCACGCACGGCCGACTGCGTGACGCTGTCGCCGAGCACGCCGGCGAGCGCGCCGCCGTTCGGCGCGAGGCTGATGTTCTTGCGTTTCGGATCGGCGAGCGCCGGATCGAGCAGCGCTTCCTCGCCGCCTTCGATCGCGAAGCGCAGGTGCGGGAAATACAGCACCTTGCCTTCCTCGACCGCGGCCAGCAGCTGCTCGCGCGGCGCCGACAGGTTGTGTCCGCTCCAGTCGGCGGACGGGACTTCGATGATCTGGGATTCGCTCATGATCGGTTCGCGTAAATGACAGGCGTTACAGGAGACCGAAGCCCGCGAGCGCCGACTTCACCTGCGCGATCGACGGAGGCTGCCCCGCCGTGCCGAGATTGACGACGTTCGGCGACCAGTAGCCGCCGGTCCGCCAGGCCGTCGCGAAATTGTACAGTTCGACCGTCGGACGCTTCAGCGCGGCCGCGATGTGAACCAGACCTGTATCAACCCCGACGGTCGCGGCCGCGCCGTCGATCAGGCCGACCACGGCCGGCAGCGACAGCTTCGGCGGCACGATCGCCGCCGCGCCGAACTCCTTCGCGAGCCGCTCGCTCGTCGCGCGCTCGGCGTCGTTGCCCCACGGCAGCACGAGCGACGCGCCGCGCCGCACGAGCGCCTGGCCGAGCTCGATCCACGCGGCGTCCGGCCACTGCTTGTCGGCGCGCGACGTCGCATGGACGAACACCACGTACGGCACCGGCAGGTTCAGGCCGAGCGCGGCCACCGCGAGCGCCGCCGCGCGCGTGTCGAGGCCGAAGTCGACCGGATCGGCCGGCGTCGGCACCGGGTCGCCCAGCGCGGCCGCGACGAGTTGCCGCGAGCGCTCGACGACGTGCGTGCGCGGCGCGATCGGCACGCGCTTGCGGTAGAAGAAGCGCACGGGCCATTCGTAGCCGGCGCCGTCGGTGCGGTTGCCGAGCCCGACGAGCGGGCCGCGCGCCCAGCTCGCGACCCAGGCCGTCTTGATGAGGCCCTGGCAGTCGATCACGAGGTCGTACTGCTCGGCCGCGATGCGCCGGCGGAATGCGCGGATCTCGCGCCACGTGGCGCCCGAGAACGGCTTCTTGCGCCAGCGGCGCAGCGAGAACGGCAGCACGTCGCGCACGCCGTCGACGAGCCGCACGAGGTCGACGAAGCTTTCCTCGACGAGCCAGTCGATCTGCGCATCGGGGTGGCGGCGCCGGATATCGGCGATCACCGGCATGTTGTGCACGACGTCGCCCAGCGACGATACGCGCACGATCAGGATCTTTTGCACGCTGAAAAAACGCCGGCTGACAGCCGGCGACAGACATAAAGGAGCGATTTTATCTCGCCCGGGGGAGCAGACAGACAAAAAGCGGCCGCACGCCTGTTGCGTGCGCCGCTTTTCGGGGATGGCGCGACCGCTAGATCGGCCGTCGCGCCGTTGGCGGCCCGCAGGCCGCCGACACTCAGAACGGCAGCTTGACGTCCGGCTTCGCGGCCGTCAGCACGCGGCGGAAGTCCTCCTGGATACGCTTCAACCCTTCCTGCGTCTCCGACTCGAAACGCATCACGACGACCGGCGTCGTGTTCGACGAACGCGCGAGGCCGAAGCCGTCCGGGTACTCGACGCGCAGGCCGTCGATCGTCACGACTTCCTCGGCGCCGTCGAACTTCGCCTCTTTCTGCAGCTTGTCGATCAAGCGGAAGTTCTCGCCCTCTTCGAGCCACAGCTGCAGCTCGGGCGTGCTCATCGCGTCCGGCAGCCCGTTGAGCAGCGCGCTCGGATCGGCCGTCTTCGTAAGGATCTCGAGCAGGCGCGCGCCCGTGTAGAGGCCGTCGTCGAAGCCGTACCAGCGATCCTTGAAGAACACGTGGCCGCTCATTTCGCCGGCGAGCGGCGCACCCGTCTCGCGCAGCTTCGCCTTCACGAGCGAGTGGCCCGTCTTCCACATCAGCGGCTCGCCACCCTTCGACTTCACCCACTGCGAGAGGTTACGCGTGCACTTCACGTCGTAGATGATCTGCGCGCCCGGGTTGCGCGACAGCACCTCTTCCGCGAACAGCATCAGCTGGCGGTCCGGATAGATGATCTGGCCGTCCTTCGTGACGACGCCGAGGCGGTCGCCGTCGCCGTCGAACGCGAAGCCGAGCTCGGCATCGGTGTCCTTCAGCGCCTGGATCACGTCCTGCAGGTTTTCCGGGTGCGCGGGATCGGGGTGGTGGTTCGGGAACGTGCCGTCGATGTCGGTGAAGCGCTCGACGAGTTCGCAGCCGAGCGCCTTGAACAGGCGCGTCGCGAGCGGGCCCGCGACGCCGTTGCCGGCGTCGACGACGAGCTTGATCGGCCGCGCGAGCTTCACGTCACCGACGATGCGCGCGATGTACTGATCGGCGACGTCGACCTGCTCGTAGGTGCCGCTGCCCGTCTCGAAGCGCTCGTCGACGATGCGGCGGTACAGCGCCTGGATCTGCTCGCCGTAGATCGCGGCGCCGCGCAGCACCATCTTGAAGCCGTTGTAGTCGGGCGGGTTGTGGCTGCCCGTGACGACGATGCACGAATCGATGCGGCGCTCGCCGCCCTTCAGCGCAAGCGGCACGCTCGCCGCGAAATAGCCGACCGGCGTGGGCACCATGCCGACGTCGACGACGTCGACGCCCGCCGCACGCAGGCCGTCGGCGAGTGCGCCGACGAGTTCGGGCCCGGACAGGCGGCCGTCGCGCGCGACGACGACCGCGTCGCCGCCCTGGGCGCGCACTTCGCTGCCGAATGCCCGGCCGATCCCGCGCGCCGTGTCGACGTCGAGCGTCTTGCCGACCACGCCACGAATGTCATATGCCTTGAAGATGGATTGGGAGATCATCGATTCTCTTCTCTCTCGGTTGCGTGCATGGAAAATTGTCTGGCCGCGTCTCGCCGGCGCCGCGCATGATACAAGCGGGCCCGGCGAAACTAGGAACGGAACGGCTGGAGCGGCCCCGATCCCACTTATAATCGCGGGTTTTGATGACGCGCATGTCGCCCATTTTAATGCCTAGCCGTCCCGCCGCCGCCAACCTGCTGCCTCCGGGCGCCCTGCCGGCCGCCCCGCACGCGTGCGGCCGCCGCGCATGCTGAAGCGCTTCGGCAACCCGGATGTCGCGAAGGCCGTCGCGAACCTCGTCTGGCTGGGGCTCGAACGGCTCACGCAGATCGGCGTCGCGATCGCGATCAGCGGTCTTCTGGCCCGTTATTTCGGGCCGGACGTGTTCGGCAAATGGCAGTATGCGAATACGCTCCTCCTGGTACTGGCGCCGCTCACCTGGGTGTGCGGCGCGGAAATCCTCGTTCCGACCATCGTCCAGCGCCCGCCCGCCCAGCTCGGCGCGGTGCTCGGCAGTGCATTCGCGCTGCGCATCGCCGTATCGGCCGCCGCGCTCGTCGCGACCTGGGTCGCGATCGCTGCGGGTGCCTTCGATCCGCTGGTCGGCGCGATGCTCGCGGGCCTGGCGGTCACGATGGTGTTCCGCGAGCCGTTCGTCGGCGTGATCAACGCGTGGCTGCAGAGCATGACCTACAGCAAACCGCAGCTCGTCGCCAGCATGATCACCGCGCTGGCGAAGGCGCTGCTCGTCTGGCTGCTGGTCCGTGCGGCCGCCGGCCCCGCGCGCTTCGGCTGGCTGTGGGCGCTCGAGGCCGCCGCGATCGGCTTCGCGCTGCTGCTCTACTACCGGCATCGTAACGGCGGCGCGCTCGGCTGGACGTTCGATAAGCCGCTGTTCAGGCACTTTGCGACGGCCGGCACCGTGTTCTGGCTCGGCCTCATCTGCATGTACCTGTTCCTGAAGCTCGACCGCCTGATGCTCGAGCGCCACGTGTCGTTCGCCGATCTCGGCCGCTACTCGGCCGCGCAGCAGCTCAACGAGAACTGGATCACGCTCGCGCTGATGCTCGCGCAGACGATCGCGCCCGCATTCGTCTACCGCGTGCAGGACGTCGCGCGGCTGCGCCGCAATATCGTCCGGCTGATCGCGATGACGGCCTGCCTGATGACGGCCGGCGCGCTCGTGCTCGACGCGGCCGCCCCGCTGATCGTCGGCAAGGTGTTCGGCCGCGGCTACGAGGCCTCGGTCGACATCTTCCGCTGGGCCGTCTGGCTGTCCGTGCCGGCCGGCATCGAGGCGATAGGCAATCTTATCGTTCTCAAATATCAAGCAAAATTCGTGTTGCTGTCGAAATGGCTGCTCGCGCTCGCGATCGCCGCGCTCGTCAACCTGTTCGCGATCCCGCGGCTCGGCCTGTACGGCGCGCTCGTCGGGCTGGCGGCCGGCTACCTGGCCGCGGCCGCCGTCAATTTTTATTACATCCGTTTCAAGCTGCAAACATGACGTCATCCGATTGCCCGCCCCCGCTTGACGACGTGGCCGTGCTGATGCCGGCCTACAACGGGCACGACGACGTCGTCCGGACGCTCGCGTCGTTTCGCGAGGACACGCCCGTGCACGTACTGATCGTCGACGACGGCAGCACGCCGCCGATCGTCGCGCCCGACCTGCCCGGCCTCGCGATCGAGGTGCTGCGCATGCCGCGCAACGGCGGCATCGAGCGCGCACTGGCGGCCGGCATCGACGCGCTCGCGGCACGCGGCTTCCGTTATGCGGCGCGCATCGACGCGGGCGATCTCGCCGCGCCGCAGCGCCTCGCGAAGGAGCGCGCGTATCTCGGCGCCCATTCGCGCGTGGCCTGCGTCGGCATGTGGACGCAGGTCGTGTCGCGTGCCGGCGAGCCGCGCTTCATGCTGACGCCGCCCGCCGATCCGCGCACGCTGCGCCGCACGCGCTTCCTGCGCTCGCCGCTCGTGCATCCGTCGGTGATGCTGCGCATCGACGCCGTGCTGGAGGTCGGCAACTATCGCGAGAAATACCGCGCGGCCGAGGATCTCGATCTTTTTTTACGGTTAATGCAACGCTACGATTGCGCGAACCTGCCGGAACTCGGCCTTTATTACGAACTCAACGAGGGCGGGATCAGCGCGACCAAACGCCGGCGCCAGCTGGTGTCGACGCTGTCGCTGCTGCTGAGCCACTTCAACGCGCTGAACCCGTACGACTGGGCCGGCCTCGCCAAGAACCTGCTGCATTTCGTGACGCCGTACCGCACGCTGCAGCGGATCAAGCAGACGCTGTTCGCCGCGCGGCCGTCCGCTTGAGCCCGGCCCCGGCACCCGCGGCATTTTCGACGCTTTATTTTTTCTTTTTTTCATGTCCGCCACCTCTTCGCTGCGCATCGCGCTCGTCTGCAACACGGCCTGGGCGATCTACACGTACCGCCACGGCCTGATCCGTGCGCTCGTCGCGCGCGGCGCCGAGGTCATCGTGATCGCGCCGCACGACCGCACGGTGCCGCTGCTCGAGCAGATGGGCTGCCGCTACGTGGCGCTCGCGGTCGCGTCGAAAGGCACGAGCCCGCGCGAGGATCTCGGCACGCTCGCCGCGCTGGTGCGTCGCTACCGCGCGCTGCAGCCCGATCTCGTGTTCCACTACACGATCAAGCCGAACATCTACGGCTCGATCGCCGCATGGCTCGCGCGCGTGCCGTCGATCGCGGTGACGACGGGGCTCGGCTACGTATTCATCCAGAAGAGCCGCGCGGCGAGCGTCGCGAAGCGGCTGTACCGGTTCGCGTTCCGCTTCCCGCGTGAAGTCTGGTTCCTGAACCGCGACGATCTCGCGACGTTCACCGACCAGCAGCTGCTCGCGCATCCCGACCGCGCGCGGCTGCTGCACGGCGAAGGCGTCGACCTCGAACAGTTCGCGCCCGTGCCGCTGCCCGCCGGCGACGCGCCCGTCTTCATCCTGATCGGCCGGCTGCTGTGGGACAAGGGCGTGCGCGAATATGTGGAGGCCGCACGCTTCGTGCGGGCCCGCTACCCGAACGCGCGCTTCCAGCTGCTCGGGCCGCTCGGCGTCGACAATCCGAGCGCGATCGGCCGCGCGGATGTCGACGCGTGGGTCGGCGAAGGCATCGTCGAGTATCTCGGCGAAGCGCACGACGTGCGCCCGCATATCGCGGCCGCCGACTGCGTCGTGCTGCCGTCGTACCGCGAAGGCGTGCCGCGCACGCTGATGGAAGCCTCGGCGATGGGCCGCCCGATCGTCGCGACCGACGTGCCGGGCTGCCGCGACGTCGTCGCCGACGGCGAAACGGGCTTCCTGTGCCACGTGCGCGACAGCGCGAGCCTCGCGGAGCAACTGCTCCGCATGATCGAACTCGGAACGGCCGGACGCGACGCGATGGGCGCGCGCGGCCGGCAGAAGGTCGCGGCGGAATTCGACGAGCAGCAGGTCGTCGAACGCTACCGGCAGACCATTCATTCGTTGACAGGTATCACCCTCTGAAGGAGCGCATCAACAATGACCGCTAAAGGCACCATCCTCGTCACCGGCGGTGCGGGCTACATCGGCTCGCACACGGCCGTCGAGCTGCTCGACAACGGCTACGATGTCGTGATCGTCGACAACCTCGTCAACAGCAAGGCCGAGTCCGTGCGGCGCATCGAGCAGATCACGGGCAGGAAGCCCGCGTTCCACCAGGTCGACGTGTGCGACGAAGCCGCGCTCGCGAAGGTGTTCGACGCGCACCCGATCACCGGCACGATCCACTTCGCGGCGCTCAAGGCCGTCGGCGAATCGGTCGCGAAACCGCTCGAGTATTACCAGAACAACATCGGCGGCCTGCTCGCCGTGCTCAAGGTCATGCGCGAGCGCAACGTCAAGCAGTTCGTGTTCAGCTCGTCCGCGACCGTATACGGCGTGCCCGAGCGCTCGCCGATCGACGAATCGTTCCCGCTGTCCGCGACCAACCCGTACGGCCAGTCGAAGCTGATCGCCGAGCAGATCCTGCGCGATCTCGAGGTATCGGACCCGGCGTGGCGCATCGCGACGCTGCGCTACTTCAACCCGGTCGGCGCGCATGCGAGCGGGCTGATCGGCGAGGATCCGGCCGGCATCCCGAACAACCTGATGCCGTATGTCGCGCAGGTCGCCGTCGGCAAGCTGGAAAAACTGCGCGTGTTCGGCTCCGACTACCCGACGCCGGACGGCACGGGCGTGCGCGACTACATCCACGTCGTCGATCTCGCGAAGGGGCACATCGCCGCGCTCGACGCGCTGGCGAAGCGCGACGCGAGCTTCGTCGTGAACCTCGGCACGGGCCAGGGCTACAGCGTGCTGGAAGTCGTGCGCGCGTTCGAGAAGGCATCGGGCCGCCCCGTGCCGTACGAGCTCGTCGCGCGCCGCCCGGGCGATATCGCCGAGTGCTACGCGAACCCGCAGGCCGCGGCCGACATCATCGGCTGGCGCGCGACGCTCGGCATCGAGGAAATGTGTGCCGACCACTGGCGATGGCAGGAGGGCAACCCGCGCGGTTTTGTATAATCCGCTGTCCATTTTTCGAGCGATCCCATGCTCAGCTTCGCGTCCGGCTTCATCGTCTCCCTGCTCGTCACGCTGTTCATCGTGCGCTACGCGCACCTTCACGAGAAATTCTCGGTCGACAGCGATCTGGCCGGCGTGCAGAAATTCCACGTGCGGCCCGTGCCGCGCGTTGGGGGCATCGGGATCCTCGCCGGGGTCGTCATTGCCGCGTCGATCCTGTCGCGGCGCTATCCGACGATCGCCGGCAGCATTCTGGGGATCGCCGCATGTGGGCTGCCGGCGTTCCTGTCCGGCCTCGTCGAGGACCTGACCAAGCGCGTGTCGCCGCGTGCGCGGCTGCTGTGCACGATGGGCGCGGCCGCGCTCGCGTTCGGGGTGATGGGTATCGCGGTCAAGCGCATCAGCGTGCCGCCGCTCGATTTCCTGCTCGGCTACGTCGCCATCTCGGCGTTCATCACCGTGCTCGCGGTCGCGGCCCTCGCGAATGCGATCAACATCATCGACGGCTTCAACGGACTCGCGTCGATGGTCAGCTTCATGATGTTCGCGTCGCTCGCGTACGTGGCGTTCCATGTCAACGACCCGGTCGTGATGTCCGCGTCGATCATCATGATGGGCGCCGTGCTCGGCTTTTTCCTGTGGAACTTCCCGGCCGGGCTGATCTTTCTCGGTGACGGCGGCGCGTATTTCATCGGGTTCATGCTCGCGGAACTCGCGATCATGCTCGTGATGCGCAATCGCGAAGTGTCCGCGTGGTATCCGGTGCTGCTGTTCATGTACCCGATCTTCGAGACCTGCTTCTCGATCTACCGGAAGAAATTCATCCGCGGGATGTCGCCCGGCATTCCGGACGGCGTGCACCTGCACATGCTCGTGTACAAGCGGCTGATGCGCTGGGCGGTCGGCACGAAGCACGCGCATGATCTGACGCGCCGCAACTCGCTGACGTCGCCGTACCTGTGGCTGCTGTGCCTCGTCGCGGTGATACCCGCGACGCTGTTCTGGCGGCACACGGTGCACCTGTTCGTGTTCGTCGTGCTGTTCGCGCTGACCTATGTGTGGCTGTATCTCAGCATCGTGCGGTTCAGGGTGCCGAGGTGGATGGTGGTGAGGAAGGAGAAGCGCGGGCATTGAGCGTGGCGGACGGCCAGCGTGATGGCGCTGGCCGGAATCGTCCCCTAGCCTCCCGCCGTATTCGTGCTCCAGTTTGGTACTTGCGTATAGATCACGACGTTACCGTCGTCCTGAACGTAAGTGGCTCCACCGGGATATCCACTCGTGCCGGAATACCAGAGCGGCGTCCCTGTCGAACTGTAGACGACCAGATTGCCGTCCGTTTGCATCACCGCAAAGGCGCCCGGATGATTGTAGGTACCCGAACTCCACTGCGCAACGCCCTGGCGAATCAGCACCAAATTGCCGTCGCCCTGCATGACCAGCGCGTTCATACCATTGCCTGAAATAAAACTTTGGCCGCTACCGAGGGCGATGCCGCCCTTCCAGACGGCCGGGCCGCTCGTGGAGTTCGTATATCCGCTGGCAGCGGTCGATGTGGCAAATACCGGCACGGACGATCGGTAGATCACCATGTTGCCGTCGTCCTGCACGGCAAGAGACTGACCGTAGGACGCCCCGCCGGTCGCCGAGTACCACAGCGCGTTGCCGCTCGCGCCGTAGACCACGAAATTGCCATCGGCCTGAAACACGGCATACGCTCCGGCGTTTCCATACGTGCGGGAACTCCACACCGCGGCACCATTGGTCGTGTTGTAAAGCACGAGGTTGCCGTCGTATTGCATGACCAGCTCATGGCTTTTGGAAGCCGAATACACGACTTGCCCCGGCCTGAGCATCGTACCTTCGTTGAGCACGCCGCCGTAGATCGGGGCCGTCGGAACGCATATCGCGGAATACAGCACGCTGACGTTCGGCGAGCCCCAGCCGGTCACGAAATCCCATCCCGAACCCGCACTGTATGCGCCATTCGAACCGTTGGTGATATCGCGAAAGCTCGATGGGGTCGTGGTTTTAGCGCTATACAGCGTGGGCGCCGCGAAACCGAGATTCGTCGCGCAGGCACCGGACAGCATGCGCGCCCAGGTCGCGGCAAACAGCGGCGCGGACAGGCTCGTCCCGCCCACTATCTCGAGTTGTCCTCCCACGATGACTGCTTCGCCGCTGTTCGGATCGCCATCGAACGCAAGGTCCGGCATGCCCCGAAAAGCGCGCCCCTTGAGCGCCGGAACGTTCAACTGCCACGATGGAATCGGCTCGATGCCACTGATGCCGCCCCCGCTGGAGCCCCAGGCCGTCTCGCCCGCGTAGCTGCCGTTCCCGTTCGTATAGAGCGTGGTGCCCCCAACGGCCACGACATACGGGGACGTCGCCGGGTATTGCACCGACGTGCCGGTGCAGCCGTACGCCACGCTGCCTGAATCCCCGGAACTGACCGCGAAAGTCTGCCCTTGCGCGACGGCGAGCTGGAACAGCGTGTCGATGGCCGCCGTCGGCGCCCAGTTCTCGCAACCGCCGATCGACATGTTGATGACCCGGGCGGTGTTGTCGATCACGGCGCGATTGATTGCAAGCGCCATATCGCTCCAGGCAAACGATGACGCAACGTAGAAATTGAGCTGCTTGACGCCGCCGGACATCCCGACGATGGCCTGACTATCGAGCGACCATTCGACGTTCGCGCTCGTGTTCGCGCTCGACAGTCCGGCATGGATCACCGAAACGGGTACGGCGGGCAGATGGTTGTTGCTCACGAACGTCGCCAGGTCGATGACAGGCTGCGTCACGTCTCCTTCGGCAATGATGCCGACCGTGGTGTTGGCCGCCGTCGGGGTGCTGCCGACGGAATAGATGCCGGGAAGGTCCGTCGGGTTGTGACCCACCGTGACCGCGGAAGTAGTCGGCGACGCATTTGCGGTCGGCGCAGCGCCCGCATTGGACGCGCGCACGAAATTCGGATGCAGGCGAGTCGCGGTATCGAGCCCGAGAACCCCTTGAACGACCCCGCTGATCGCATCGGGCATCGTCTCCGGGGCGGTATTGATATGCGTGCTGGTGCCGTCCGCCATCGCGACCGGGACGAGCGACGTCTGGAACACGCCGGATATCACGCCGGCCGGGGCATCGGCTTCGACGATCATGTTGTTGTCGGCCACCTTGATGTTCGTGAAGCCCTTACTTCCCAAATAGGCCTTCACGGTGGCGACCTGGCCCGCGGTGGGCGCGTACTGCGCGGCAATCTGCGCGGACGTCAGCATGGCCCCGAAGCTGGCGCTGCCGGGCGTTCGCGCTTGCTGCAGAAAGCGGTTCAACCCGGCTTCGTCATTCAGTTTGAGCACCAGCGCGACATGGACCGGCGCCGTTGCGCTCATCGGCGCCGCGCTCACCGCGTTGCCCGTGGCTCGCAGCGCCGACAGTTTGCCGGCCTGCGCCGTGGCCACCGCCGGACTTGCGTCGTCGCCGCCGCCACAGCCTGCAAGCGCGAGCACCATGAGTGCCGCGCTCATTCCCCTAGCAATATGTTCCGCTTTCATCGGATTGGTATCGAACGTAGATTTTTTATTCAGTTTTTCACATCGTTCTTTACGGCAATCGCACGGCTATCTTGAGGAAAACATATGCAGAGATCGGCCGACAGTCAAATGACGCTGACGTATCGAGCCATGCGCCCGGCGGGCAGATATTCCAAGTGCGGCCCGTGCCGCGGGTCGGAGGGATCGGGATCCTCGTCGGGGTCGTCATTGCCGCACCGATCCTGCTCGGGCGCTATCCGACGATCGCCGGTAGCATTCCGGGCATCGTCGCCTGCGGGCCACCGGCGTTCCTGCCAGGCCTCGTCGAGGGCCTGACCAAGCGCGTGTCGCCACGTGCGCGGCTGCTGTGCACGATGAGCGCGGCCCGCCCGCTGGTGACGGGGCCGTGACGGTGCGATCGCGAATCGACGAGTGAAATACTAGGTCCCTGCGGTATTCGTGCTCCAACGCGGCAGTTGCGTATAGATCACGACGTTACCGTCGTCCTGAACATAAGTGGCCGCGCCTGAATCCCCACTGGTGCCGGAATACCAGAGCGGGACGCCCGTCGAACTGTAGACGACCAGATTGCCATCCGTTTGCATCGTCGCAAATGCGCCCGGATGACTGTAAGTACCCGAACTCCACTGCGCAACGCCCTGGCGGAGCAGCACCAAATTCCCGTCGCCCTGCATGACCAGCACGTTCGCGCCATTGCCTGAAGTAAAACTTTGGCCGCTGCTGAGGGTGATGCCGCCCTTCCAGACGGCCGGGCCGCTCGTGGAGTTCGTATATCCGCTGGTAGCGGTCGATGTGGCAAATACGGGGACGGACGATCGGTAGATCACCATGTTGCCGTCGTCCTGCACGACGAGATACTGGCCGTAGGACGCGTTGTTGGTCGCCGAGGACCACAGCGCGTTGCCGCTCGTGCCGTAGACCACGAAATTGCCATCGGCCTGGAACACGGCATACGCTCCGGCGTTTCCGTACGTGCGGGAACT
This sequence comes from Burkholderia sp. BKH01, assembly GCF_025685725.1. Taxonomy (NCBI): domain Bacteria; kingdom Pseudomonadati; phylum Pseudomonadota; class Betaproteobacteria; order Burkholderiales; family Burkholderiaceae; genus Burkholderia; species Burkholderia sp. BKH01. Next base: position 173,252 of record NZ_JAOTQT010000006.1, on the reverse strand, counting down.
CCACACAGCGGCACCATTGGTCGTGTTGTAAAGCACGAGGTTGCCGTCGTATTGCATGACGAGTTCATGGTTCGTGGACGGCGAGTACAGTGTTTGCCCCGGGTTCAGTGATGTACCTTCATTCACGACACCGCCGTAGATGGGAGACGTTGGAGCGCATATCGCGGAATGCAGGACGCTGATATCCGGCGAGCCCCAGCCGGTGACGAAGTCCCATCCCGGACCGGCGCTGTATGCGCCGTTCGTACCGTAGGAGACGTCGCGAAAGATGGCCGGAGTCGTTGCTTGAAAGCTGTATAAGGTGGGCGCGGCGAATCCCGGAGCCGTCGCGCAAGCGCCGGAGAGCATGCGCGCCCAGGTTGCCGCAAACAGCGGCGCGGCCAGGCTCGTACCTCCGACGGTCTGCAGTTGTCCACCGACAATGACCTGCGCACCGCTATAGGGATCGGCATCGAACGCAAGATCCGGGACGCCCCGATAGGCTCGCCCATTGAGTTGGGATACGTTCGACTGCCAAGCGGGAATGGGCTCCACGACGCTGATGCCGCCACCGCTACCGTCCCAGGCCGTCTCGCCGGCGTAGCTTCCGTTCGCGTTCGTGTACAGGCTTGTGCCGCCCACGGCTACGACATAGGGAGAGCTTGCCGGGTATTCCACCGAGGTGCCGGAACAGCCGTAGCCAACGCTGCCTGAATCCCCCGAGCTGACCGAAAAAGTCTGTCCTTGTGCTACGGCGAGTTTGAGCAGCGCATCGACCGATACCGTTGGCGCCCGGCTCTCGCATCCGCCGATGGACATGTTGATGACCCGGGCGGTATTGTCTGCCACCGCCAGATTGATGGCGGAAGCCATATCGATCCACGAGAACGATGACGCAACGTAGAAATTGATTTGTTTGAGGCCGCCGGACATTCCGACAATGCTCTGGCTATCGAGCGACCACTCCACGTTCGCGCTCGTGTCGGCGCTTGGTATCCCGGCATTGATGACCGAGACGGGTACCGCGGGCAGTTGGTTGTTGCTTTCGAAGGTAGTCAGGTCGATAAGCGGCTGTGTCAGGTTTCCTTCGGCAATGATTCCCACCGTGATGTTGCTGGCCGTTGGTGCGCTGCCGACGGAATAGATGCCGGGAAAAGCCGTTGGGTTATGACCTACCGTGATTGCTGCCGTCGACGGCGCGCTTGCATTTTGCGCACCGCCCGCGAGCGGAAGCCGGACGCTGTGCGTATGCAAGCGGGTCGCCGTATCCAGTCCTAGAACCGATTGAACAACCCCGCCGATCGCATCGGGCACCGTCTCTGCGGTGAGGTTGACATGCGTCCGACTGCCATCCGCCATCGCAACCGGCACCAGCGTCGTCCTGAACACGCCGGATACCACATTGGCGGAGGCATCGGCCTCGACGATCATGTTGTTGCCGGCTACCTTGATGTTAGTGAAACCATTACTTCGCAGGTAGGCCTTCACGGTCGAGACCTGCTCGGCCGTGGGAGCGTACTGCGCGGCGACCTGCGCCGAGGTCAGCGCGGCTCCGAAATTGCCGCTGCCACGAGTCCTGGCTTGCTGCAGGAATCTATCCAATGCGATTTCGTTGTTGAGCTTGAGTACCAGCGCAACATGCACGGGCGTCGTGGCACTCAACGGCGCCAAACCCACAACATTGCCTGCGGCCCGCAGTTCCGACAACTTGTACGCCTGCTCGGTGACTGCCGTCGGGCTGTCGCCGCCCCCGCAGCTTGCAAGCGCGAACACCGCAAGTGCCGCGATCACCGATCTGGCAATGTGCTCGGTCTTCATCGGAATGGTCTCTGCTCTGGATTGGTTATTTAAATTTTTTACTGTTCCTTTCCTTATTTCGGCATCCGATCATTGATAGGTGTTCTCGCCGGTACCGGTGTGCGCGGCGGATACAGGAGGTGCCAACTTAACGCGAATATTGCCGAGACCACCGCGCCCGCCCAATCGAGCCTTATTCCTATTATTAAAAATATGCGGGAATCAACCAACAGTCAAATACGCTTGGTCGATATGCGCAGAGGCGAATGGATTAAGCTATGTCTTAATTCGAATAATGTCGTCGCGCGAATGCGACGCACCGGCAAAGCGCCGCTCGCCGTGTCCGGCTCATCGGGTAAAAAGTGCCTTCGTGGCCCCGCGAATTCTCAACATAGAAGGCCTAAGGTTCGGAGCAAGCCACCAGATCTCCGTGGAAGACCGAGCACGCTACCCGGTGCGACATCGCCGAGTGCTACGCGAACCCGCAGGCCGCAGCCGACATCATCGGCTGGCGGCGCGACGCTCGGCATCGGGGAAATGTGTGCCGACCACTGGCGATGGCAGGAGGGCAACCCGCGCGGTTTTGTATAATCCGCTGTCCATTTTTCGAGCGATCCCATGCTCAGCTTCGCGTCCGGCTTCATCGTCTCCCTGCTCGTCACGCTGTTCATCGTGCGCTACGCGCACCTTCACGAGAAATTCTCGGTCGACAGCGATCTGGCCGGCGTGCAGAAATTCCACGTGCGGCCCGTGCCGCGCGTTGGGGGCATCGGGATCCTCGCCGGGGTCGTCATTGCCGCGTCGATCCTGTCGCGGCGCTATCCGACGATCGCCGGCAGCATTCTGGGGATCGCCGCATGTGGGCTGCCGGCGTTCCTGTCCGGCCTCGTCGAGGACCTGACCAAGCGCGTGTCGCCGCGTGCGCGGCTGCTGTGCACGATGGGCGCGGCCGCACTCGCGTTCGGGGTGATGGGTATCGCGGTCAAGCGCATCAGCGTGCCACCGCTCGATTTCCTGCTCGGCTACGTCGCCATCTCGGCGTTCATCACGGTGCTCGCGGTTGCGGCCCTCGCCAACGCGATCAACATCGTCGACGGCTTCAACGGGCTTGCGTCGATGGCCAAACACGCAGACACGCGTCGAGGCACTAGTTAGTGGTCGATCGACGAATTGTAATCTGTCGAAATCTGCACGACTGCCGATTCCCGCATCGCGCGATCCGTTGACTGCCGTGATGAATATAATAAACCTCAAGCAGACAGACACACGATTTGTCGACAACAAACCCCGTTCCAGCACCCGCTCGCTACGACTCGAACCCGTGCATCGTTTTATTCGTTCGTGCCGAAGGTGCATGACGAAATCATTCCGTCAAAAAATGCTCAACCATTTCATTACCCCAAGATTCAAGAACATTCCTCGAGACATCGAGAAACCGCTTGCAGTCATGCACATCCCGAAGAGCGCAGGTACGTCGGTCCTTCGGGGTATTTCCGAAGCGCTTCAATCTCCCGCAGATGTATCAGGCTTCGACCGGTCGTTGCTGGGGGCATTTGATGGTTTTTCCGAGTTCAGTCCCGAAATCGCACGCACCGTCTATCTCGACACAAATAAAATGCCAGACGCCCGTCTTGCAATGGGTCACTTTTCCCGAAGTACACTGGCAAACAGGTATCGAAATGCGCAATTACTGACCTTTCTTCGAGAGCCGCAGACTCGCCTCCTATCCCACTGGGTATACTGGCGAGCCACACCTGGCGAACATCTTGCGCTCTGGGGAGGCTGGCGCGACTGTGTCGAGATATCGCACGGATCCCTCAAAGCGTTTCTGACAGATCCACGCATTGCATGCCAAACAGACAACATCGTGACACGCATGCTGCTTTGGCCCGATCAACGCTTCGGCAATGACGCGTTTATCACGCCGAATCAGGACGCCTCACTCCTGAAAAGTGCACTCAAGCAACTCGATACCTTTGCTTATTGCGACATCATTGAAAACGCGTCATTTCGAGATGGTTTGAGTAAGTGGCTGGGCGCCGACTTACCCATGGAACATCTCAATTCCACTGAGCGTGTACCAAGCAACCTCAGATTGCGTCTCGACAAGGAACTCGATTCCGGGACAATGGCACTGCTTAACGCTCGATGCAGGCTGGATACATGTCTCTGGTCCGCTCTGGCCAAGCGACGGCTCAAAAGTATAGACATTCGCTCGCTTGAACGGCAGACCGCCATGCAAGCCATCGCACGATATGGGGCGTTGCTGGCGCCGTGATCGCAGTATCAGTGCGCGACCGCGTTGTTCCCAAAGGACAGTCCGCACGATGATCGACATGCGTTGGGATTGCACTATCTCCGCGCGACGCCCGTCGATGAGGATGATGCCGATACGCTTTGCAAGAGAGGCGCAACCGTCGACTGATACTCCGGCACCCAGCGCCGCAAGTCGCGCCGCACTTCGTCGTCGCTCAGCACGCGGTGCTGCATCAGCCATGGCAGCAATTCATCGAGCAGGTTGTCCGGCACTTCGCGCGCGCGCGCGATCCGCAGTTTCGGATGAGGCGTGCGCGTCGTCGCCTCGTCGTCCGCGAGCAGTTCCTCGTAAAGCTTCTCGCCCGGCCGCAACCCGGTGAACTCGATGCGGATCTGCTCTTCCGAGAAACCGTACAGGCGGATCAGGTCGCGCGCGAGATCGACGATCTTCACCGGTTCGCCCATGTCGAGAATGAAGATCTCGCCTCCATGCCCCATGCTCGACGCCTGCAGCACGAGCTGCGACGCTTCCGGGATCGTCATGAAGAAACGCGTGATCTCCGGGTGCGTGACCGTCACCGGGCCGCCCTTCGAGATCTGCTGCTGGAACTTCGGGATCACGCTGCCCGCGCTGCCGAGCACGTTGCCGAAGCGCACGGTCTCGAACTGCGTGCGCCCGCTCGTCTGCTGCAACGCCTGGCAGGCCATTTCGGCGAGGCGCTTGCTCGCGCCCATCACGTTGGTCGGATTGACGGCCTTGTCGGTCGAAATCAGCACGAAGTGACGCACGTCGTGACGGATCGCCGCGCGAGCCACGCGATACGTGCCGAGCACGTTGTTGCGCAGCGCCTGCCATGCGTTGTGCTCCTCCATCAGCGGCACGTGCTTGTAGGCGGCTGCATGGAACACGATATGCGGTGCATGGCGCGACATCACCTGGTCGAGCAGCAGCGAATCCTTCGCGTCGCCGATGATCGGCAGGACCGGCAGGTCGGGGAAGCGTTCGCGCAGTTCCTCGGTCAGCCGGTACATCGCGTACTCGGACAGGTCGAACGCGACAAGCTGCGCCGGTGCGAAGCGCAGGATCTGCCGGCACAGCTCGGAGCCGATCGAGCCACCCGCGCCCGTCACCATCACGACGCGGCCGCGCAGCAGCGCCTCGACGTGCGGCGTGTCGATCGTCACGGCGTCGCGGCCGAGCAGATCCTCGAGATCGATGTTCCGCACCTGCGACAGGAAGCCCTGCCCCGGCATCAGCGCGGTCAGCGAAGGCAGCACCATCGCCTTCACGCCGGCCCGCACGCACAGCGTCGCGACGCGACGCTGCGTTTCGACGGAGGCCGACGGAATCGCGATGATCGCGTACTCGACCTTCATCGCGTCGGTCCAGTACTTCAGGTCGTTGAACGAGCCCAGCACCTTGTAGCCGTAGATTTCGCGGCCCTGCTTCGTGACGTCGTCGTCGAGCAGGCCGACGAGGCGCCATTCGCCGGAGCGCGACAATTCGCGCGCGAGACTCGCACCGGCAGTACCGGCGCCGAGCACCAGCACCGGCTTGCCCTTCCCGACCAGGCCGCCGTAAAGGTAATACTCCTTCGTCGCGCGATACAGCGCACGCGCGCCGCCCATCGCCAGGAACAGCATCAGCGGCTGCAGGAGCAGTACCGAGCGCGGAATGATCGGCGCCGGCTGGAACATCACCGCGCCGATCATCACGATCACGCCGCCGCCGACCACCGCCTTCGCAATGCGCATAAGGTCGGGCAGGCTCGCGAACACCCACAGCCCACGATACAGGCCGAACCCGTGGAACATCAGCGCGTACACAGGCAGCACCCACGTCAGCGCCATCAGTGCGCCGCTCAGGAAATCATGCGGAACGCTGCCATTGAAACGAACGAGATAAGCGAACAACCATGCAGCGACAACCGCCGTCAGGTCGAACAGGAAAGCACTCAGTGACAGCCAGGATGCCTTGGATCGCAACATCTGCGGGAAACCTCAAGAGTTGTTTTCGGCGGCCGACTGAAACCGGCGCCAACGCATGTCGATCAACCATCCGAACCATGCCAGGACGCCATACCATGCGAAGAACGACAGCCATTGCTGCAGTTCGGGGCGGCCCTTTGCCCACACGGCGACAATTATGCCCGCGAGCATGATGAGGTACCAATAAAGAGCGGTCCGACGGTGACCTACGCCCGATCGGACCATCCTCTGATAATAGTGCTCGCGATGCGCCTGCCAGAACTTTTCTCCGCGTAACAAGCGTCTCGAAAGTGTTACAGATGCGTCGGCAATAAAGGGGGCGAACACCATCGCGGGAAACCAGATCGGCCAGACGCCGGTACGCCAGCCCCAGTAGCCCAGCGCGCCGGCCAGGAATCCCAGCGGAATCGAGCCCGCATCGCCCAGGAACAGCCGGGCCGGATGGAAATTGAGCAGCAGGAAGCCCAGCGCCGCGCCGGCGACCGCCGCGCCCGCCACGACGAGATCGGGCGACGCCTGCGCGCCATTCAGCGCCGCGACCGCGTACCCGCCGAAACCGAACAGCGCCATGCCGCCCGCGAGGCCGTCGGCACCGTCCATGAAGTTGTACAGGTTCGTCAGCCAGACCATCGCGAAGCCCACGCCGGCGAGCAGCCACCAGGGCGCGTCGGCCGGAAAGACGACGATCAGTGCGACGACTGCCGCGAGGTGTGCCGAGAACCGCACGCGGGCCGGCAGCCCGCGCCGGTCGTCGATCTGCGACATTGCGGCCAGCCCCGCGGCGGCGATGGCGATCAGCCACAGTCGCGGCGCCAGCGCCAACAGCGCAACGACACATACCGGCACGATGCCCCATCCGCCGACGCGCGGCGTCGGCAGCGAATGGAGCGAACGGTCGTTCGGAATGTCGGTGGCGAGGCGCCAGGCGAGGCCGGTCGCGAGCAGCATGCGCAGGATGGCCGTCGATGCGATGGCGGCGACCAGCGCCACCACGACCGCAGCAGGCCATGTGGAAATCGGGAAATGCATGTCGACTATTGTTGTGTATCGCGCGAACGATACCATGCGGCGGTCGCTTCGAGGCCCTGGCGGGTCGTATAGGGCGGATGCCAGTCGAGCACGCGCTTGATCCGGCCGGTATCGAGTTGAAGGCTGCCCGTCAGGCGATCGATCGCCGCGCGGCGGCCGGTCAGCTTCCCGAGCGCACGCAAGAAGGCCGGTGGTACCGCGATCAGCCGCGCCGGCCTACCGAGCGCGTCGCCGACGAGACGCAGCAGGCCCGTGACCGACGGCGCGTCGTCGTCGGCGACGTGAAAGCATTCGCCGGCCGCGCGCGGGTCGAATGCACAACGCAGCAGCGCATCGGCGAGGTTTTCGACGTAGACGATGCTGCGCCGCGCGGGGACGGAACCGAGCGGCAGCGGCATACCGCGCGCAACCGCGTCCATCATCCGCAGGAAATTCGCGCGCACAGCCGGGCCGTAGACGAGCGGCGGACGAACGACAACGACATCGAGCCCGGCCGATGCGCCGAATCGCGCGAGTTGCTGCTCCGCACGCAGCTTCGAGCGGCCGTAGGCATCCTGCGGATCGGGTTCGAAAGCTTCCGACAGCGGCACACCGCCGTCGCCCTCGCCGACCGCCTTGATGCTGCTCGCGAACACGATGCGGCGTACACCGTGGTTGCGCGCCGCCTCGGCGAGACGCAGCGTGCCCGTGACGTTGGTCGCGTCGAACGCCGCGTCGGGATCGGGCGACTCGTCGCGCATCACGTGCACGCGGGCGGCCAGATGAATGACGCAATCGGCAGCCAGGTCGGCAGGCCATCCTTCGTCGAGGCCATCGAAATCGGCGCCGCCGTGCACCCATTCGCGCACGCCGTCGACGCAGCCGCCCGGACGTCGCACCAGTGCGGTGACGGTGTGCCCGGCATCCAGCGCGCGACGGCAGACGGCACGGCCGACGAAGCCGTTCGCGCCGGTGACGACGAGATGACTCACCACAGCCTCCAGCCGAAGCGGTTGTAGAACTTGAAGGCCGATGCGGCGAACATGCGGATGTGCGCGAAACCCTTGCGGGAAGCACCGCCGCCGTGATGGATCACGCGGACCGACGGGACGTAGGCGACGCGGGCGACGTCATGGGTGCGCAGGCTGAGGTCGTAGTCTTCGAAGTACAGGAAGTAGCGCGGGTCGAAACCGCCGAGTTTCTTCAGGACGTCGGTGCGGAACAGCATGAAGCAGCCGCTGACGATGGGTGGATCCCAGACGATATCGCGGTCGTTGATGACGTCGCGCATTTCGTAGTTTGCAAGACGACCGGCAAACCATCGGCGCATGCGTGCGGGCAGGAAACCGCGGACGAGCAGGTCGAGCAACGCTGGATAGCGGCGACAGAGATATTGCTGATCGCCCGTGTCGTGGCCGATCCACGGCGCCACCAAACCGGTATCGGGGGACGTGTCGAAGAATTCGCAGCCGATAGCGAGCGCTTGCAGGTCCAGATCGATGTCCGGGTTCAGTATCAGATGGAAGCGCCCGGTAGTTTGCCTGATGGCGAGATTGTGCCCGCGACCGTAACCTATGTTGCCGTGCCCCGTCAGCAACCGGCAATCGATGCCATGCTCACGCAGCCGATCGGTCATCACGCGCACGTCGCCAAGGCCGCCATTGTCGACCAGGAACAATTCGACCGGGCGCCCTGCCGAGACGGCACGCATGCGTTCGCACGCGGCCCCCAGGCTCGCGAGCGTCTGCTCGAGCAAGGCGATATCGGGTTTATAGACGACGAGGGAAACCGACAGTCCGCAATTGGAAGGAGGCGACGCGCTTGTATGGTTCATGCAGGCTTCGATTGCGCGCTGGCGTTGGATTGGCCAACGTTAGAGATATCAGGGATTCGTTGCAGACCGATGTGACCCGGGTTCCGGCTCCGGATCACGCGGGCGCGCGCGCCAATTGTAACCTTCGCCGGCCCATCGCTGCGGAACAGCGCTTCTTGGGTGATAGAATTCGTCCGATGCTGCCGGCTGGACATTCGCTGTCCTGACGCAGGCGAGCGCCGGTCGCTGCTGTCGACTCGACGCGTTCCCGAAGCAGGTACGCGCTCCGGTATGTAGCGGTGTACCGAAACCTTAATACACGAACCAACCGAATATCAAATGACTGTTGCAATTATCACCGGCATTACAGGCCAGGATGGGGCTTACCTCGCACAGCTTCTCCTTGAGAAAGGCTATACCGTGTATGGCACTTATCGCCGTACGAGTTCGGTGAACACTTGGCGGATCGAAGAGATCGGCGTTGCCGGCCATCCCCAGCTTCACCTCGTCGAATACGATTTGACCGATCTCGGATCCAGCATCCGCCTGCTTCAGACCACGCAAGCAACGGAAGTCTATAACCTCGCGGCGCAAAGTTTCGTCGGCGTCTCGTTCGACCAACCCACGACCACCGCACAGATCACCGGCCTTGGTGCGCTGAACCTGCTCGAAGCAATTCGCATCGTCAATCCTGCGATTCGCTTCTACCAGGCCAGCACGTCCGAGATGTTCGGCAAGGTCCAAGCCGTCCCGCAGACGGAAACCACCCCGTTCTATCCCCGCAGCCCGTACGGTGTCGCCAAGCTTTATGCACACTGGATGACGGTCAATTACCGCGAAAGCTACAACATCTTCGGCGCCAGCGGCATCCTGTTCAATCACGAATCGCCTCTGCGCGGGCGGGAATTCGTCACGCGCAAGATCACGGACAGCCTTGCCAAGATTCGCCTCGGCAAACTCGACGTGCTGGAACTCGGCAACCTCGACGCCAAGCGCGATTGGGGGTATGCGAAGGAGTACGTCGAAGGCATGTGGCGCATGCTCCAGGCCGAACGCCCCGATACGTACGTGCTCGCCACGAATCGCACCGAGACCGTTCGCGACTTCGTGTCCATGGCTGCCCAAGCGGCGGGCTTCGAGCTTGCCTGGCAAGGTAGCGGCGAACAGGAAACCGGTGTCGACGCGCGGTCAGGCAAGACGATCGTCAGGATCAGCCCGAAGTTCTACCGGCCGGCCGAAGTCGATTTGCTGATCGGCGATCCGGCCAAGGCGCGCGAGGAACTCGGCTGGGAGCCGAAAACGACGCTTGAGCAGCTTTGCCAGATGATGGTCGAGGCGGATATTCGCCGGAACGAAGCCGGGTTCTCCTTTTAAGCAAGCATGGCAAAAGTCTTCGTAACAGGGCTGGATGGATTTACCGGCCGCTACCTGGCGGAAGAGTTGACTCAATTCGGCCACGACGTGTGTGGTGTCGTTCGGTCGAAGAAAGTGGATATGCCATGGCGAGCGCACGTATGTGATCTGCTCGACCGCGAAGGCCTTGCCCAGACGCTGTCCGCCGAAAAACCCGACGCGGTCGTGCATCTTGCGGCGATCGCATTCGTGCAGCATGGCGACGTCGGGGGGATCTACCAGACCAACGTCGTCGGCACCCGCAACCTGCTTGATGCGCTCGAGCATGCCGGGTGCCGCCCCCGGTCGGTATTGCTCGCGAGCAGTGCCAACGTCTATGGCAACAGCGATCGGGAAATACTCGATGAAAACGTCCCGCCAGCGCCGGTAAACGATTACGCGATCAGCAAGTACGCGATGGAACTGGTTGCGCGGATGTGGGCGGGAAAGCTTCCGATCGTCGTCGCAAGACCGTTCAATTACACGGGCGCCGGGCAGGACGACAAATTCGTGCTGCCGAAGATCGTTCGCCATTTCCGCGACAAGGCACCCCGAATCGAGTTGGGCAATCTACACGTCATTCGCGATTTCTCGGATGTTCGCTCGGTGGTGTCCGCGTACCGCCGGCTGATTGAAGGCGATTTTGCCGGACGCACTTTCAACGTTTGCTCCGGTGTCGGACATTCACTTCACGATGTTCTGTCCATCATGCAGGAGTTGACCGGACAGGCTCCGGAGATATGCGTCAACCCGCAGTTCGTGCGAGAAAACGAGGTTATCAAGCTGATCGGAAATTGCGCGGAGCTCGAGCGAGCGATCGGACGCGTCCAACCCATTCCGTTGAAGACGACGCTGGCATGGATGCTCGAGAATTCACCGGGATAATCCGGTAAGGGCTGCGGCGTCGACAAGGGGGTGAGCCGCATCCCGTGGCTCCGTCCCGGCATGCCACGTCGTGATCCCGCGCCATCCAGCCTTCGGCGCTTCCCCGCCAAGGCCGACGTCGGCCGGCCGGAGCGCGACGTTGGCGCCCGTCTCTTGAACTGCCTGGTGATCGCGGGCGCGACGACACACGCACCGCCCCGGGAAAACTTCAGGCATCCGCAGGATCGAAATGAGAAACACACAACTTGATGGCCTCAGAGGTTGGGCCGCGTTATCGGTGGCGATTTATCACGGCATCAATATTCCGTCGAAAGCCGCTCACGAAGCACTGATGCTGCCCATGCAGGCGCAAACTTCCGCCCATGCCGTTGCCACCAAGTTGCTCGTATCGACTTTCAACGGAAGCCTCGCCGTCGTCATCTTTTTTGTGTTGAGCGGTAAAGTATTGCTCGAGTCGCTGATGCGGTCTCGGAAAAGCATCCCCGAGAGTTCAATCGATTTTATGATCAAGCGAATTCTCCGCATCTATCCCCCGCTCTGGGTAGCACTCGCCGCCTATGTGCTCATGTTCTTCGTCATGGATAGATTCGCGGGTTGGGGGATGGGGCCGGACCTGCACCTCGTCCTGGTCAACGCGACTTTGACCAAGATCACGATGTACGGCGTGGCCTGGACATTGATTGTCGAACTATTGGCTGCCCCGCTGATCTTGATCGCCGCATGGTCTTACAGAAAACATGGAGCTCAGGCGCTCGTCATCCTGCTTGCCCTGCTCCTGCTATTCAAAGACAGCCCGATTCTCGGCTTTCTGCCATATTTTTCGACGTATGCGTTTCTTTTTGCACTGGGCTTCCTCACTTGCACCAATTTCGGAAAGCAACTGGCCAAGGACGTACCGGGTGTGAACGCTTCGATCGTCATGCTGCTGATGATCTACGGTGTCTTGTTTACTCAATACGATTCGCCCAATGTCGTCATCTTCCAGGGAATTACTGCGTTCCTGCTTATCGCCCTGATATCCGAAGACAAGGATACCTGGCCAAAGCGCTTCTTCAATCTGCCGGTATCTCAGTTCCTCGGAGATATTTCATTCAGTCTCTACCTGCTGCATCCGCTGGGCCTCGAACTGCTCGAGCATTGGGCTGACCGACTCACCGGAAACGGCTTCCGAGAGCACTATCTCGCCTCCGGCATTGTCATTGGAATCCTGACCCCCGTGCTCACGATCCCGATTGCCGCACTAATGCACCGATACGTCGAGACACCGAGCATAAAGCTCGGGAAATTCACATCGGAGAAGATTTGTGGCGTCTTGTTTGGAAACAGCATCAAGACGACAAACAACATGCAATGACTCCGGATACGGAACGCGCTGAATCGACTCTCCAGCAGAGCACGCTGCGATAATTCTGCAGAAGCGCGTTCCAGATCGCTATGCGTGCGACGGAGACGAGCATGCCGATCCAGCGCTGCTCTCTTCCCCACGCCGCCGTTCGCGATTCCAGGAAACGTGCCCTCAAGCCCGCCTGGATATCGTCATTGGGTTGAGGGTGATTACAATCGGCAACGCCTGCATACCTCGATCGACCACCTTACCCCGTCGACCAAGAGGCCAGGTTGATCGCGCATGAGTTGCTGTACGTGAAAACAAGGCAGGGACACCCAGCCCGTGGTCGACGCTGCGCAGAGCGACGACGAGCGCCGCTTGCCCCAGCCCCGACCATCAAGCCAGATCAACTCCTTAGCCGACGCACTCCGCGATTCGCGCCTCGATTGCCGAGCCGTAATCGGCCCAACCGAAGATCTTGCGATCGAGCGCAGCTCGCGTCAGGCGGCGACGCAACTCCGGCTGCGCGGCCAGCTGCTCCATCGCCGTTGCGAGCGCATGTTCGTCAAGCATGTTCACGGTCATGCAACCGCCCCCTTCCGCGAGTTCGGCCATGACCCCCTCGGAATGGCACAGACTGGGTGTGCCCATCCAAAGGCTCTCCATGATCGGCAACCCGTAGCCCTCCACAATCGACGGATAGACGGTAAAGGCGGCGCGACGAAACTCATCGGCGAGCGCCTCATCAGTCAGCAAGCCGGTCCATTTGATACTTGGATCTTCTTCCATCATATGCTGGAGCCATGCAATCAGGTCGTCCGCTTCGGCGAAACGATGACCGACCAGAACGAGTTGCAACGGCAGATCCGGGCGACGCGCTCGCAGCAACCGATAGGCCTCCACCAATGTACGGTGGTTCTTGCGAGGTTCGATGCTGCAGACACAGAGGATCGTCAGCACCCCGTCACCGGGCTCGTCGGCGAATGCCTGCACACGCGGCCTGGCGCCGAACTGGCCCGGCAGATAAACGGCGTCTCCCGACGGGCATGGAAGTCCGACCCGCGCGGCATAACCCTGGAATTCCTTGAGACTCTCGCGCGAAATCGACCAGATGGCATCGAACGAAGCCAGTGCCTCCAGGTAGCCGGGAAACTTCTCGACGACCTCTCGCGCACAAAACGGGGGATGCGAAATCGGGATGACATCGTACAAAATGCCACTGACAACGAAATTTCGCGCGCGCGCCCATAAAACCCGCTTGTGGACCGTACCGTCCAGCGCGACCTCGGGGAAAAAGAATACGGGCGCCGCCTTGCCTTCACCGTTACCGAACACCTTCAGGTAATTTTCGACAGTTCCGAACACGTCTCGCAACGAGACGTGCGCCGGGCCGTCGTAGGCCGCCAACGTTTCCCCCTCGCCATCGGTGAGCAGTCGATAGCCTTCGATGCCCGGATCCCAGCGCACGAATACCGGCATCACCCCGACTGAACCCTGAAGCGCTCGGCACAAACGCCGTGTGACGCGAATCACGCCAGGGTTGGCAGGATCGATCGAAGAATTGCTGCAATCCACCAGCACCAGTCTCGGCGTTGCCGCCGCGGCGGATTCCGCAGGACGCGTTTCGCCCGCCGGCTGATCCGCAATGCGCGCCAGTGCCGACAAGTATTGGTCAAGCGTCGCTTTCCAACCAAAGGACGCACGAAACCGCTCGAACCGCGCCTCGGTCAGATGAGACGGCACGCCCTGCGTCAAAATGCGCACGGCCTTGTAAACCATGTCGTCCGGTTGACCACAGAGTTGCCACGGATCCGCAATGACCTCCGGGTGGGCGCCCAGGCTGAATGCAAGTACCGGGCGACTCAACCACTGCATTTCCGCCAATGGCAAATTAAAGCCTTCCCAGAGCGACACGGTCATGCCCAATTCGCACTGGCGCATGATCTCGTTGAGTGCGGCATCACCGACGAAACCGAGAAATACAACCGCATCGGCGATTTTCTCGGGCACCGCGAATTCTCCCTCGCGCGCCAGCACCAGCAGCCTCGCTTCAGGAACGCTCTCGTGGATACGTTCGAATACCTGCAGACCGACCGGGCCATTCTTGTAGCCCAGCGCCTCGAAACGCCCAAGCAGCATCACCGGCTTGAAACCGGTCGCGACGAGCGTCCGTACGCGACTCAATGCCGCGTCATCGACATGACCGCCGTCAGGCGCGCCGAACAGGGAGCTCTGAAGGTGATCGGCGCCAAGCAGGATCGTCTCCACGCCCTCCGCGCTGCCCCTGTCCGGCAGGGTCTGGGTTTCGCGAATGAACGCGCTGATCGGCAGGACCGCGCTGAATCGGGGGAGTTCGCGCGCCCGGATGCGCCGCAGTTCGCGCTGCGTCGGCAGCGCGCCCTCCGGCATGCCGTCCTGAGGAACCGCGCCGGCGTCGATGAAGACGGACTTGGCGCCGCGCTCGGCACAAACCGACGCAGCCGAGAAAAAGGGCCAGCCGCCAACAATGACAACATCGGGACCCTGCTCGGCAAACATCTGATTCCAGCGTTCACGCAAATGCTCGGCCGCGCTCTCCTCCGCGGACACGATCGACAGACGCCCGACGTCGTCCCATACCTGCAACGCGGGCGAAACCTGTCGAACCGCGGCCTCGTCACAGCGCAGGCACACGAACGTAACAAGATGTCCTTGCCGCACCAGGCTTTGGCCCAGCACCAACAGGAGACGATCCACCCCGAAGCGCGGCAACAGGCGCTCGTTGCAGATAACGAAGTGGCGCCTCCGTACCTGATCTACTTTCGTCAAATTCATGGCCAAATGTCCGGGCAAGGGATATGGAAGGACGCTTGCGGCGCGATTGCCGCAAGCATGTCGGCGGCGCCTCGCGAATTCCACGCACGAGGCAATGCCGCAGGATCGACCGCGACGCTTGCCAGCAGGCCCCGGACGTCGGCAACGGACGCGACGGCACGAACGCCACCGAACTTGTGTCCTACCATCGCCAGGGGTTTGCATTCGGCGGAGACAATGATCGGCAATCCCCAGCGGATGGCCTGCAATGCCGCCGCAAACTCGATGTCCTCGCTCCAGTTCCAGAAGGCGGCAGCGTCGGCCCACGCGTCCGCCGGCAACCAGTCGTGCCACAGCAAGCGCACGCGTCGCCCTGCGCCAACCTCGTCTTCCGTCTGATGGAGCGACTGCACCGCATCGACGGTTTCACTGCCCGGCGCGCCACCCGCGCACAGCACCACCGGTTCGTCGGGCAATGAGCGCGGATTCGCCAGCACGTCCTCATAGACGTCAAGCAAGCGTGCGACTGCGGCTTCTTCCGCATATCCTTCGCGACGAGCCACGTTCCTTTGGCCCTCTTCGCGCGCGCGCTCGGGGGCGTCGATGTATGCCTGCATGGCTTCGGCAAGCCGGTCCGGAGCCGATGGCGGCACGAGCATCCCCGTCTTTCCCGGCTCGATCAACGCGCCGATGCCACCCACGTCCGTCGCCAGTTGCGCCATCCCTGCCGCCATCGCCTCAAGAAGCGATACAGGCTCGTTCTCGGGCCACCGCGAAGGCAACACGATCACGTCACTGGCGCCCATCAATTCAATGATCCGGTCGCGCGGCACGCGCCCCAGGCACTGGACGGTCTCGCTGAGCCCCAATTCGGCAATCTGACGCCTGATGTCTTCGAGCAAGTGGCCGTCACCCGCGATGGTGAGCGACCAGCGCCCTTTCAACGACACGTCACCAGCCAGACGTTTCGCCGCTTCGATGAGATCGGGAATCCCCTTGTGCTCCCCCATGTAGGCGACGCACAGAAAGCGGGTCGCCGCAGAAGGCACGCGCTTCATTTCCCGAAACGGGCGGAGATCGATGCCGTTCGAAATCACGAAGGTTCGCTCGCGCTGGGCCGCGCCCGCTCGCACGTATGCGTCGGCGAGGGAAACGCTCGGTGACACGAGCGCCGAAGCGTGCCCGAGACACCAGTTGACATAGTCACGCCGCAAACGCATCGGCACCGGGTGCGCCAGATCATGCGGGCGAATCGATGCGCTGCAATGGGTTCCGCACTCTTCCGTGTTGCCGCAGATCGAACCGTCGTCGCGAAGCTTCGTGCCGCGGTAGCAAACCCCCCACAGGTCGTGGAGCGTGACCACCACCGGAATGCCTCGACGACGCGCCAATGGAATGAGATGCATCCCGAGACCGGCCATATTGTGAAAGTGGACCAGGTCTGGCTGCTCCGAATTCAATATGGCCCTGAAGTGCTCAGCAACGCGGTCGTTCCTGAAATTGTCGTTGGCTTCGAACGATGTCACGCTGGTGCGCCACACCACCATCCCGTCGTCGTCCTCCCGATCGAGACGTCCCCGGGCATCTGCGTTTTCCGCAATTCTTCCCGCAAATACGACCACGTCGCAACCGCTCGCCGCAAGGCCGAGCGCCTGTCGCCGAGCCACGACCTCCGCGCCGCCCAACACGTGGGGCGGAAATAGATTGCTGACGATAAGGATTCGCCTGCGGCGCTTCTTGATATCTGAAAGCACGATTGGATCTTCTAATGACGGGTACGCATGCCGGTTGCGATTCAGCACGCCGGCTTCCCGTTGGCACTCATTGATGTTCGTCCATCGATCCCAAGCGGATCGCGGACAGCTCGAATTCGAAGCACTGGCCGTTGCGGCGACCACGAACAGGCACTTCGACCTGCCCGAATCCGGATTCTTCGAGCAATTTCGTGAGACTTTCGGGTGTCAACAGGTTGAAATGGAAATCGCCGTTGTAATCCTGACTTCCGAACAATACCTCGCGGAAGTCATCGAACGAGTAGCTTCCTGCCGCGACCCCCTTGAGCATCGCGTCGCCATCGGGCACGATCGCGCGCAAGCGTCCACCGGGTTTCAGCATGGACCGCCAGTGCGGCAACAATCGCCGACGCAATTCCTCTTGCGGAAAATGCTCGACGAGATGCGATGAAAACACTTCGTCGACACTCCCCTTGTCGAAAGGCAGGCCGCCGACATCGGCCACCACGTCCACGCCCGGAACCTCACGGGCGTCGACATTGATGTACTCCGGCATCGCGATGTGACCACACCCCAGATTGACCTTGAAGCTACCCGCGGCCCTGGCCTGTTCCACTTTGCCCGGCGCCAACACCTTCGCGACGACATCACTCGACACGGCGCCCGGGCTGGCGTTGCGTCCGGCGCCGTAACTCAGTTCGTACATCATTTCGCGACGCACGAATTCGACGCGATCGAGCAAGTAGCGCAAGGTCTCGTCGACTTGGGCACTGCGCTGCGCCATGTCTTGTCGAAGACCGTCGATCGACTTCGCAGAGCTGTTCGCCACTGATTCAAAGCGCTTTTCGACCGCCGTCGCGATAACCGGGTCGAGCCGCGCTTCGATGTCCGACAGATGCGTGAGCCGATTGTCGATTCCGCTCATGTCATTGCGCACCCGCAACCAGACCTTGGTCAGGTCGTCGATCGTCCGCTGGCTTCGGCCGCACTCCTGCTTCAGGCGATCCGTGGTCGCAAGCGACGATCGAAGTTCGTTCTCGATATGCTGGAGCCGAGGCTCGATCAAGATCAACGGCCGATTCAAGCGAAACAGCAACGGACCCAGTAAAGGTCGCGCAAAGCGTTTCACGGTTTGCTTCAGTTGGTCCACAGTCATAAGGTGCTCCGAATTGCGTTTGAGATGTTGGCAGGGTATCAATTTACCCCTTCAAGCGATCTCGACAGGAACTTCGCAAAATCAATTAAATGAACGTCATGCGTTCACGCGACGAGATGTTGAACCGACCGGTTCTCAATCTCGTGACGACCGTTCGGCTCGACGTTTCGCCCAAAGCACTTCAAGCCGGTCACGCATCGCCTCGCCTACAGGAACGGAACCGTAGCTGCGCAAGATGCGGTCGCGCGCAATCCTGCCACGCCGGCGCCCTTCCGACGGATCTGCAGCGACCTGCCGCATCACGTCAACCGCAGTATCCTGATCGGGTTCGGCCCAGTACTGCCCTTCAGACCACGGATATTCGTTTGGCGCCAACGGCCGCAACTGGTACGGAATCGGATAGCCTGTCTCGGCAGTCAGGAAATCGGTACAACCGGAATAATCGGTACCAATGACGATACGCTCGAACGTCATCGCTTCCGCCATGCCAAGACCGAAACCCTCGGCACGGTGCAACGACACGTAAGCGTCCGACGAACGGATCAGGCCAAGCATTTCGTTGCGCTCCATGTTTGAGTCGAACATAAGGATCCGGGGATCCTGTCGCATTGCATCGCTAACGACAGCCTTGATATCGGGGAAGTGATCGGGAGCCCCGGTCGACTTGATCACCAGCCCGACATTCTCATCGCCGAGCGGGAAGGCTTCCCGGAATGCATGCAGGACACCGAGCGGATTCTTCCGGAATGGCGACGAATAGTAATCGAAGCTGAACATGAAATAGAAACGCTTCTCGTCCATGCCGAAGTGCGCCCGTCCCGGATGGTCCCCGCCGGTATCGTCCATCGCGGGCGGCATGACGGTGATCGGTCCGTCGAAGATGTGCGCGAACGCGTCGGCGATGAACGTGTTGGGTGCCCATATTTCGTGAATGTGGGCAAGATTTCCACGCCAGGCCTCCGGAGCCTTCGAAAGCTCCCAATAAGGGCAAAGGATGTTGTAGGACTGCGCCAACAGTCGTGGGTCCAGCTCCCGAAACACGGCGGGGACCTGGTCGCAGGCGACCTCGATCACGTTGACGTCATACGGATGCTTCTTGTCGTACCGATGGGGCATGTATTCCCCGATCAAGCGGCTTTCGATCCCCACTCGGAACGGGTAGACGGCAAACGGCAAATCAACCGCTTCGGCCGCCGTCAGGTTTGCACGGAATGCCTGCCCCAATCCCAATGCGCCTTCGGCGTATCCGATAAACAGGACGCCATCCCGCAGTTCCAGCGGTTCGCTCGTGAAACGGATGGGGAGAACCGGCGCCTGCTGATCCGATGCCTGCCCTTCGCCCGTGATGCGCTGCCTGAGCCACTTCCCCCGTGTCCGGAAAAACGGAGCGACCAGTTGCTTCGAAGATGCGGCGAGCGCTTGCTTCCAACCCTGTTGCTCCAGACGATCCGCAAAGAAGGTCGCCAGAAAGCCGCCACGTCGGAGCCCTCGCACGACAACGCCTTTCCATCTCATGGACACGCCCGCACCGGCCGGCTGCCAGCCTGCCCCGCCAGGCGACGGCGTCCGTTTCATTCCGCCCACGCCACGCGCATTCGCCGACGTCTTCGATCGCGCTGTCGACGCCGCCAATTTTCCTTCGTTTTCCTCAATCAGCGCTCTACGGATCGACAGACTGCATTCGCGCCACGAAAACTTCGCGCGAATGGCTCGAACACCCGCCTCCGAAAGAAGCCGGTATCGCGCCGCATCCATGTCGTTTGCTTCCAGCAGCAACGTTGCCAGATGTTCAACGGAAGGCTCCCACCAGGTCCCGATCGTGCCGAAACCCTTGTCAGAGTAGTCAGCCGGGATCTCGGTGCCATTCAGCAACAACGCATCGGGAATCGCAAAGTCGGCCATTCCGCTGAAATTCCCGAAAATGGCTGGCGTACCGCACGCCATGGATTCGGCAACACCGAACCCGAACCCTTCCGAGCGGGACGAACAAACCGTGAAATCCACGCTGCGATAGAGGCTTGCCAAAAACTCCTCGTCCATGCCTGCGACGCTTTCGTAAACGGCGATCCCTTCCGAAAGATACTCGGCAATCCGAAAATTCCTCCAGATGCGCGAGCTGTCGGGGCTCGGCATGGCTTTCAATATACCCGTGCCCATCAGGATCAGCCTGGCGTCAGGCCGCATTCGATGAAAGGAGCGCCATGCCTTGACCATGACGTCGAGCCCCTTTCGATACTGATTGCTGGCAAACCACAGGAAGGTTTTCCCGTCCGCAAAGCGCATCGACGGCCCCCACGGCTGAAAGACATCGCTTTCGATGCCGAGAGGGGCGTAATGAACGCGATCGAAACCGGCACGCTTCAGTACCTCCACTCCCCAACGGGAAGAGGTCAGCACCATTTTGTAGTCCTCTTTGAATGCCAGCCACGGCTCGGGTAAACGCGTGGTTTCCCAAACCGTATAAAGACAGTCGAAAGGCTTTGCGCCCGGATGTGAAAAGACAAGCTCCGGCGCGGCCGGATGAACGAGGCCATAGCGCCTCAAATACGGATGAAGATTCTTGTTGACGATGTTCCAGGAATTCGTCTCTTTCGAGTGATGATTCCGGTGGGAAACATAGTGTCCAAGAAACTTCTGCGCGAACAGCTGCTTGTTCTTCGCGAGATAGTTGAGCTTGAATTCGCTCGGCTTCTCCGCAACGGTCGAACTCGTCCAGTGCTCGATCTGCGAGTAGGTCAGATACGCGCAGGTGTATCCGGCTTCCCGCACGCGAAAGCCAAAGTCCGCATCCTCGTGATAGAACCCATACTCGTTGTCGAGAAAACCGATCTTGTCGATGACCGACATGCGCACGCCCGCAAGGGTCAGCTCGCAAAAATCGGCTTCGAGACGTTTCGTATCGCCTGGAGGCAGGACGAAATCGTGAGTGAAAGTCAGCCTCTCGAGATCCCAGTAGGCCCGGTAAGCCAGCTTTCTCTGCGTGGCGGTCTTGTCGATGAGGATCTGCGCCGGCGCCACGATGCCGAGGTCGGGATCCGTCAAAAGCTCCGCGAGGAGCTCGCGCATCACGTCGGTCGTAAACGTGATGTCGTTGTTGGCGACAAAGACAAAATCACACCCGCGCTCCCTGGCCATTTCCGCGCCGAT
This sequence comes from Burkholderia sp. BKH01, assembly GCF_025685725.1. Taxonomy (NCBI): domain Bacteria; kingdom Pseudomonadati; phylum Pseudomonadota; class Betaproteobacteria; order Burkholderiales; family Burkholderiaceae; genus Burkholderia; species Burkholderia sp. BKH01. The sequence continues at coordinate 151,977 of NZ_JAOTQT010000006.1, read as the reverse complement.
GTTGCACGCCTCGGTATAAGTGTGCGCTCGCCCAAGCTGTCGCAGGCCGACACCTGCCCTGCGACATACTTCTTCAGTATTGTCCGCACTCCCCTGATCCAGCACCACGACCAGTTCGCCAGGAATCCGAAGCGTAGGCAGCATCCGCTCCAGAAGCTTGGCGCCGTTGATCGACGGGATGACAAGCAGGGTTTTTCTCAGTGCAGTTTCAATAGTCATGTTTGCTTTACGTTGGCAGCCGGGGAAGACCCTCGTCCCAACCTTGGCTACGTTCATTTCCAGACCGGCGGACAGCGGCTCCGTTCATGGGCAGCATGCATGCCCGGACACCGCCTTTCCGCCTTCGCCACCGGGCTTTCGGTTACCGGCACGCGTCCATGACGAGCCTGCCGGAGGTTATCGAAAGCCTCAGCGATTCACGTGGCGTCTACGACGACGCAACAACTCGCCCGTAGTGATCCTCGAAGCGGACGATGTCGTCTTCGCCGAGATAGGACCCGGATTGGACCTCGATCAGTTCGAGCGGAATCTTCCCTGGGTTTTCCAGGCGATGCGTCACGCCGAGCGGAATGTAGGTCGACTGGTTTTCACTCAGCAGCGTCACCTGATCGCCATTGAAAACGCGTGCCGTACCACGCACGACGATCCAGTGTTCAGCGCGGTGATGATGCATTTGCAGACTCAGCGACGAGCCCGGATTCACGATGATGCGCTTGACCTGGAAGCGCTCGCCCTGGTCGATGCTTTCATAGGAGCCCCAGGGCCGAACGACTTTCCGGTGCGTGACCGATTCATGCCGGCCCATCGCGCTGAGCCGCTCGACGATCTTCTTCACGCGTTCCGACTCGTCGCGATGCGTGACGAGCACCGCGTCCGCGGTTTCGACGATGACGAGATCCTTGACGCCGATCGCCGCGACCATCCGGTGATCCGCGCGAATGTAGCTGTCGGTCACTTCGTCCGTCAGCACGTCGCCCAGCACGGTGTTGCCGTCCTCGTCCGAGGCGGAAATCTCCGCTAGCGCCGCCCACGAACCGATGTCGCTCCAGTTGAGGCCGGTCGTGGCAACCATCACTGCGCGATCGGTCTTCTCCATCACCGCATAGTCGATCGAGATGTTCGGGCTTTCCTGGAACGCGGCGGAATCGAGTCGCACGAAATCGTCGTCGCGCTTCGCCTGCGCGAGCGCCAGTTCGACCTGCTTGAGAACAGCGGGCTCGAAACGCGCCAGTTCCTCGAGGTACACGGACGCCTTGAGCATGAACATGCCGCTGTTCCAGTAGTAGCCTCCGTCCGCGAGAAACCGCTCCGCCGTGGCGCCATCCGGTTTCTCGATGAACGCGTCCACGCCGTAGGCGCCTTCATGCGATGCCAGTGCGCCGCTGCTGCGAATATAGCCGTAACCGGTGTGCGGCTTTGTCGGTTCGATACCGAAGGTCACCAGGTGACCTTCGTTCGCGATGTCGCGGGCGGTCGACGCGATTCGTGCAAAGACTGCGTCGTCGAGAATGACATGGTCCGAAGGCAGCACGAGCAGCAACGCATCCGGCGTCTGTTCCAGTGCGAGCAGCGCGGCGGCGGCCACCGCCGGCGCCGTATTCCTTCCCACCGGCTCGAGCACGACTGCCGAAGGCGCCACTTCAATGCTGCGCAACTGATCGGCAACGAGGAAGCGCTGCTCCGTATTGGTGATCACGATCGGAGGATTCACATCCGCCATACCGTGCAAACGCCGTACCGTTTGCTGCACGAGCGTGTGACTGCCCGTCAGCCTCAGATATTGCTTCGGGTACCCGCCACGTGACATCGGCCAGAGCCGGGTACCGCTGCCACCACACAAGACAACCGGATATACGTTCACGTCAACTCCGCAAAATGATGAATCTCTAAGAACTGCATGCACGAGAAGCTCGGCACCAGCGGCTATGCGGGCACTTCCACCCGCGGCGGCCATGCCAAGCCAAAGTCGTCACGCGCCAAAGTCAGATTTGGGCTGTAGCAAGGATCATGCTCCAAGCGGTCCTCCCAACGTCGCTTCATGTACTCGAATTCGCGATCGAAGCGCGCTTTCCTGACCGGATCGTCGTCACGTCCGCGCGTGGCCGACTCGTGGTGATACAACTCTGCAAATGGGGTCCAAACGTTTCGATACCCGGCCTCACCGACGCGAAGGCAAAAGTCGACATCGTTGTAGGCGATCGCCAGATCCTTCTCGTTCAACCCGCCCACCTCTCGATAGATCGACGTGCGCACGACAAGACAAGCCGCAGTGACCGCCGAGAAGGCGTTGATGAGGCCTGCCCTGCCGAAATATCCACGCGCCGCGCGTGGCAGATGTTTGTGGGCGTTCCCGGCTACGCCTAGAATGCCCAAGACTAATCCGGCATGCTGAATTGTATCGTCCGGGTAAAGAAGCTTCGCCCCCACTGCCCCGACGTCCGGTTGCAACGCCAGCGCGACCATTTCAGATAGCCAGTCCGGCGATATGACCTCGATATCGTTGTTCAGCAGCGCGATCAGCTCACCGTTCGCATGTTCGACGGCGGCATTGTTCAACGCGGAATAATTGAACGGCCTGTCGTCGCGCAAGACCCGAATACGGGGATCCCCGGCTATCGATTCAAAATAGCGCAATGCCTCCGGATCGTCGGAACCGTTGTCGATCAGGATGACTTCATAGTTCGCGTACGTGGTCTTCTCGAAAATGCTGCTGATGCACTGGCGCACCAGTTGGGCGGCATTGCGTGTGGGAATGATCAGGCTGACGAGCGGCTGCGTCGCCGGCAACGCGTACCGGGCACGATAGCCGTAGCCGATGTACTCGACCTTGCAGTCCACGCCCCGCCGCTCGAAATGCTCGTTGAGCGCCCGCTCTCCGGCGACCGCGGCATAAGGTTTCGCATCCGAGCTGAAGGCGGTGCTCCGCGAATGAACCCGCCAGTGATAAAGCACGTGTGGAATGTGATGGATCGCCGCGACATCCGTGCGTTCGCTGCAGCGCAGCGCCAGATCGTAGTCCTGCGACCCTTCATACCCGACGCGGAACCCTCCCACTTCATTCATCAGCGCTCTTTCGTAGACGCCAAGATGACTGAACATGTTGTGCGAATAGAACAAGTCGGGGTTCCATGCGCACTTGAAATAAGGGTCGTGGCGCACGCCCGACTCGTCGATCTTGTCCTCGTCGGAGTAGATCATCCGCACGGAAGGATTCTGCTCGATGACGTTCGCCACATGGTAAAGCGCATGTTCCGGCAGCAAGTCGTCGTGATCGAGAAGTGCGACCCATTCGCCCGTCGCCAGCGCCAGCGCGCTGTTCGAGGCGGCAGAAATATGCCCGTTCTCTTCGCGAAATACGGCCTTGATACGCCGGTCCTCGCTCATGTAGCGCTCGATCAACCGACGCACGGCCGGATCAGTCGATACGTCGTCGGCGATGCATAATTCCCAATGCGGATAAAGCTGGCCGCGTACCGAATCGATCGCCGCGGCAAACCATTCGGGCTTGGGGTTATAGACCGGCATGACCACGGAAATCAACGGCAAACGATTGAAACCGGCAATGTGCTGCCGAATGGCGTCCCGCGTCGCATCATCGACCTGGTCATAACGACGCACCCAATCGACATAGTCGTCGCGACCAATGATTCCGGGCGCGCCGGCCCGCAGCCAAACGAGCTTGTGCATCACGCCGGCGATGCCCTCGCGGCGATATACGCCATATGCCTTGCGCAGGACAGCGCGGAGGCCGCCACCTCCGGCTGCCCGCTTCGCCAGCGAATGTATCTCCAACAGTTTCAATTTGCCCCACACCTTGCCGTGTCTTCCGGCGCCCTCGTTGCAGCGCCCTCGACCCGACGATTCTCTATGTTGCGCCGGACCTTCCCGCAGCCGTCGCGCACGCATGCTTCACAACGAGCCCGCGAACGGCCGACGCGGCATGCACCGGCTCGGCCGCATATGGATGTTGCTCAGGCCGTTGTGGCCTCGTATGCCGACACGACCTCTTCCGTCGGCCCGAATGCCCGTACGCTTCCGCGCTCCATCCAGAGCACCTTGTTGCACACCTTACGAATTTCCGAGTTCGAATGCATAGCGAGCACGACGACTTCCGCACGACTGTGCAGATCCGCCAGTCGTGCCTCGGCCTTGTGCATGAACGATGCGTCGCCAACGCCCATCACTTCGTCGAGCAACAGGATTTCGGCGTCGACCGCGGTCGACACCGCAAACGCGAGTCGCACCTTCATCCCGCTGGAGTACGTGCGAATGGGCAGGTCGAGATAATCGCCGAGCTCGCAAAATTCGGCGATTTCGCGTTGCTTCGAGCGAACCTCCGAATCGGACATGCCGAGCAGCAGCCCCCGGAGCCGGATATTCTGCATACCAGTCGAGTTCTCGTCCATGCCGAGGCCAATATCGAGCAGCGGCACGACTTTCCCGTCGCGCGAGACCGTGCCGGCCGTCGGCGGATAGATGCCCGCCATCGCTCGCAGCAACGTCGATTTCCCCGCACCGTTATGCCCGATCAGGCCGACGCGGTCGCCACGCTCGAAACGCAGGTTCACGTTATCGAGCGCGCGCACGACGATCACACCGTCGTTATCCTCGGCGATCCGGTTGCGCCGCCCCATGCGGAGCACTTGTTTCTTGAGCGACCGCCCCTGCACGTCGAAGATCGGCAAATCGAGCGTTACGTTCTTCAGTTCAATGTATGCCATGTTACGCACCTCAAACCCAGTACGGAATGCGCTTGAGATAGCGCCCGGTCATGAACAGCGCGACAGGCCATCCAATCAGCGCCATGCCGATCGTGACTGCCCATGTCGTCGTGCTCGGCATCTGCCCGATCAGCGGGCTGCGCACCACGTCAATCAGGTATGCGAGCGGGTTCCATTCGACGATGAACGAAAAGCGGGTCAGCGAGTTGGGACGGAAAATAATCGGCGTCACGTAGAACGCAACCTGGAGCAATGCGCCGACGATCTGCGGGAGGTCGCGGAACCGTGCCGACAGCAAGCTGATCGTCATTGCGATCCACATCGCGTTGATGACATAAACAAAAAGCGCCGGAATGAAGATCGGCAACGTTTCCCAACGCTTTACGCCGAAGATCGCCAGCAAAATGATGACGATCACGAAGTTATGCGCGAGGACGATCAGGTTCCGCCAGACGACTTGCAGGATATAGATCAGCTTCGGGGTCGCCATCTGACGGATGTAGGACGCGCTATTGATGTATGCGACGCTACCTTCCTGGATGGTTGCCGAAAACATGCCCCACAGCACCAGACTGCACGCCAGGAACGGCAGATACTCATTCATCTTCTGCCCGAACAACGTGCCGTAGACCACGCCAAGCGATGAAATCATCACGCCCATACTGATCGTGAGCCAGAACGGCCCGACCCGCGAGCGCGCATAGCGCTGCCGGATTTCGAGCCAGCCGAGCAGCGTCCACAACCGCCATGACGCAATGCTCTGTTTGAGGTCAGCAAGTGAATGAGTCAGCATGCAAGCTTTCTAATTGAGTGAAAATTGAAAAACAGGCCGTTCCCGTGCGTCAGAGCGCGCCAGTCCGACCGGTCAGTCCGTGCCAGATCCCCAGCAGCGACAACCGCAGGTGTGCGACGCGAGGCCGCATGAACAATGCATAGATCACCAGCCGGACCGGCATCTTGACGAGTTCCGTCGACTTCCAGCTCCATGGCACATAGGCGCGCCGGATCAGCGCGATCGCATTGCGGAACAGATAATAATGCCGAACCGGGCTGTGCCCGGGGTAGCTTCGTCCGAAAACCTTCACCGGCTCGCCACCCAGTTCGTGCGTGAGTCGCAACGCCGGCGCGCCGAGCACCGAATAACCCTTCGAGCGAGCCCGGACGCACCATTCGAGATCGACGAAATCGATGAACAGCTCATCGTCCATCGGGCCGATGTCGCGCCAGACCTCGAGATTCACGCACGACCCCGACGTAATCAGAAAGTCGACGTCGACCGGCTTCACGCCGTCCGGCTGCACTCGGCGCAACTTCAGGTAACCGAAGCGAACGAACGGCGCGACTCCACCCAGCCGCGCATCCTCGTACGCCGGCCCGACGAGCGCCACGCGACGATTGCTCATGCGCTCGGCCGCCAGTGTCCGGGGCAGTTCGACCAGCAATTCGTCCGAGGGCTCGCTGTCCTGATCGAACAGCAATACCGACGTGCAGCCCGCCGCGATCAGCCGCTCGATACCCTGGTTGAGCGCCGTTGCGATACCGAAGTTGGCGCCGTTCGGGACATAGTCGATGCGCGAATCCAGCCCAAGCGCTTCCGGCGTGGACACGCTCTCCGTATTGTCGATCACCACGCACGGCCACACCGTGGCGAGCCGATTCGCGCGCGCCACGCAGCCGTGATCCGGTCGATAAAACACGATCACGACACCGGTTCGTTCCTGATGCGAGGGAGATGGGGTCAAGTTACTCACTCAGGCACAGCTTCAACGCATCGGCCCAGTCCGGCAACCGCAACCCGAATGCTGCGGTCAGCTTGTCGTGCGACAGTCGCGAATTGGAAGGACGCTTGGCAGGCACCGGATAGTCGCTCGCCGGGATCGGCACGACCTTCGGCGCACGCTCGCCCATCGCGTTCGCAAAGATGGCTTCGGCAAAGCCGTGCCATGACGTCGCGCCGGCCGACGTGAAGTGGTAGACGCCCGAATGCCGCGCCCACCAATCCGATCCATCGGCCGCCAGCGCTTGCGCGACGATGTGCGACGTAGCCGTGGCGATGGTCTTGGACCAGGTCGGCGCGCCGATCTGGTCCGCGACTACGCGCAGTTCCGGACGCTCGCTCCCGAGCTTCAGCATCGTCAGCAGAAAGTTCTTGCCGCGCCGCCCGTACACCCAGCTCGTGCGCAGGATCAGGTGCGCACATCCCGTCGCTGCGACAGCCTGCTCGCCTTCGAGCTTGGTCAGCCCATAGACGTTCTGCGGGTTGGTCGCATCCGTTTCGACATAGGCGCCCTCTTTGGTGCCGTCGAACACGTAATCGGTCGAGTAATGAACCAGCGCCGCGCCGGTGCGCGCCGCTTCCTCCGCGAAAACACGCGGCACCTCGGCATTCAGGCGACGCGCGGCGTCGACGTCCGTCTCCGCCTTGTCGACAGCCGTATAGGCAGCCGGATTCACGATGATCGACGGCTTCAACGCGCGCACGACACCGCGCACACGCTCGAGATCGGACAGATCGAGCATCGAGCGGTCGCACGCCACCACACGTCCCAGGCCTTGCAGCGAGCGCAGCAGTTCGAATCCGACCTGGCCGTTCACGCCCGTCACGAGGATCGTCGGTTCAGGTTTCACACCCACCTCACGCATAGACTTCGGCTTCGCTCAAACGCTTGCCGGCCGCATCCTTCGCCGCCAGCAGCGGCGCGAAATCGATCGGCCATTCGATCCCGATCGCCGGGTCGTTCCACACGATGCTGCGCTCGTGTTCGGGGAACCAGTAATCGGTCGTCTTGTACAGGAACTGCGCGGCATCCGACAGCACGACGAAACCGTGCGCGAACCCGGGCGGCACCCACAGCTGGCGATGATTGTCGTTCGACAGGACGACACCCACCCACTTGCCGAAGTTCGGCGAACTCTTGCGAATATCGACTGCAACATCGAACACTTCGCCTTCGACGACACGAACGAGCTTGCCCTGTGCGTGCTGCACCTGATAGTGCAACCCGCGCAGCACGCCCTTCGACGAGCGCGAATGATTGTCCTGCACGAATTCGATGCCCGGTTCGACCTGTTCGGCGAATTCATTCCCGTTGAAGCTTTCGTAGAAGAATCCGCGCGCATCGCCGAATACCTTCGGCTCGATGATCTTGACTTCGGGCAGCTCCGTCGCCGTTACTTGGATGGCCATGCGACTTGATCCGTGAGAATGTTCTTGAGGTACTGCCCGTACGCGTTCTTCGCGAGCGGCTGTGCAAGCTTCAGCACTTGCTCCGCGTCGATCCAGTTGCGGCGGTAGGCGATTTCCTCCGGGCACGCGACCACGAGCCCTTGTCGCCTCTGCAGTGTCGCGATGAAGCTGGCCGCCTCGATCAGCGAATCGTGCGTGCCGGTATCGAGCCATGCGTAACCGCGCCCCATGATCTCGACATTGAGCGCGCCATCCTTGAGATACCGCGAGTTGACGTCGGTGATTTCCAGTTCGCCGCGCGGCGACGGCTTGATGTCTGCCGCGATATCGCACACGCGATTGTCGTAGAAGTACAGGCCGGTCACCGCGTAGTTCGAACGCGGCTTCGCGGGCTTCTCTTCGATCGACAGCGCGCGGAACGACTTGTCGAACTCGACGACGCCATAACGCTCCGGGTCATGCACGTGGTACGCAAACACCGTTGCGCCGGTTTCCTGCGCATGCGCACGTTCGAGCTGCTTCGCGAGATCGTGGCCGTAGAAGATGTTGTCGCCGAGGATCAGCGCCGACGGATCGTTGCCGACGAATTCCTTGCCGATGATGAACGCCTGCGCGAGGCCGTCAGGCGACGGCTGCACCGCGTACTGGATGTTCATCCCCCACTGGCTGCCGTCGCCGAGCATCGCTTCGAAGCGCGGCGTGTCCTGCGGCGTCGAGATGATCAGCACATCCCGGATGCCCGAGATCATCAGCGTCGACAGCGGATAATAGATCATCGGCTTGTCGTACACCGGCAGCAGCTGCTTCGACACGACATGCGTGATCGGATACAGCCGCGTGCCGGAGCCGCCCGCGAGGATTATGCCTTTACGTGCCATCGCATCGCTCCTCAGGTACGTTTCGCGTAGTTGGTTTCGACCCACTTGCGGTACTCGCCCGACGCGACTTCGTCGGCCCAGGCCTGATTGTCGAGATACCAGTCGACCGTCTTCGCCAGCCCGGTCTCGAACGTTTCCGCAGGCTTCCAGCCGAGCTCGCGCTCGAGCTTGCGCGCATCGATCGCATAACGGCGATCGTGACCGGGACGATCCGTCACGTAGGTGATCTGATCGCGGTACGAACCCGCGGCCTTCGGGCGTGCCTTGTCGAGCAGATCGCACAGCGTATGCACGACTTCGAGGTTCTTCTTCTCGTTCCAGCCGCCGACGTTGTACGTCTCGCCGGGCACGCCGCGTGCGAGCACTTCGCGAATCGCGCTGCAGTGATCGCCGACATACAGCCAGTCGCGCACGTTCTGGCCGTCGCCGTACACGGGCAGCGGCTTGCCGCCGAGCGCATTCGCGATCATCAGCGGAATCAGCTTCTCGGGAAACTGGTACGGGCCGTAGTTGTTCGAACAGTTCGTTGTCAACGTCGGCAAACCATACGTATGGTGGTAAGCGCGCACCAGATGGTCCGAGCCGGCCTTCGTCGCGGAATACGGGCTGTTCGGCGCGTACGGCGTCGTCTCGGAGAATTGCGGGTCGGTGGCGGACAGCGAACCGAACACCTCGTCGGTCGACACGTGCAGGAAGCGGAATGCCGCCTTGTCCGCATCGTTCAGGCCGTTCCAGTATTGACGGGCTGCCTCGAGCAGCGTGAACGTGCCGACGACATTGGTCTGCACGAAATCCGCGGGGCCGTGAATGGAACGATCGACGTGGCTTTCAGCTGCGAAATGGAGCACCGCACGCGGCTTGTGCTCGGCGAACAGCGCATCGAGAGCATCACGGTCGCAGATATCGACACGCGCGAACACATGCTTCGGGTTCCCGTCCAACGACTGGAGCGTGCGGAGGTTCCCTGCATACGTCAGCTTGTCGACGTTCAGCACGGCCTCGTCGGAATTGCGCAGCCAGTCAAGTACAAAGTTGGCACCGATAAAACCTGCGCCGCCCGTAACCAGGATCATGAGGCTCCCTCTAGTAATGCGCGGCAGGCTCGTGGAACACCGGCCGCATCAGATTCGTAGCAAGCAACCATGGTCGCTGCGCCAAACCGGGAATTTTAACCGGTCAACATGGCCGCCAAAGTCATGAAATGCTAATTTTGTTCGGGAAAACGACAATTATAGGGAGCCGCCCGCCGCAAAAGCCATGCCGCTAACAACTTGATACAGCGCTCCGCACCCTTGGCGAGAATAAAATTTCTTGCCAGATCGATGGCATTTCGGGAAATTGCAGTTGCAGAATGCTGGCTGAAACCGATCATTTTTCTTGTTTGTTGGAAAACCGCAGGACTCGCCCTTCATGATCCGCCCCCCCATCGCCATCGGCGACATCCAAGGCTGTCATTCAGCTTTCCAGTCGCTGCTCGATCAGCTTTCGCCCGCCGCCGACACCCCGCTCTGGGTCGCCGGCGACATCGTCAACCGCGGGCCGGACTCCCTCGCCGCGCTGCGCGCGCTGGTCGACCTCGGCCCGCGTGCGACCGTGGTACTCGGCAATCACGATCTCCACCTGCTGGCCGTCTCCGCCGGCCTGCGCACCGAACGCCCGGGCGACACGATCGGCGAGATCCTCGACGCGCCGGACGCCGACGCGTTGCTCGACTGGGTCCGCCACCGCCCGTTCGCGCACTTCGAAGACGGAATGCTGCTCGTGCATGCGGGCGTGCTGCCGCAATGGGACGCCACGCTCGTGCTCGAGCTCGCCGACGAACTCCAGCGCGCGCTGCGCGCCCCCGACTGGCGCGAAACGCTGCAAGGCCTGTACGGAAACGAGCCGAACCAATGGAACCCGAACCTGAAGAAGCGCGACCGGATGCGCGTCGCGTTCAACGCGTTCACGCGCGTGCGCTTCTGCACGCCCGACGGCACGATGGAATTCAAGGCGAACGGCGGCCCGGACAGCGCGCCGCCCGGCTACCTGCCATGGTTCGACGTGCCGGGGCGCCGCACGGAGGACGTGACGGTCGTGTTCGGGCACTGGGCCGCGCTCGGCCTGATGCTGCGCGAGAACGTCGTCGCGCTCGATTCGGGATGCGTATGGGGAAACCAGTTGTCGGCCGTGCGGCTGACGGCCGACCCGGCGCAGCGCACGGTCACGCAGGTGCAATGCGAAGCGTGCCTCGCGCCGGGCGGCGAATGACCGCGCGCTGAGTCGTACGACCGGGAAGCACCTTACCCCTCGCGCCCCGGCACCGGCTCGTCGGCCGCCCCGTCGCCTGACGCGCCGGCGCCGAGCTCGGTCACCGGATACGCATGCTTCGCCAGCTCCGCGAGCGACTCGGCCGACGGCTTGCCGACCTTCTCCTGCAGCGATGCGAGCGCGGCCGCGATCGCGTCGCGCGCCGCCGCGGATGTCGCCCGCCGGTCGCCGCCCGGCGCGATCGGTTCGCACACGTACAGGTGCGCAACGAGCGGGCCGCCGCGCAGCACCATGTCGAGCGACTTGCCGAGCGAGAGCTCGCCCGTGTAGGCCGGCGCGACCGACTGCCGCCGCTGCGCGTCCTCGTACATCAGACAGATCGGCTGCACCGCGCAGCCGGCCGATACCGCAGCCTGGAACAGGTTCGCATGGAACGGCAGCAGTTCCTGCCCGTCGGACGTCGTGCCTTCCGGAAACACGCACATCAGCCCGCCGTTGCGCAGGCGTTCGGCCATCTCGTGCATGATCCGCATCGCCTCGGTGCGCTTCTCGCGCTGCAGGAACACGGTGTCGAGCTTCTCGGCGAGCCAGCCGACGACCGGCCACTGCCGCACCTCGGCCTTCGACACGAACGGCGTCGGCCGCCACGCGTTGACCGCGTAGATGTCGAGCCACGACACGTGGTTGCCGACGACGAGCGCGCTCGCGTCGAGCCGCGCGCCGTCGTTGTGGACGACGATGCGCATCCCGCAGATCCGCAGCATCTTGAGCGACCAGCGGCGCGTCATCTCGGCGCGGCGCGCGGGCGTGACGTGCGAAAAACGCAGCGCGACGATCGCCATGCCGCGCAACAGATGAAAGACGAGACGCAGCTTGCGAATGGCAGTCATGGCGAGGGTCCGGCGTGGTTCAGTTGCGCTCGAACGCGATCTGCCCGGCGACGAGCGTCGTACGCACGCAGGCGGGCAGTTCGTAGCCGAGGAATGGCGAGTTGTGGCCTTGGCTCTTCAACGCACGCGGCTCGACGCGCCAGTGCGCGCGCGGGTCGAACACGCACAGGTCGGCCGCACCGCCTTCGGCCAGGCGGCCCGCCGGCAGCTGCAGCACGTCGGCCGGCGCGGACGTGATGCGGCGCAGCGCCTGCGCGAGCGGCGTGCGCGTCTCGTCCGCCCACTTCAGCGTCAGCGACAGCAGCAGCTCGAGCCCCGTCGCGCCGGGCGTCGCTTCGCCGAACGGCAGCAGCTTCTCGTCGTCGTCGACGGGCGTGTGGTCGGAGCAGATCGCGTCGATCGTGCCGTCGGCAAGCGCCGCGCGGATCGCTTCGCGATCGCGTTCACTGCGCAGCGGCGGGTCGAGCCGGAACTGCGAATCGAAATAGCCGATGTCGACGTCGATCAGGTGCAGGTGGTTCACGCCGACGTCGCAGGTCACGGGCAGCCCCTCGGCCTTCGCCGCGCGCACGAGCGCGAGGCCGGCCGCCGACGACAGCCGTGCGAGGTGCACGCGCGCGCCCGTCACGCGTATCAGTTCGAAGATCGTGTGCAGCGCGATCGTCTCGGCTGCGACCGGCACGCCGGACAGCCCGAGCCGCGACGCGAGCGCGCCGCTCGCGGCGACGCCGCCGCGGCCGATGAACGCGTCGAGCGGGCGCAGCCACGTGGTGTAGCCGTAGGTGCTTGCGTACTGCAGCGCGCGAAGCAGCACCTGCGTGTCGCGCACCGGCACGTTGGCATGCGTGAAGCCGACGCAGCCGGACTCGGTCAGCGCGACCATCTCCGTGATCACTTCGCCCTTGAGGCCGACGGTCAGCGCGCCGAGCGGATGGACGTTCGCCTGGCGCAGGTTGCTCGCGCGGAACTTGAGCATCTCGACGAGGCCCGGCTCGTCGAGCACGGGATCGGTGTCCGGCGGGCACACGAGGGTCGTGACGCCGCCCGCGACGGCCGCGGCCATCTCGGATGCGAGCGTCGCCTTGTGCTCGTAGCCGGGCTCGCGCAGCCGCGCGCACAGGTCGACGAGGCCGGGCGCGACGATCAGGCCCGACGCGTCGATGGTCTTCGCGGCGTTGAAATCGGCCGGCGCCGCCGCGCCGGCTTCGGCGATCGCGGCGATCTTGCCGGCCGCGACGAATACGTCGGCCTGCCGCTCGGTGCCGGCGACCGGGTCGATCAGCGTGCCGCCTTTGATATGAATCTTCATGCGCTGTCTGTGAATGCGTTGATTGCGTGAATAAGGATGCGCGAAAGCGGGCTCAGTCGTTGTTGCCGGCGACGATGCCCATCACCGCCATCCGCACGGCGATGCCGAACGTGACCTGGTTGAGGATCACCGACTGCGGACCGTCTGCGACCTGCGAGTCGATCTCGACGCCGCGGTTCATCGGGCCCGGGTGCATCACGATCGCGTCGGGCGCGGCGAGCGCGAGGCGCTCGGGCGTCAGGCCCCAGGTCTTGAAGTACTCCTGCGCGGACGGCAGCAGCGCGCCGCTCATCCGCTCGTTCTGCAGGCGCAGCATGATGATCACGTCGACGCCCTTCAGCCCTTCGTCGAGGTTGTGGAACACCTTCACGCCCATCTGCTCGAGACCGCCCGGCAGCAGCGTGCGCGGGCCGATCGCGCGCACTTCCGGCACGCCGAGCGTGGTGAGCGCGTGGATGTCGGAGCGCGCGACGCGCGAATGGAGGATATCGCCGACGATCGCCACGCGCAGCTTCGTGAAGTCGCGCTTGTAGTGGCGGATCGTGTACATGTCGAGCAGGCCCTGCGTCGGGTGCGCATGGCGGCCGTCGCCGGCGTTGATCACGTGCACGTGCGGCGCGCAGTGCTCGGCGATCAGGTACGGCGCGCCGCTCGACGCGTGGCGCACGACGAACAGGTCGGCATGCATCGCCGACAGGTTGTTGATCGTGTCGAGCAGCGATTCGCCCTTGCTCGTCGACGATGCATTGATGTTCAGGTTCAGCACGTCGGCCGACAGGCGCGTCGCGGCGATCTCGAAGGTCGTGCGCGTACGCGTCGAGTTCTCGAAGAACAGGTTGAAGACGGACTTGCCGCGCAGCAGCGGCACCTTCTTCACCTCACGGTCCGTCACGCTGACGAACTGCTCGGCCGTATCGAGGATGTGGTTGACGATCGAGCGCGGCAGGCCCTCGATCGACAGCAGGTGCTTCAGCTCGCCGTTTTTCGTGAGCTGCGGGTTGCCCTTCAGGAAACCGTAGCGGAACCGGTCGGGGCTCGCGGCCGCAGCGGGATTGCCGGTGCGGCCAGTGGTGTCGGTGGTCATGGTGTGCGTGATTCCAACTATGCAAACGGGCCGCGGTGCAAACCAGCGGCCCGGGATACGGTTTCGCGTGTCGTTCAGGCGCCGTGCGCCTCGATGCGCAGCGTGAACTGCGCGGCATCATCGCGCGCGAGCACGAGCGTCGCGCCGGCCGGCACGTCGAGCGCGCCGCCCGCGAAGCGCGCGGCGACCGGCAGCTCGCGGCCGCCGCGATCGGCGAGCACCGCGAGCTCGACCGCGGCCGGACGGCCGTAGTCGAACAGCTCGTTGAGCGCCGCGCGCACGGTGCGCCCGGTGTACAGCACGTCGTCGACGAGCACGATGCGCGCGCCGTCGACATCGAACGGCAGCGACGTCGGGCTGGCCTGGCTGTGCAGCCCCTTTTTCGCGTAGTCGTCGCGATGCAGCGCGACGTTCACGACGCCGAACGCCGGCGCGCCGAGATCGCGCGCGAGGCGCTCGGCGAGCCACGCGCCGCCGCTGTAGATGCCGGCGAGCCGCGGGCCGCCCGGTTCGGCGAAAGCCGTGCCGTACGCGGCGCGGATCTGGTCGAGCAGGACGCGGTAAAGCGCCTCGGCGTCAATGGTGCTCATGGTCGGACAATTGATCGAGATACTGTTGAAGGATGACGCGCGCGGCCTCGGCATCGAGCATCTCGGCGCGTGCGCGGCCGCGCACGTTGCGCTCGCGCAGCCCGGCCTCGGCCTCGACCGACGAATAGCGCTCGTCGACCCACGTGACGGGCAGCCCGAAGCGGCCGTTCAGCTGGTTGCCGAAGCGCTTGGCCTGCTGCGTCATGTCGTGCGGCGTGCCGTCCGGATGCATCGGCAGGCCGACGACGAGCGCGTCCGGCCGCCATTCGGCCAGCAGGTCGCCGACTGCCTTGAAGCGGTGTTCGCGGTTCAGGTTCTGGATCACGACGAGCGCGCGGGCCGAGCGCGTCAGCGCATTGCCGATCGCGACCCCGATTCGCTTTTCGCCGTAGTCGAACGCCAGGAGCGTCGCATCGCGCGCGCTCGCGCCGCTCATGCGTGCCCTGCTTCGCCGGACAGCATCGACGAGCTGACGCCGAGCAGGCCCAGTGCGGCTTCGAAGCGCTCCTCGGCCGGCGTGTCGAACACGATGCGCGGATCGGCGGCGACCGTCAGCCAGCCGTTGCGGGAAATTTCTTCCTCGAGCTGCCCTGCGCCCCAGCCCGCATGGCCGAGCGTCAGCAGGAAGCGCTTCGGGCCGGTGCCCGTCGCGACCGCCTCGAGCACGTCCTTCGACGTTGTCATCTCCAGCCCGCCGTCGACGGACATCGACGAGTTGTAGCTCGCGCCCTCGACCGGCTCGTGCAGCACGAAGCCGCGCTCGGTCTGGACCGGGCCGCCGAAGTACACGGGGATGTGCAGCAGCGGCTCGATGTCGAGCTTCAGGTCGATGCGGTTGAACAGCGATTCGAGGTCGATGTCGGTGGGACGGTTGATGACGAGGCCGAGCGCACCGCGCTCGCTGTGATCGCAAAGGTAGACCACCGTTCCCGAGAACGTCGGATCGGCCATGTTCGGCATGGCGATCAGGAACTGGTTGGTGAGGTTGATGCGATCGGAAGGCTTTGACATGGTTTGAATTTTAGCAAAGACGCCGCGGCCTGACCGGGCCGCGATCAACAAGCAACGCCGCGCCGCGCTGGCAACGACGCGCGCGGATCACACGGCACTCTAACACGCGCGCGGGCACTGTCGGCAGCGTGTTGCGGGCCCGTGCGGCAAGGGCCGCCGCCGCGTGTCCGTCCCTTGTTCGTCAGGTCCGGCCGAGCGCCGCGCCGAGTGCTTCGGACGCCGCGGTCAGGTCCGGCGGCGCCACGCCGGCCGCGATCTTCAGCAGCGCCGCGCGCAACATGTCAGACGCGTGACCGTGCGCGTCGAGGCCGCCGTCGGCGAGCAGCACGCCGTGCGCGGCACGGCGCCACGCGAGGCCGAGCGTGTCGGCCAGCAGCGCCGCGTGGCCGAGCCCGAGCGCGCACGCGGCCGTACCGACCCGGTAGGCGGCGCCGGACGCGCGCCACGCGGCACTCGTGTCGGCCGCGGCCGGATCGGCCGCGAGGTCGGCCATCGACGCATCGGCGGTCTGCAGGAAATCCTCATACGCATGCGCATTGACGGTCACGACGCCGAGCGCGCGGGTCGGCGCGACGGCCACCGCGTCGTGCTCGGCCCGCGCGGCATCGGCCTCCCACAGCGCTTCGGATGCCGGCGTGCCGGCGACGTGCCAGTCGACCGTCAGCCCGTAGTCGTGCAGTACGTCGACGAGCGCGACGTCCTCGGCCGCGGCGCCGAACAGCGCGAAATCGCGCCACAGCAGCGCCACCGTCTCGCGCACGAGCTCGGGCGGCGCGCTGCGCCGGCCCTGCGCGTGCTCGCCGAGCAGCAGGTTCGTCCGTGCGAGAAAGCGCTTCAGTTCGGGCGCGCGGCTCGCGCGCAGCGCGCGCAGGCATGCGGCCGCGAGCCGCCAGAAATCGTACGGCGCGTCGTCGGCCAGCGCGGCCTGCATCGCATCGAGTTCATCGAACGCCGCGTCGGGCGCGCCGGGCTGCGCACGCAGCGCGGCGAGCAGCGCCTGCTCGTAGCGGGCGCGTACCCGGGTCGCGAACGCATCGGGCAACGCACGCAGCGTGGCCGGCGGCACCGCGCGGCCGACGAGCGCGAGCGCGTCGAGCGGCGTGTTCGCTCGCAGGTCGGCGGCGCTTTGTGCGCGCAATGCACGGAAATGCTCGAAGAGAACCGGCGAGCAGGCGAGCTCGCGCAGGTTGTGGCGCCCGACGGCCGCGCGGAAATCACGCAGCGCGGCACGCCAGCCGGCCGAAGTCGGCTCGACGGCGACGAGCGGCGCGGCGGCCGACAGTTGCCCGGCGAAACGCGCGGCCGGCAGCCAGCCGGCTTCCGCCAGCACGGCTGCCGCCGCGGACAGCGGCGCGACCGCGTCGTCGCGACGCTCGAATGCGTCGGCGGCCGCCGCGAGCCACGCGTCGGCCGCGCGCACGGCCCCGCCGCGCGGGTTGGGCAGTGCGTCAGGGAGGGGAACGTTCGCCGGATCGGACGTCATGGACACGCGCGCCTGTCATCGTCAAGCCGCTCGCACGAACCTCGGCGCGCGAGCGCCGGGCCGATGCGAGGCCGGAGCGGGGTGTCCGTGGGCTGAAGGTCCGGTCAGATCTGGACCATCTCGAAGTCTTCCTTGCGGGCGCCGCATTCGGGACACGTCCAGTTGATCGGGACGTCCTCCCAGCGCGTGCCCGGGGCAATGCCCTCTTCCGGCAGCCCGGCTTCTTCGTCGTAAATCCAGCCACAAATCAGGCACATCCAGCTCTTGTATTCCATCTTAAGCCGCGTCGGGAAAGTCGGTAAATTCGGGAGCCATGATGGTACCGTGTCGGGGCCGGACTGCCTAGCAATCGCGCTGGAGTACGACGACTACGTTGCGCTGCGCTAAAAAATCCGTCGTGCGGGCAGAATTCCGCCGCATAATGGCTGAAAAGTGCGGCCTGCCGGGCAACACAGGGCCGAAAAAGCCCATTTCGCCTCGCCGTCCGCATCTCCGTCGCTTTCCCGTTTTTCTCTTGCCCCATTTTTACATGTCCAGCAACGCCCCTCCGATCGTCCTCACCTTCGGCCTGTCCGATCCCACCGGCGGCTCCGGCCTCCAAGCCGATCTGATGACCCTGGCGAGCATGGGCTGCCACGGCGTGTCCGTCCTGACGGGCTACACCGTGCGCGACTCGGCCGCCTGCGACGAAGTGACCGGCCTCGATCCCGACGTCGTCGCCGCCCAGGCGCGCATGCTGCTCGAGGACATGCCGGTCGCCGCGTTCAAGATCGGCGCGGCGACGCGCGCGGAAGTCGTCAGCGCGATCGCCGAGGTCGTCGCCGACTACGACGGCGTGCCGCTCGTGCTCGCGCCGGACTTTACGCTCGACGACGAGCACGTGCTCGCGGCCGACGACCTGCGCGAGTCGATCGCCGACCTGCTGGCGCCGCAGACGACGCTGCTGGTCGCCGACTACGCGACGCTGATCGCGCTCGCGCAGCCGGACGGCGACGCCGAGGCGCCGAATCTCGATGCGGCCGTATCGCACCTGCTGTCGCAGGGCTGCGAGTACATCCTGTCGTCCGAAACGGGCTCGCACCGGCTCGTCAACACGCTGTACGGCGAGGAAGGCCAGCTCCGCGAGGACATGTGGGATCGCTCGCCGCACCGGTTGATGGGCATCACCGATACGCTCGGCGCGGCCATCGCGGCGCTGCTCGCGAACGGCCAGGAGCCGCCGGAGGCGGTCCGCGAAGCGCAGGAGTACCTGTACCAGGCCGTGCGCGACGCGTTCCGGCCCGGCATGGGCGCGTACCTGCCCGACCGGTTCTTCTGGGCGCGCAGCAACGACGACGCGGACACGCCGCCGGCCACGAAGGTCGAACCGGTGCCGAGGACGTCGCACCGGCACTGAGTCGGGCGTGGCGGGGATGCCCGCCGCCGCACGAGGCTCAGTCATCGGGTGCGCCGCCCGGCCGGCCTGCTCACGCTTCCGATTTCCGCGCGCACATAAAAAAAAACCCGCATCGCTGCGGGTCCTTTCTTTTGGCTGGAACGCGCATCGCTGCGCGTTCCGGACACCATCGACCGAAGTCGATTACATGTCCATGCCCATGCCGCCCATGCCGCCCGGCATGCCGCCCGGCATCGGTGCATCTTCCTTCGGCAGTTCTGCAACGGCTGCGTCCGTCGTCAGCAGCAGGCCTGCAACCGAAGCTGCGTTCTGCAGTGCGGTGCGCGTGACCTTGGTCGGGTCGACGACGCCGGCTTCGACCATGTCGACGTACTCGCCCGTCGCTGCGTTGTAGCCGTAGTTGCCCTTGCCTGCAGCAACTGCCGCCACCACGACGCTGGCTTCTTCGCCGCCGTTCGTGACGATCTGGCGCAGCGGCTCTTCCATTGCGCGCAGCACGATCTTGATGCCGGCGTTCTGGTCGGCGTTCAGGCCGGTCAGGCCTGCGATCGCGGTGCGAGCGCGGATCAGCGCGACGCCGCCGCCTGCCACGATGCCTTCTTCCACAGCTGCGCGCGTTGCGTGCAGTGCGTCTTCGACACGTGCCTTCTTTTCCTTCATTTCGACTTCGGTCGCAGCACCGACCTTGATCACTGCCACGCCGCCGGCCAGCTTGGCCACGCGCTCTTGCAGCTTTTCACGGTCGTAGTCCGACGTCGCTTCCTCGATTTGCGCGCGCACTTGCTTCACGCGTGCTTCGATGTTCACGGCTTCGCCTGCGCCGTCGATGATCGTCGTGTTTTCCTTGCCCACTTCGATGCGCTTCGCCTGGCCCAGTTCTGCCAGCGTTGCCTTCTCGAGCGTCAGGCCGGTTTCTTCCGCGACGACCTGACCGCCGGTCAGGATCGCGATGTCTTCCAGCATCGCCTTGCGACGATCGCCGAAGCCCGGCGCCTTGACCGCGACGGTCTTCAGGATGCCGCGGATGTTGTTGACGACCAGCGTTGCGAGCGCTTCGCCTTCGACGTCTTCAGCGATGATCAGCAGCGGACGGCCAGCCTTCGCGACTTGCTCGAGCACCGGCAGCAGATCACGGATGTTCGACACCTTCTTGTCGTGCAGCAGCACGAACGGGTTGTCGAGGACGGCGACTTGCTTGTCCGGGTTGTTGATGAAGTACGGCGACAGGTAGCCGCGGTCGAACTGCATGCCTTCGACGACGTCGAGTTCGTCGGCCAGCGACTTGCCGTCTTCGACGGTGATCACGCCTTCCTTGCCGACCTTGTCCATCGCTTCAGCGATGCGATCGCCGATCGACGAATCGCTGTTCGCCGAGATCGAGCCGACCTGTGCGATTTCCTTGTTCGTCGTGCACGGCTTGCTGATCTTCTTCAGCTCTTCGACAGCCGCTGCGACTGCCTTGTCGATGCCGCGCTTCAGGTCCATCGGGTTCATGCCCGATGCGACGTACTTCATGCCTTCGCGAACGATCGATTGCGCGAGGACGGTTGCCGTCGTCGTGCCGTCGCCTGCGTTGTCGCTGGTCTTGGAAGCGACTTCCTTGACCATTTGCGCGCCCATGTTCTGGAGCTTGTCCTTCAGCTCGATTTCCTTCGCGACCGACACACCGTCCTTGGTGACCGTCGGGCCGCCGAAGCTGCGCTCGAGCACCACGTTGCGGCCCTTCGGACCCAGCGTGACCTTGACTGCGTTGGCGAGAATGTTCACGCCTTCGACCATCTTCGAACGGGCGGAATCGCCGAATACGACGTCTTTAGCTGCCATCTTCTAACTCCTTGAATTCTTGGGAATATGTACCGTCGAAGGACGCTTAGTTAGCGTTGACCACGGCCATGATGTCTTCTTCGCGCATGACCAGCAGTTCCTGGCCGTCGACCTTCACGGTCTGGCCTGCGTACTTGCCGAACAGGACGCGATCGCCAACCTTCACGTCGAGCGCGATCGGGGCGCCCTTGTCGTCACGCTTGCCCGGGCCGACCGCGAGGATCTCGCCTTGATCCGGCTTTTCAGCAGCGGCTTCGGGGATGACGATGCCCGAGGCGGTCTTGGTTTCTTGATCCAGACGCTTGACGATCACGCGATCGTGCAAAGGACGAAGGTTCATATTCACTCCTCTCTTGACTGAGATTGAAGAACGCTTGGGGAATCTGCCCGGCGGAACGCCCGGCAGAGAATTGTTAGCACTCTCGTGCAGCGAGTGCTAATTATATGGACGGGGTTTGACAAATTCAAGAAGGGAAATCGGACGAATTTTTTGGAGCGGCACGGTAGAGGGAAAACGCTCAAAAACCACAAAAAACCCTTTCAAAACAAAACCCTGACGAACGCTGACCGGCCTGACCGGCAGGCCCGAGGGGCCCGCGAACCCCATCCAGCCCCGTTTGGACATCGGGTAAGCACGGAGTTCCTGACGCCGGCGACATCGCATCAAAAAAACCGCGCCGGCGCCGATCCGGCATGCTGCAGCGCCACCTTCGCGCACGCCGGACGCCCCTTGCGCGCCCTCCCCGCCGATGCATCGATGCCGATCCGACGTGTTCGTACGCGTACGCGTGCCGGGACACCGGTGTCCGGCCGTCGGCGAACACGTTGCGCTCGTCGTCGACGGTGCGGTGATGGCGTACGCGCGCTGAGCGGCGCGGATCGCCGTCACGCGCCGTCACACGTCGTTACGTATCGGCGCAGCCCGCGCCCGACAGCGGCCGGAAGGTCCGGCCCTCCGTCTCGACCGCCGCGCCCAGCAACCGCGCAAGCCCTTTCGCGCCTTCGCGCATCACGACGTCGTGATTCCATCGGAACAGCGGACGCGCGATCGGCTCCAGCCAGTTCATCCACTTCAGTTGCGTGCGGATGTGCCAATCGTAGCGCACGACGGTGCATGCGCCGTCGCCGGTGAACGACCAGCATCCGTCGCCTTCGATCGCGCCGCTCGCGCGGCCTTCGAGCGCATGCGGCGGCTCGACGCGCCGCACGCGCATGTCGAAGGTCAGCCGGTACGGCAGTGCGCCCTTCCACGTATATCGGTGCAGTGCGCCCACGCCGCGCGCGTCGCCCTGCTCGATCTCGACGGTGCGTACCGCGCCCTTCCACCAGTCGGGCCAGCGGTCGACCTGGTAGATCGCGTCCCAGACCACCGCGAGCGGCGCGTCCACACGCCAGATCGTCGAGAACCGGTATTCCGCCATGCAGCCTCCGGCATGCGCGTCAGGGACATGAATCGGCGCACCGTTCAGGGCGCGAAGAAGCGCTCGGGAAACGCGACGTCGATCTCGATATTGTCGAGCGTCACTGTTTCGAGCGGCACGTCGCCATCGTCCGCGAAGCTGACGACCTTCAGCGGGAAGCCGTCCTCGGCGTCCAGCCACAGCCGGTAGCGGTGCACACCGTCGACCGCATGCGCAGGCGCGCCCGTGACCGACACGCGCAGCGCGGTCCGGCCGCCGACGGCCTCCTCGCCTTCGGTCACCGTCGCGCCGCCCTGCTGCAGCGCATGAACGTTGCGCAGCAGTTCGCCTACGTCGGACCGGTCGACCCGGTGGCCGCTGCGGTCGCGCACGAGCGGATTGGACGGCGACAGCATCAACGCGGGCGGCGCGTGCGCGCCGAACGGGCGCAGCCGCACCTTGCCGTCGCCGGGATCGTATGCGAGCACCGCGCCGTGATGAGGCGACACGAAGTCCATCCGGACGAAGCCCGGTTTCAGGTACGCGTAGCGGATTTCGGCGTGTTCGCCGCCCCGCGCCGACGAGCGGATCGTCGCGCGGTACGAGCGAACGTGGTCGAAGTGCGCCTGCGCGACGGTCACGGGATCGGCTGTCATGCTCGCTCCTATCAGGCTCGCAGCCAGCAACGCGGCGATCACGGCGCCGCCTCGACGTCGAGCACGCCTTCCATCCCGCGCTCGCGATGGCTCCTGAAAAACAGCAGCCGATGCGTGCAATAGTAGGCGAACCGGCCCGGCTGCGCCGGCGTGAAGCGAAGCTTCTTCGGCGTCGTGGCCAGTTCGGTGTGGACCGCGATGCCGGCCTGCGGCGCATCGATTTCGAAACTGTGCGGAACCACGCCGGGCTCGGCCGACACGGTCAGCTCGACCGGCACGTGCGCGCGCACGATCACGTGGTTCGGATGGAAGAAATAGCTGCCGCCGACGATCGCCACCCGCTGCACGCCGTCGGCGTCGACCGGCACGCGCACCGGCGCATCGCTGTCGGCCCGCGCGAGCGTGGCGCCCGCGGCGAGCGCCGCCAGCACCGGCATCAGCACGAGCGCCGTCGTCATCTTCTTCGTCATCTTCATCGCCTGCTCCCTGCCGACGCCGCGCGCATCATCCCTTCCACGCATCGGTCGAGCCGCCGAGCGCACCGCACGCTTCGATCGCGAGCTCGCGCAGGCGCCGTTCGTCGCCGCGGCCGGACAATGCATAACCGATGCCGCGATCCGACCAGAAATACGTGTAGCGGCCGTCGGCCGACATCGCCTGCGGTGCGAGGTGCCGCGCGTCGTACGCGGTCATGTACAGCGTCACGCGCTCGCCGTCCGCACGCTGGTACATGAACTGCGCGGCCGGCCCCGCTTCGCCGGGCAGCAACCGGCCGCCCAGCAGCACATAGCCGTATTCGTCGAGCGACGGCGCACGCACGGACCGCCCGACGCGTGCCGACAGCCACGCGGCAAGGTGCGAGGGATCGCCCGCGCCGACCTCGACCGGATGCTCGCGATCGGGTGCGTACACCGCATACGCGACATCCGCGCGCGCGGCGAATGCCGGTTCGCTGCCGAACACGGCCCAGCCCGCGTGCAGCGCGACGCCGATCAGCAGCCCGGCCGCCAGCCCCGCGAATGCATACGCGAACCCGCGCCGGCGCGGCGCGCGGCGCTGCACGAACAGCGCGGGCGCGGCGCCCGGCAACGGAAACAGTGCCTGCAGCGCGTCGCGCTGGGCGCGGTAATGCGCGAATCGTTCGGCTTCCTTCGGATCAGACTGCAGGCGCTCGAGCATCTCGTTCCGCTCGTGCCCGGACAGCTCGCCATCCAGCAATGCGGACAGCAGTTGCGCCGACGCATCGTCGTCCCGATCGTTCGAAGGCTTGTGCGGTTCGTCCATCATGTCTTCCTGATTACCCGTAACGCGGCCGTGCCGTGTGCCGACGGCTCGTCCGACAGCAGTGCGCGCATCTGCCCGCGCGCCCGCGCGAGCCGCGACATCACCGTTCCCACCGGCACGCCGAGCACCTGCGCGGCGTCGCGATAGCTCAACTCCTCGAGCGCGACCAGCAGCAGCACCTCGCGCTGTTCGACGGGCAGCCGGTACAGCGCGCGCTGCACGTCGCGCAGCACCAGCCCGCCGATCTCGCCGGACGGCGCGGCCATCGTCTGCCACGGCGCCGTCGCATCGTCGACCGCGATCTCGTGCCGCGCCCGCAACTGGTCGATGAAGCGGTGCCGCAGCAGCGTCAGCAGCCACGCGCGCAGGTTGCCGCCGTCGCGCGGCGGCCGGTTCAGCGCACGCTCGAGCGTGTCCTGCACGAGATCGTCCGCCCAGGCCCGGTCGCCCGTCAGCGCGCGCGCATAGCGCGTGAGATGCGGCAGCCATACCAGCAGGTCCGATTCGTAGCTCATCGATGCCTCGCGCGTCGCCGCGCCGTTACGGACGCGCAACGTGCCACATGCCGCCGATCCCGTCGCCGCCCGCGTCGCCGGCCTTGTGGTCCATCTTCCAGCGATACAGCGGGCGTCCGTGGTACGCCCATTGCTTCTTGCCGTCGCTGCGCGTGACGAGGCTCCACGCGCCCGACGCCTTGTCGTACGCGTCGGCGATCGCGGGCGGCCAGTTGGCCGCGCACGCGCTGTCGCACGCGCTCTTGCCGGGCGCGTCATGATCGAACACGTACAGCGTCATGTGATCTTCGTCGACCAGTTTCCCGTCGGCGACCTGTGGCGGTTCCGCGGCCGCCGGCCGCACGATCGCCGCCATCATCGCGGCGGCGAGGAGCATTCGTTTCATTCCCGTTCTCCTTTTGACATGGCATCGCGACATGGCGGCGCCGGACGGGATGATCGGCTTCGTCGAGACCATTATCCCGCCGGGCGGTCGTGCCGGGACTCGGTATGTAAACGGACGAAAGCGGCCGGTTATTCCATGCCGCCCGACGACGACCGGCGGCGGCCCGGCATCGGCCATTCGTATGACGAAATAAAGCGGGAAACCCAAAGACAACGCGGCATGACATCCCTGTCATGCCGCGTTGTGCGGCCTGTGTTGCACGACCGTTTCGCATGGCGGCCGATACGGCGCCGCTGGGCGTTTCCGGCTCGTTACCTCGGCAGCGCGCCCGTCAGCGACTGGAGCAGCGTCGCCACCGGTGCGAGCGGGTTGTTCGGCGAGCCGTTGCCCGAATGCGGCGTCACCGACAGGCCCGGTGCGGAACCGAGTGCCGTGCCCATTGACGTGCCGACCGCATTGACAACCGTCGCCGTCGAGTTGGCACCCGTCGTCAGCAGCGAGCCGACCGCGCCGGCCGTGCCGCCGGCCGCGTTCGAGCCCGAACCGAGCAGGCTGCCGCCTGCCGCTGTCGTCGAACCGGCTGCGCCCGACAGCGCGCCGGCCGCCTGGCCTAGTGCCGCCGGACCATTCGAGAGTGCCCCCGTCACCGAACCGAGCGCACCGGTCAGTGCGCCGGCCGGGTTGCCGCCGCCCGTCAGGCCGTTCACGAGGTTCGCGATCGGTGCGATCGGGCTGTTGCCCGCCGCGCCCGTCAGCGTGCCGACGACGTGGTTCACGACGCCTTGAACCGGCGCCAGCGGGTTCGACCCGCCGAGGTTGCCGAGCGCGCCCGTCACCGAGTTCAGCGCGCCAGTCAGCGCACCGGCCGGATTGCCGCTGCCTAGCGTACCGACGACCTGGTTGACGACACCCTGCACCGGCGCGAGCGGGCTCGTGCCGCCGAGCGCGCCGAGCGCGCCCGCGACCGAGCCGACTGCGTTGCCAAGTGCGCCCGTGGCCGTGCCGAGCGCGTTGCTCAGCGTCGCAGCCGGATTGCTGCCGCCGAGCGTGCCGACGACCTGGTTCACGACGCCCTGCACCGGCGCCAGCGGATTCGACCCGCCGAGGTTGCCGAGCGCGCCCGTCACCGTGCCGAGTGCGCCGGTCAGTGCGCCGGCAGCGTTGCCGCCCGTCGGCAGCGCGTTCTGCAGGCCGTTGACGAGGTTCGTGATCGGCGTGATCGGGCTACCGCTGCCTGCGCCGGACAGCGTGCCGACGACCTGGTTCACGACGCCCTGCACCGGCGCGAGCGGGTTCGACCCGCTCAGCGCGCCCGTCACCGAGTTCAGCGCGTTCGTCAGTGCAGCGGCCGGATTGTTGTTGCCGAGCGTACCGGCGAGTTGCGTGACGACGCCTTGCACCGGCGCGAGCGGGCTTCCTGCGCCACCGACGTTGCCGAGCGTGCCCGTGATCGTGTTGACCGCGTTGCTCAGCGCGCCGGCCGGGTTACCGCTGCCGAGCGTGCCCGTGACCTGATCGACGACGTTCTGGATCGGTGCCAGCGGGTTCGACCCACCGCCGACGTTGCCCAGTGCGCCCGTCACCGTGCCGAGTGCGCCCGTCAGTGCGCCTGCCGGGTTGCCGCCGCCGAGCGCGCCCGTCACCTGGTTCACCACACCCTGGACCGGCGCCAGCGGGTTCGCGCCGCCGCCGATACCGCCGAGTGCGCCCGTCACCGTGCCGAGCGCGCCCGTCAGCGCGCCTGCCGGGTTGCCGCCGCCGAGGGCGCCCGCCACTTGATTCACCACACCTTGAACCGGCGCCAGCGGGTTCGACCCGCCGCCGACGTTGCCCAACGCACCCGTCACCGTGCCGAGGGCACCGGTCAGTGCACCAGCCGGATTGCCGCCACCGAGCGCGCCCGTCACTTGATTCACGACGCCTTGAACCGGCGCCAGCGGATTCGACCCGCCGCCGATGCCGCCCAGTGCACCCGTCACCTGATTCACCGCACCCTGCACCGGCGCCAGCGGATTCGACCCGCCGCCGACGTTACCCAGTGCGCCGGTAACCGTACCAACCGCATTGCTCAGCGTCCCCGTCGCCGTATTGAGCGCCCCCGTCAGCGCACCAGCCGGGTTGCCGCCACTCAGCGCACCCGTCACCTGATTCACCACGCCCTGCACCGGCGCCAGCGGCTGCACCGTGCCGCCGCCACCGCCGAGTGCGCCCGTCACCGCTCCCACGGCGCCCGGCAGCACCTGACCGGGATCGCCGAGCGACGTCTGGATCGCGCCCGATCCGCCCGCCGTCACGATGACCGAGCCCAGCGGCGACGTGCCCGTCGCGACCAGCCCGACCGACACGCTGTTCGTCGGCGGATTGACGATCACTTGCGGGATCGGCAGCGAATCGAGGGCCCCCGCCAGCACGGAACCCGAAGCCAGCACCCCGAACACCGTCGCGACCGACAGCGCTACACCCGTCAATTTGAAATTCTGTCCCATTCTTATTTACCCCATCTCGGTTGGCACTACGTTGATAAAGCATGGGGACGGATTGCACGAAGCGTGCCAATTCAAAAAACCGATTGATTCATCTGCCAATTTCCTGGCAATAAACCTTTTTATGGATTTCAGGCGAAATGCGCACGTTGCGGAGCCCGAATCATCTGATGAAAATGGCAGTCGGAACGCGGATGTAACGTAACGTTTGCGAGCCCCGCAGTAACGTGTTCCGGTACATTCTGCATAACGCCGGAACGCCCGGTCGCGATACCGCCGCACATCGTCATGACCGACTACTCACTGCGCATTTCATCGATATGAAAATGCATTGATAAATCGAGAATTTTCTTATTTTATTTGTTGCGCGATTTCTTTCTCGGCGATTACGCAGATCATTTCCGATTGCCGGGTTTTCGATAGTTCGGATAGCCGAATGAAAAATTGTTGCGGCCGCATCGCAGCCGGAGAACGCCATGCAACGCGCGTGGTGGCGGCCCGGGCTTGCGCCGCATCGCCGCGCCGCCGGCTCAGTCGAAGCGCGCGGGCCGGTACGGATGGGGATCGATATAGGTCGGCGCGCCCGTCATCATTTCGGCGAGCAGGCGCCCGGTCGCGGGGCCGAGCGTGAGCCCGTGGTGGCAGTGGCCGAACGCGAACCACAGGTGGCGATGGCGCGGCGCGGGCCCGATCACCGGGCGCATGTCGGGCGTGCACGGCCGCATCCCGAGCCACGGCTCGCGATCGAGCCGTTCGCCGATGCCGAACGCGTCGCGCGCCAGCGGCTCGGCGCGCGCGAGCTGCACGCCGGTCGGCGGCGCACCGCGCAGCGCGATCTCGACGCCGGTCGTGAGCCGCAGGCGGCCGCCTTCCATCGGCGCGACGACGAACCCTTCCTCGGTATCGCACACCGGCACGTTCAGCAGCGTGCGCGTCGGCAGGTAATGCATGTGGTAGCCGCGCTTCGCGCGCAGCGGAATCCGGTAGCCAAGCGGCGCGAACACGTAATCGGACCATGGCCCGAGCGCGACCACGGCAGAGCGTGCAGAGATCGGCCCATGCCCGGTACTGACGCGCCAGCCGCCATCCACCTGCATGAGCGTCGTCGCGTCGCCGAGCACGAACGTGCCGCCGTCGCGTTCGAACAGCCGCGCGTACGCCTTGGTCAGCCCGCCCGGGCTCGACACGGTCTTCGGGTCCTGCCAGTGAAACGCGCCGCAGAATGCGTCGCCGATGCCGGGCTCGCGCTCGCGCAGCGCACGCGCGTCGAGCACGGTCATCCGCAGCCCGTGCACGTCGGCCACGCGCTGCTGCGCGCGCGTTTCCGCGTCGAACAACGCGGGCGAACGGAATGCCTCGATCCACCCGCCGTCGTGCACGAGCGGCTGCGCGTCGGTGCGCGCGAGCAGCGCATCGTGCTCGACGACACTCGCCGCGACGAGCGGCAGCAGGTCGCGCGCGGCTGCCGCGAGCCGCTGCGGCGACGATTCGCGCCAGAAGCGCGCGAGCCAGCCCGCATACGCGGGCAGCGCGCGATAGTCCCAATAGAGATCGACCGAGCGGTTGCGCGCATAGCGCAGCAGCGTGCCGAGCCGGCGCGGAAACGCGTACGGCATGACCGACGAGCGCTCGATCAGCCCGGCATTGCCGTGGCTCGTTTCCTCGCCGGGCGCGCGCCGGTCGACGAGCGCGACGCGCAGCCCGCGATCCTGCAGATGCAGCGCCGACGATACGCCGACGATGCCGGCCCCCAGAACGATGACGTCGAAATCCATGCTTCCCCGCCCAGCGTCGAGATTCGATGCGACACGCGCCGGCACCGCGGCTGGCGCGCGGCCGTGCTTACTTCGCGACGATGTCGCGCTTGAAGTACTTCTGCGACAGCGCGCCCAGCGTGCCATCCTTCTTCAGTGCGTCGAGCGCGCCGACGATCTTCGCCTGCAGCGCCTTGTCGCCCTTGCGCAACCCGAAGCCGGTGCCTTCGCCGAGCGTCGCAGGATCCTTCAGCGGCTCGCCGACGATCTGGTAGTCGCGGCCGGTCGGCTTGTCGAGAAAACCGTCCTGCGCGGTCTGCGCTTCCTGCACGGCCGCGTCGAGACGCCCGGCGACGAGATCGGCGTAGATCTGGTCCTGATCCTGATACGACACGACGGCCACGCCCGCATCGGCCCAGTGCGCCTTCAGGAAATCCTCCTGCGACGAGCCCTGCAGCACGCCGACGTGCTTCCCACGCAGGCTCGCGACGTCGGGCCGCAGCGGCGAGCCGCGCCTGGCGACCATCACGATCGGCACCACGTAGATCGCCGGCGTGAAGTCGATGCTCTGCTTGCGCTTCGCGGTGATGTTCATCGCCGAGTTGATCGCGTCGAACTTGCGCGCCTGCAGCGCAGGGATCAGGCCGTCGAACGAATTCTCGACCCACACGCATTTCATGTTCAGCTTCGCGCACACCGCGTTGCCGATGTCGACGTCGAATCCCTGCAGCTGGCCGGCCGGCGTCTTGCTCTCGAACGGCGGATAGGCGGCTTCGATCCCGAAGCGCAACGTGGTCTGTTCCGCGTGGGCCGTGACGGCCGCGCATGCGAGCGCCGCGACGGCGCAGAGGGAAAGCTTCCAGTTCATGACAGGTCCTTCGGTTCCGGATTGAGGCGATGAAGATCGGTCGCGCGGCGCCCTCTTCCGGGCGCCGGATCGGCATTCGATGCAGCCGGCCGCCGCACGGCGACACGTCTTGTCCTGCACGCGAAATATAGACTATAAGTCTATTATGGACTATAGGGGATACGAGAATCGCGCCCCCGTGGCGCCACATCGGAATTGCATCGACCAGTCAAAACGCCGTTGATTTTCCAGTGTTTTCCACAAAGCCAGCGACGACACAAAGTCTCGAAAAGAAAAATTCTCCAGATTACGTTTGTCTATATTAGACTTTTCGTCCATCACGAACACCGCCGGACACCGTCTTTCGAGACATTCCTGTCCGGCCCCGACCGGAGATGTCCCCATGACGCAAACCGTCCCGCCCCTGCCGCTGACCGTCGACGAAGCCGCGGTGCGCGCGGCCCTGCCGTCGCTCGACGTGCTCGGCACGCTGCGCCGCATGTTCGCGTCGCTCGCGTCGGCGCGCGCGGTGCAGCCGCCGCAGACGCTCACGCTGTTTCCCGACCAGGCCGGCGACTTCATCACGTATCTCGGCGCGCTCGCCGACGAGCAGGTGTTCGGCGCGAAGCTGTCGCCGTACGTCGTGACGGGCGGCAAACCCGACGGGAAACCGATCGTCACCGCCTGGACCGCGCTGATGTCGATGCGCACCGGCCAGCCGCTGATGTGGTGCGACGCGGGGCAGCTGACCGTCGAACGCACGGCAGGCACGACCGCGCTCGCGGTCGACTGCCTCGCGCCGCGCGACGCGCGCCATCTGGCGATCGTCGGCGCGGGCGCGGTCGGCCTCGCGCACCTGCGGCACACGGCGGCGCTGCGCGACTGGGAGACGATCCGCGTGTACTCGCCCGCGCTCGCCGGTGACGCGGCGCTGCAGGCGACGCTCGCCGGGCTCGACCCGCGCACACGCGCGGCTGCGAGCGTCGAAGCCTGCGTGCGCGACGCGGACGTCGTGATGCTGTGCACGTCGTCGGGCACGCCCGTGCTCGGCGACGGGATGCTCACGCGCCCCACGCTCGTCACGTCGATCAGCACGAACGTCGCGCGTGCGCACGAGATTCCACCTTCATGGCTGCCGGAAATGGACGTGTACTGCGACTACCGGCACACGACGCCCGCGAGCGCCGGCGAGATGCAGATCGCGGCGGCCGACCACGGCTGGGACGCCGGGCGGATCGTCGGCGACCTGCCCGCGCTCGTCGCCGGCACCTGCGCGGCGCCGTCGCGCACGCGTCACGTGTTGTTCCGCTCGATCGGCCTCGGGCTCGAGGACATTGCGATCGCGCATGCGCTGTACGCGCACCTGACACGCGCATGAGCATCACGCGGGCGCGGGGCCGATACAATGGCGCAACCGCCGCGGCGGCCGCGCGCGGGCGCACGGGCATGCCGGCCACCAGCGCGCCGGCACGCCGGCCCGATGCGCCGCCCGGCCCCCGCCCACCCGAGATGGCGACACCGATGCGCAAGAAGAAATCCCCCGTCAAAGACCTGCTGCTCACCCGTTACGCGCCGATCGCCGACGGTATCGCCGCGCTGTTCTTCCCGTACGCGGAAGTCGTGATCCACGACCTGCACGACCAGACCGTGCTGTATCTCGCGAACAACCTGTCCAAGCGCGAGGTCGGCGACGATTCCGCGCTCGAGGAAATCGATCATTCCGCGCGCGAGCGCGTGATCGGCCCGTACGAGAAGCTGAACTGGGACGGCCGGCGGATGCGCTGCGTCAGCAACGTGCTGTTCGACGACGAAGGCCGCCCGGCCGGGATGATGTGCATCAACTTCAACATCGCGGTGTTCGACGAGGTGCGCGCGACGCTCGACCTGTTCATCAAGGGCGCGGGCGTCGTCGCGCAGCCCGACGAGCTGTTCCGCGACGACTGGCAGGAGCGCATCAACACGTTCCTGCACGGTTGGCTGCGCGAGCGGCAGGTCGGGCTGAACGGGCTCACGCGCGAGCATCGGCGCGAGCTCGTCGAGGCGCTTCATGCGGAAGGCGCGTTCCGCGGCAAGAGCGCGGCGAACTATGTCGCGAACGTGCTCGGGATGGGGCGCGCGACGGTCTACAAGCACCTCAAGCACCTGAAGGAAACGCAGGGCGACGTGTAAGCGGCAAGCGGCAAGCCCCGCGGGCCGGTTCGCCGCGCTCCGCCGCCGCATTCCGGCTTCCGGATCGGCATCGGCAATCGCTGTCGGCCCGTCACTTCCGCGTCCACGCTTCGTGATACGTCGGACGCGGGCCCGTTCCGCACGGGCCCGGCCAGGACCAAGCGTCGAAGCATAAAATGATATAGTCCCGGTTACATTTTTTTGCTGCCCCGGACCGCCCATGACGACCGCTCCCGCCCCGACCGCCCGCCCGACCCTGACCGTAGAAATCTGGTCCGACCTGATCTGCCCGTGGTGCTGGATCGGCAAGCGCCGCTTCGACGAGGCGCTCGCCGCGTTCGCGCACGCCGACCGCGTCGACGTCGCGCTGCGCGCGTACCGGCTGATGCCCGGCCAGCCCGTCGAGCCGGTCGAGGCGATGCTCGCGGGCAAGTACCGAATGTCGCCCGCACAGGTCGACCAGATGCTGCGCCAGGTGACCGACGCGGCCGCGAGCGTCGGGCTGCGCTACGACCTGCCCGGTACGCTCGTCGGCGACACGCTCGACGGCCACCGGCTCGTGAAGCTCGCGGAAGCCACAGGCCGCGCGCACGCGCTGACCGAGCGGCTGTACCGCGCGTATTTCTGCGAGCACGGCTCGCTGTTCGATCATGCGGAACTGACCGAATTCGCGGTCGAAGCGGGGCTCGAGCGCTCGGCCGTCGACGACGTGCTGCGCAGTGACGCGTACCGCGACGAAGTCGAGGCCGACATCGCGCGCGCCACGCAGATCGGCGGGCGCGACGTGCCGCTGTTCGTGTTCGGCGGCCGCTACGCGGTGTCGGGCGCGCAGCCGGCCGACGCGTTCGCGCAGGCGCTCGACCAGGCGTGGCGCGACGGCATCGTCGAACTCGCCGGCAGCGACGCGGCCGCGTGCGGCCCCGACGGCTGCGAACTGCCGGCGCGCTCGTAACGCACACGACGCCCATCCCGCGCGTCCCGCCCGGACGCGCCACTACGCGTCGCTGCTGCCATAAACCGACAGGAAGCCCGCGCCGATGACGTCTACAATGCATCCTTTCGAATAACTATCGAAAAGGCTGCAGGCCCATGACTCACGGGATCCACGGCGAGAAGCGCTGGTACGCGCTGATCGTGCTCTGCCTCGGCGTGCTGATGATCGTGCTCGACAGCACGATCGTGAACGTGGCGCTGCCGTCGATCAGCACCGACCTCCATTTCACCGAGACGGCCCTCGTGTGGGTCGTCAACGCGTACCTGCTGACGTTCGGCGGCTGCCTGCTGCTCGGCGGCCGGCTCGGCGACCTGTACGGCCAGCGGCGCATGTTCCTCGCGGGCCTCGTCGTGTTCACGCTCGCGTCGCTCGCGTGCGGCCTCGCGCAATCGCAGGCGATGCTGATCGCCGCGCGCGCGGTGCAGGGGCTTGGCGGCGCGGTCGTGTCGGCCGTCTCGCTGTCGCTGATCATGAACCTGTTCACCGAGCCCGGCGAACGCGCGCGGGCGATGGGCGTCTACGGCTTCGTCTGCGCGGGCGGCGGCAGCATCGGCGTGCTGCTCGGCGGGCTGCTGACGAGTTCGTTGTCGTGGCACTGGATCTTCCTCGTCAACCTGCCGATCGGCATCGCGGTCTATGCGATGTGCGTCGCGCTGCTGCCGCGCATGCGCGCGCCGGCCGGCGCCGCGCGGCTCGACGTCGCGGGCGCGATCACCGTGACCGCGTCGCTGATGCTGGCCGTCTACGGGATCGTCGGCGGCAACGAGGCCGGCTGGCTGTCGACGCAGACCGTCGCGCTGATCGGCGCGGCCGTCGCGCTGCTCGCGCTGTTCATCGCGATCGAGGCACGCGCCACGCATCCGCTGATGCCGCTGACGCTGTTCGCCGCGCGCAACGTCGCGCTCGCGAACGTGATCGCCGTGCTGTGGGCGGCCGCGATGTTCGCGTGGTTCTTCCTGTCCGCGCTGTACATGCAGCGCGTGCTCGGCTACGCACCGCTGCAGGTCGGCCTCGCGTTCCTGCCGGCGAACCTGATCATGGCCGCGTTCTCGCTCGGGCTGTCGGCGCGCATCGTGATGCGCTTCGGGATCCGCGGCCCGATCGCGGCCGGCCTGCTGATCGCGGCCTGCGGCCTCGCGCTGTTCTCGCGCGCGCCGGCCGACGGCGGTTTCGTCTGGCACGTGCTGCCCGGCATGACGCTGCTCGGCATCGGCGCGGGCGTCGCGTTCAACCCGATGCTGCTGGCGGCGATGAGCGACGTCGATCCGGCCGATTCCGGGCTCGCGTCGGGGATCGTCAACACCGCGTTCATGATGGGCGGCGCGCTCGGCCTCGCGGTGCTCGCGAGCCTCGCTGCCGCCCGCACCGACGCGCTCGCGGCCGCGCAGGCCGCGCCGCTCGACGCGCTGAACGGCGGCTACCACGCGGCATTCGCGTTCGGCGCGGCGTTCGCCGCCGCGGCTGCGCTGATCGGCCTCGCACTGCGCATGCGGCCGCAGAACGGCGTCGAAGGCGTCGGCCCCGCGATGCACTGACCGCCGGCAGACGAAGCCCGTTGCCGGCATCGAACCACGGAGGGCGCGCACTGTCGCGCCCTTTTTTGCGCGTGCCGGGCGGGCACGGCGCGCATTCCCGGTTCGTCGTACCTTTCGCGCCGATGACCACCATCGGCCCCGCCTTCGCTCAAACGCCCGTTTCACACCCGTCCGGCCGCCCGCCGCACGGGCCTTCGCGGCCGATTTTTAACGCAGTCGTACATCCACCCGCCACTTTTGCGACAATGGCGGACTTTGACGCGCGCGCAGCGGCCGCGCGCCGCCGCCGCCGAACGCCGCATAACCGCCTGCTTCCGATGTCGCTTCCCCATATCGATCTGCTGTACTCCCTGTCCGGTCTGTTCGTCGGCATCCTCGTCGGCCTGACGGGCGTCGGCGGCGGTTCGCTGATGACGCCGATCCTCGTGCTGCTGTTCGGCGTCCACCCCGCGACGGCGGTCGGCACCGACCTGCTGTACGCTGCCGCGACCAAGGCGACCGGCACGCTGGTCCATGGTCTGAAGGGTTCGATCGACTGGCGCATCACGGGCCGGCTCGCGGCGGGCAGCGTCCCGGCCGCGGCGCTCACGCTGTGGTGGCTGCACACGCACGGGATGAACGCGCCGGGCACCGCTCGGATGATCCAGCTCGTGCTCGGCATCGCGCTGCTGCTCACGTCGCTTGCGCTGATCTTCCGGCCGCAGCTCACCGCGTTCGCCGCGCGCAACCCGCTCGCGCCGAGCCCTGCGCGCACGCTGTGGTCGACCGTGCTGACGGGCGCCGTGCTCGGCGTGCTCGTGTCGATGACGTCGGTCGGCGCCGGTGCGATCGGCGTGACCGTGCTCCTGCTGCTGTATCCGATGCTCGCGACGACCCGCATCGTCGGCTCCGACATCGCGCACGCGGTGCCGCTCACGCTCGTCGCGGGCATGGGCCACTGGCTGCTCGGCTCGGTCGACTGGTCGATGCTGCTGTCGCTGCTGCTCGGCTCGCTGCCCGGCATCGTGCTCGGCAGCCTGCTGTCGGCGCGCGCGCCCGAGCGGCTGCTGCGCAACCTGCTCGCCGCGACGCTCGTCGCGGTCGGCGTGCGGCTCGTGCTCGCGTAAGCGGCGCTGCCGCCCTTTCCTCCGTCATTACGCCCTGCCCGGCCGGCGCACGACGCGCCGACCCGTCGCCCGCTGCAAAAAAACAGCCCGACCGGCCTGCGCCGATCGGGCTGTCGTCCATCCGGGGCGGCACAAAGCCGCCCGCCGCGCTTACTGCCCCTGCTGCTTCAGTTGCTGCTGCTTGAGCTGCTGCGTGCGCGCCTGCAGCTTCAGCACGCGCTGCAGCGCGGTGCGGTTCGCGAGGATGCCGTCGTAGAAGTTGGCGAGATCGCCCTTCAGCGCGGTCCGCGACGCGTCGTTCAGGTAGATCATGTGACCCGACGGGTAGTTCTTGATCGTCAGGTTCTGCGCCTTGAGCGTCGGGTCGAGCGGCATCTGCGCGAGCGTCAGCTCCGTCTGGTGGAACGGCGTGACCGCATCGAAATAACCGTTCGCCGACAGCACCTTCAGGTCCGGGTTCACGCTCATCGTCGACGCGAGGTCGCCGGCCGTGTACAGCGTATTGCCGCCGCCCCGGTTCGCGCCGGTCGGGTCCGTGTGGCTGAAGTCCCAGTTGTTGAAGACCTGGTCGTTCAGGTCCACGAACGACGACGTCGACGTGTACTTGAGGTCGGTGTTGATGTAGCTGTTCCACAGCACCGTGTACGCGCCGCCGACGTTCGTGATCGACGGATCGTTGCTGCCCGAGTTCGGCAGGATGTACGGCGCGATGCCCTTGCCCGTGAAGTTCGCGCGACCGTCGTACTGGCCGATCTGCGTGCCCGGCACGAGCGTCAGGAAGAACGTGTACGGCGGGTTGTCGTTCGACGACGGCACGTTGCCGAGCGCGGCCGGGTTGCCGAAGGTCTGGATCAGCGACGTCGGATCCGTGCCGATGTACGAACCCATCTGCTGTGCCGTCTGCAGGTTCAGGTTCAGCCGCACGTTCACGAAGCCGCCGTCCTGCGGGTTCGGCTTCTGCGCGAGCGGCGCGAGCGTGTTGTCCGCGTACGCGCGGGCCTGGACCATGTACGCGTCGAGATCGGTCGGCGTCGGGTTGACCGTCGTCTTCTTCCAGTAGAACGCGTCGGCCGCGAGCGTCGGGAACGTACCCGGCGCGGACAGCGCATTCGCGTAATCGAGGATCGACGACTGCAGCGTGATCCCGTTCAGGTCGATGCCGTCCTCGTGCAGCACCCACGACACGACCGCGCTGCGGGCGGTGCCGTACGACTCGCCGAACAGGAACTTCGGCGAGTTCCAGCGCGAGTACTTGGTCAGGTAGCGTTGGATGAAGCGGTCGATCGAGCGCGCGTCCTGGTCGGTGCCCCAGAAGTCCTTGTTCTTCGCCGGGGCGATCGCCGCCGAATAGCCGGTGCCGACCGGGTTGATGAACACGAGGTCGGTGCGGTCGAGCAGGCTGTCGGGGTTGTCGAGCAGCTTGTACGGCGCGGGCGGCGTGAAGTTCGGAAACGACGACTGCAGGCGCCTCGGCCCGAACGAGCCGAGCAGCAGGTAGACCGACGATGAGCCCGGGCCGCCGTTGTAGAAGAACGTGACCGGGCGCGGCTTCGACGGATCGGGATTGTCCTGCGTGTACGCGACGTAGAACATCTTCGCGTTCGGCGCCGACGTGATCGGATCGATCGTCGTCAGGTGGCCCGTGGTGGCCGTGTAGTTCACGGTCTTGCCGCCGATCGTGACCTGGCGGTGCACGACCGCGGCGCCTTCCGTCGAATCCGTGACCGCGTCGTTCGGCCCGGTGCCGTACACGTCGTTGTCGACGTACGGCTGGTCGGCCGCGGCGGCGGCCGTTGCGTTGGAGCTGGCCGTCGTGCTGCCGTTGGACGTCGTCGCAGCCGCGGTAGCGGCCGATGCGGACGGGCTCGGGCCATCGTCGCCGCCGCACCCCGTGACGAGCAGCGCCGCGGCCGCGGCTGCGGCGAGCGGCATG
The DNA here is from genome assembly GCF_025685725.1 of Burkholderia sp. BKH01. Taxonomy (NCBI): domain Bacteria; kingdom Pseudomonadati; phylum Pseudomonadota; class Betaproteobacteria; order Burkholderiales; family Burkholderiaceae; genus Burkholderia; species Burkholderia sp. BKH01. Next base: position 114,293 of record NZ_JAOTQT010000006.1, on the reverse strand, counting down.
CTCAGTGTCGTTCCGAATAGCGCGAAACCGTCTTTCAAGGACTTCCGTGTCGTCATTATTGCCTCTCGAACAGAACGATAAATACCGCCGGCCGCAAAGGATCATTTGCGCCGGCGCTCCGCACCGGGAATGCATTCGTTATGCGACGCACTCCGAGTTTTTTACCGGATCGGCGAATACCGATCGGCACGATTTACCCCACCCATGTTTTTTGCGACTGCACAATGGAATCAATTCCATTGCAAACGACAATTCAATAATCCGCAGCAATACGAATGCATTTCGTATATCCGCATGCGCACAAAATCGGCAGCAAAAGCATGCCCCCGCGAAGCCCGCCCGATAAGGCGGCCTCGCTGAGAACAGACGAACAATCCCCCTCGGCGAAATGCCGATTAATCGCAAAACGGCGATCAATCGCAGTTCGAGCCGATTTAATAAAATCGAAAGGATCGATTAATAAAGCGGAAAGGAATATCTCGTATCTGGAATTTATTAAATTAAGTGAAAATACCGGCGCATAATAGGTTCCGGATTTACCGCCGTAAAGTAACAATTTGTTACGGCGCTCGCCATTCGAATAGATGGCGGCGCGGGACCGATTCCAGCGACGAAAAAAGAAAAAGCCGGACGGCTGTCCGGCTTCGTGATGACGATACGGCGGGCGCCGTCAGAGCGGCACGTCGATCGCGCCGGCGCCGGTCGTGATCGTGTTCGCGCCCGGCGCGGCCAAGATTGGCGGCAGGTTCGCACTCGTCAGCGCGGGCGCGGCGCCCGGCGTGCCGCCGCGCGGCACCGTGCGGATCACCTGCGACGGCGGCAGCGGCGCGCCGTTCTTCAGGTGCTGCCACATCAGGTTCAGCGCCTGCAGGTTGTAGTAGTGGACCGGCACGAAGCGCGTGTCGAAGCCCGCGACCGGCAGGAACGCGTCGAAGTGCTGGCCGTTCGTCACCTCGTAGAACACGAGCTGGCTGCGCCCGCCCTCGCTGATGCCGTTTTGCGCGACGTACGCGCGCGATGCGTGGTTCACCGGCACGAGCGCGTCGCTGCGGCCCTGCACGATGATCGCCGGCTTGCCCTGCAGGTTTGCGTTCACGCGCACCGCGTCGACGTTCGCGGGCATCCCGAGCATCCCGTTCGTCCAGAGCTGGCGCAGGCACAGCGCGCCCGCGAAGCTCGCATCGGGTGTCGCGAGCCGATGGTCGACGCCCGCACCCGTGTTGAACACGAGGTTGATGCCGGCCGTCGGCGGCACGCCGTTGCCGACGCCGAACACGGCCGGCATCGGCGACGCGGCGGGCGGCGCGACCGCGCCCGTCGCCGCGTTCGTCGTCGCGAAGCTGAAATTGCACAGGTTGTCGGTGACGCGCGAGCGCGTGTACGCGTTCGCATAGGTGACCGCGATCGCCGGAATCGCCTGCGAATCCCACATCGGCGCCTGCAGCAGGTCGGAATCGGTCAGATAGCCGGCCGCGTGGAGTTGCGCGAGCGCGTCGGCGGCCTGGCTCTGCGTGTCGGCGCCCGACACGAGCCCGGCCGCGGCCAGCGTCGCACAGCGCTGCGTGCGGATCGACTGCGTGGTCGCGGCCGGCAGCGCGCTCAGGTACGGCGCGTCGGCGAGCGACGCCGATGCGGCCGCGCACGGCTGCAGCAGGTTCGCGAGCGTCGCGTAGTCGGCCAGCGGCCGGCCGAACGACGGCACCGGCTGGCCGCCCGTGCGCACGATCGCGTTCGGCGCCATCCGCACGTTGATCTGCGGTTCGCCGACCACGACCGCGGTAATCCAGCCGCGGCTGTCCTGCTCGGCCGCCGCGAGCGACGCGCCGCCGCCGTTGCTGACGGACGCGGCGATCGTCGTGATGTCGCCCGCGCGATAGCGCACGCCGTGATGCGAGCCGTCGATCAGCGGTCCGAACTGCTCGTTGAGCGCCCAGTACGCGAACTCGACCGCCTGCAGCGTCACGCGCCCCCAGTCCTGCTCGGGATTCTGCTGCGAATGCGCGTGCTTGAACGCATAGCGGTTCGGGAAACGGCTGTTGAACGCGGCGAGATCGCCGCTCGTCACGTTCGCGGTGAACAGGCTCGCGGTGCCGGCGAGCACCGCGTTGGCGAGCGTGCCGTCGATCAGCGTGACGGTATCGGAGCCGAGCTCGTGCGCGCCGTTGCCGCCGCCCTTGTCGTTGTATGCGACCGCGCAGCCGCGCTTGAGCGCCCACTCGCCGGCCGCGGAGATCGCGCCGTACACGCCGCGCGAGCCCGACGACGTCGCGGTGACGATGCACGGCTGCGCGGGATCGAAGCTGGCGGGCACCTGCACGAGCAGCGTCACGTTCTTGCCGCCGCTGCCGTCGTCGGAATACGCGAGATATTCGGTGCCGGGGATCTTGCCTTCGCCGAGCGTGTCGTTGCCGGCGAGGTCGACGTTCGGCCCCCAGAAGCGGCCATAGCCACCGTTCGCGCTCATGTCGACGAGCGCGCGGTAGTTCGACCAGATCGCGAGACGGCGCAGCTCGGCGCTCGTCGGCCGGGACGGATTCGCAAAACCGGGTGCTGCCGCCGCGAGGCCCGTCTTGCCGAGGCCTGCCGTCAGCAGGTCGTCGCTCGCGCCGTCATAGGCCGTCGTGCGCACGCTGCCGGACACGAAGCCGGGCAGCCGGTTGCGCTCGCCCGGCTCGTCGCCGTTGCAGGCGCCGAGCATCGCAACCGCGGCCAGCGCCGCGCCGAAAACCATCCGCCTGCCCCACCCGAGCCTCGCCATCGCCGCCCTCTCGATATCGTTATCGGTCCGCCGCCGCGTCGCACGCGGCGTGTGGCCGGTGAAGCGCAAACGGGCCCCGGCATGCCGGGGCCCGCCCGAAAGCGGGCACCTGCGGCGCTCACGCGCCGCCGCCCGCCATCACTGCTGCTGGACCGTCAGCTTGTTCGTGACCGACGTCACGCCCTTCACGCCCTTGGCCGCAGCTTCGGCCTTGTCGATCTGATCCTGGGCCGGCATCGTGCCCTCCAGCGAGATCGCGCCGCCCTTCGAACGCACGACGAGGTTCGCCACGTCCACGCCGCTTTCCTTCGAAATCGCCTTGCGCACCGCGTAGCCGAGCTTGCGGTTCGCCTTCTTCGCGGTTTTCGCGGCGGCCTTCGGCGCGCTCGTCGCGGCCGCCGGCGCTTCGGTTGCCGCCGCATCGCTCGACTGCGCATACACGCTGCCCGACAAACAGGCCGCCACGGCGGCGACGCCCAACGCTCTCAACACGATCGACTTCATGCTATCTCCTTGTAACTCCGGAACGGCCGTGCACAGTACGGCCGGATACCCCCAAAGACAGCCGGCCCGCGCGCGAACGGGCGGGACAGCCGGTGATTTCCACGGCGATGCGAGAGAGGCGAGACGGGCCGGCAGCCGGCGCGCGCGATAGCGGGCCAGCCGGGCCGGGCAGCCGCCGGCCGGACGCGCCCGGTCTCATTGCGTGCCGGGTCGCGCGCGAATCGGGCGCGGCTGCGTCGCACAATGTAATCCAGCCCCCGCGGAAGCGCAAAGCTTTTGACGCGGCGCCGCCCGCCGCTGTCGCCGCGAAGCCGCGCCGAGGCGCCCGACTCGCGCATGCGCGGCGAAACCGGGTACCATCGCCGCGAGAATGTGCATCGTCCATGACGACCGTCATCGATGCGTCACGCCAGCGTCCTCCGCCGATCCCATGAAGCCTGCCCGCCCTCGCCCGCCTCGCCGCATCCTCGCCCGCTTCGTCGCGGTGTCGTGGCGCGACCTCGCGCTGTCGATCGGCCCGACCGTGCTGCTCGCGGGCGCGGCCGTCTGGCTCGCGGTCAGGCTGATCCAGCCGGCGCCGCCCTCCACGCTCGTGATCTCGGCCGGGCCGCCCGGCAGCACGTACTGGAACGCCGCGCAGAAATACAAGGCCATCCTCGCGAAGAACGGCGTCACGCTCGACGTCCAATCGTCCGAAGGGTCCGCGCAGAACCTCGCGCGGCTGTCGAACCCGAACGCGCCGGTCGACGTCGGCTTCGTGCAGAGCGGCATCGGCCCGAAGGAGCGCGACGAACGACTCGTATCGCTCGGCAGCATCGGCTACGTGCCGCTCGCGATCATGTATCGCGGCCCGGTCGTCGCGCGCCTGTCCGACTTCAAGGGCAAGCGGCTCGCGCTCGGCGCGGAAGGCAGCGGCGCGCGCGAGCTGAGCCTCGCGCTGCTGAAGATGAACGGCATCGTGCCCGGCGGCCCGACCGAGCTGCTGCCGACCGCCGGCGAGGACGCCGCGACCGCGCTGCTCGACGGCAAGATCGACGCCGCGTTCCTGTCCGGCGACTCGACGCAGATCCCCGTGATGGCGAAGCTGTTCCGCGCGCCCGGCGTGCACGTGTATTCGTTCACGCAGGCCGAAGCCTACGCGCGGCGCTTTCCGTACCTGACCGCGATCACGCTGCCGATGGGCGTCTACGATCTCGGCCGGAACCTGCCGCCCTCCGACATCCACACCGTCGCACCGACGATCGAGCTGGTCGCGCGCGACTCGCTGCACCCCGCGCTGTCCGACCTGCTGATCGAGGCCGCGCGCGAAGTGCACGGCCACGCGACGATCCTGCAGCACGCGGGCGAATTCCCGTCGTCCGTCACGCGCGGCTTCCCGCTGTCCGACGATGCCACCCGCTACTACAAGTCGGGCAAGACCTTCCTGTACCGGAGATTGCCGTTCTGGGTCGCGAGCCTCGTCGACCGGCTGCTCGTCGTGATCGTGCCGCTGATCGTCGTGCTGATCCCCGGGCTGCGGCTCGTACCGTCGCTGTACGGCTGGCGCGTGCGCTCGCGCATCTATCGCTGGTACGGCGCGCTGATCGCGCTCGAGCGCAGCGCGCTCGGCGAGCACACGGCCGAGGATCGCGTCCGGCTGCTCGACGAGCTCGACGACATCGAGGAAGCCGTGAACCGGATGAAAATGCCGCTCGCCTACGCCGGGCAGTTCTACGTGCTGCGCGAGCACATCGGCTTCGTGCGCGAACGGCTCACCGCGCACGACCAGGAAACGCCGGCGGGGCCGCCCGGCGCCGGCGGCCAGCCGCACGCACGCACCGATGCCGCGACGCCGGCCGGCGATTCCCCCCGGGCGACTCCCGGTTCCGCGTGAGCGAACGATCCGCGATCATTGCTGCATGCGCGCACCGCCGCGTACCATGGAGGCCGCCGTACGCCCCACCCTCTGGAGATCGTCATGACAACCGGCCTCGACACCGCCCAGCCCGCCTGGTTCTTCGACTTCGTGTCGCCGTTCTCCTATCTGCTGCTCGAACAGCATGACAAATGGCCTGACGTGCCGTTCGAACCGGTCGCCGTGTCGCTCATCGACCTGCAGCGCCACTGGGGGCAGCGCCCGAGCGCCGACGTGCCGGCCAAGCGCGTGTTCACGTACCGTCACGCGCTGTTTCGCGCGGAACAGCTCGGCATCCGCTTCAAGATGCCGCCCGCGCACCCGTTCGATTCCGACAAGGTGTTGCGCCTCGCGATCGCGCTGCGCGCCGATATCGCGACCGTGCTGGAGATGTACCGCTTCATCTGGCGCGACGGCAACGATCCGTCGACGCCGGAAGGCTTCGCGGCGCTGTGCGAACGCGTCGGCGTCGGCCACGGCGACGAGCTGATCGAATTCGAGGAGACGAGTGCGCAACTGGCCCGCAACAACGCCGACGCGATCGCGCTCGGCGTGTTCGGCGTGCCGACGTTCTGGATGAACCAGCAACTGTTCTGGGGTGAAGACGCGCTGCCGATGGTGCTGTACTGCGCGCGCACGCCGACCTGGCTCGAATCGAGCGAGGTCAAGCGGATCAGCACGCTGCCGAAGGGTCGCGCGTGATGGCCGGTATCACGCACGGCAACGCGCGGCTGCGGTAAGGTTACGCTTCGCCCGAATCACCCCGCACCGATGGAAGACGACGACCGTACCGCCTCGCTCGACATCTGGCTCGTGCGCGTATTGCGCACGCTGCTGCTCGAGCGCAGCGTCACGCAGGCCGCGCTGCGGCTGAACCAGACCCAGCCCGCGATCAGCACCGCGCTGCGCAAGCTGCGCGAGACGCTGAACGACCCGATCCTCGTGCGCGGCAAATCCGGGATGGTGCCCACCGAATACGGTGCGTCGCTGCTCGAAGCCGCGCAGCGCGCGCTGCGTGAGGTCGACTTCATCGCGACGCCGCACGGCGACTTCGACCCTTCGTCCGCGCGCCGCACGTTCCGCGTCGCCGCGCCCGACTATCTGAACGATTTCTTCATGCCGACGCTGATCGAGCGCTTTCGCGACGCGGCGCCGCATGCGCACCTGGAAATCGATTCGCTGAATCCCGCGCTCGACCACGCGGGCGCGCTCGAATCGGGCGCGCTCGATCTCGTGATCGGCAACTGGCCGAAGCCCGACCCGCTGTTCGCGCGCCAGGACCTGTTCTCCGACACGATCGTGTGCCTGATGCGCGAAGCGCATCCGCTCGCGCACGTGCCGCTCACGCGCGAAGCCTATGCGTCGGCCGCGCACGTCGCGCCCACGCCGTATACCGGCGACAAGCGCAACGCGATCGAGATCGGCCTCGCGCGCGCGCGCCTCACGCGGCGCATCGTGACGACGCTGCCTTACTTCGGGATCGTGCCGCAGGTGTTGCTGCAGTCGGACCTGATCTTCACGACGACGCGCCGCTTCGCGACGCACTATGCGCAGCTGCTGCCGCTCGTCGTCGTCTCGCCGCCCGTGCCGTTCCCGCGCATCAAGAGCTACCTGCTCACGCATCCGCAGCCCGACCGCCCGACCGACATCGCATGGCTGTGCGCGCTGATGCAGAGCGTGTCCGACGAGCTGACGGTCGCCCGCAGTCGCAAGCGCTGACGCGAGGCGCGGCCGCTCAGGCCGCGCAGAAGGTTTCCTGCAGATGGGTCCAGCGCACGACGCCCGCCGCGTCGCGTTCGAACACCGCGGTCGCGCGCCGCGCGGGCAGCTCGCCCGATGTCGCGTGCTGCGCTTCGAGATAGGTGATCACCGCATGCGATGCGCCGGCCGCAAGCACGTGGATCTCCGACAACGTGATGCGCAGCCCCGGCTTCGCGCCGGCGAGCTTCGCGAACAGCGCGCGCGCGCCGTCGCGGTCGACTACGCGGCCGTCGGTCAGGATCATCGTGAAATCGGTGGAGAACGGCGCGAGCAGCGCGTCGAGCGCCGCTGGCGCGGTATCGACGCCGGACAGCCAGCGCTCGATGGCGACGAGGCTCGCATCGAGCGCGTCGAGATAGATCGGATGATCGGACATGGCGCCTGCACGGAAAGGCGCGGCCCGATGCCGCGCGTTGCCGTGCAGTGTATGCAAAAACGCGCGGCCGTGCGCCGTTACCGCGCGCAGGATACGTCATCGCGCGCACGCCCCGACGCGGCCGCCTTCGCGTCGGCCACCGGCATGCCCGAGCGCACCTGCAGCAGTTCCGCGCACACGGCCACCGCGATCGCGCCCGGCGTCTTGTCGACGATGCCCGCGACGCCGATCGGGCACACCATTTCCACGAGCCGCGCCGGATCGACGCCGCGCGCGGCGAGCCGGCGCTCGAACTTCACGCGCTTGGTGCGCGAGCCGATCATCCCGAAGTACGCGTAGTCGCGCCGCCGCATGATCTGCACGGCGAGCGAAAAGTCGAGCGCGTGGTTATGCGTCATCACGAGGTAGTACGCGCCGGGCGGCGCCGCGTCGACGACGGCCTCCGGCGTGTCGGTCGGCTCCGGCTGCACGTTCGGCGGACATTCGTCCGGGAACAGCTCGTCGCGCGTGTCGACCCACTGCACGACGCACGGCAGCGCACCGAGCAGCGTGACGAGCGCGTGACCGACGTGCCCGGCGCCGAACAGCACGACGTGCATCGGCGCCGGCGCGCCGGTCGCGCGGTTGCGCCGGCCGGTGCCCGGCGCGAACGTCGGAGTCGACGCGGTGCGAAGCGAACGTGCGGGCCCGTTCATGTCAGCCTCCGCCGGGCCGCCCCAAGGAGGCTGACCGCCCCCTCGGAGGGCAACGAACGAAGTAAGCGTGGCGGTCGTTTCATGTCAGCCTGCCTGAACCGCGCGGGCCGCACGCACCGCATTCACCGCGCGCAGGATCGACTCGCCGGTGGCCGGCGCGTCGAGCGGCGGGTTCACCTTGTAGTCGCCGACCGCAGCTACCGCGTCGCGCACTGCGAAGAACACCGAGAACGGCAGCAGCAGCGGCGGCTCGCCGACGGCCTTCGACCGGTGGATGCTGTCCTCGACGTTGCGGTTCTCGAACAGCCGCACGTTGAATTCGGGCGGCGTGTCGTTCACGGTCGGGATCTTGTACGTGGACGGCGCATGCGTCATCAGCTTGCCGCCCTTGTTCCACCACAGCTCCTCGGTCGTCAGCCAGCCCATCCCCTGGATGAACGCGCCTTCGACCTGGCCGATGTCGAGTGCCGGGTTCAGCGACGCGCCCACGTCGTGCAGCGCATCGACGCGCAGCGTGCGCATCTCGCCCGTGAGCGTGTCGATCACGACTTCGGACACGGCCGCGCCGTACGAGTAGTAGTAGAACGGCCGGCCCTGCAGCTTCGACTGATCCCAGTACAGCTTCGGCGTCGCGTAGAAGCCGTCGGACCAGAGCTGCACACGTGCAAGGTAGGCCTTCGCGATCACTTCGCCGAACGGCACGCCCTGGCCGCCGACCCACACGACGTCGTTGCCGAACTTCACGTCGGCCGCATCGGCCTTGCCGTCGCCGAACTGCTTCGCCGCGAACACCGCGAGCCGTTCGCGCAACTGGCGCGCCGCATCCTGCGCGGCCTTGCCGTTCAGGTCCGAGCCCGTCGACGCAGCCGTCGCGGACGTGTTCGCGACCTTGCTCGTGTCGGTCGCCGTCACGCGGATCCGGCCGAAACGGATGCCGAGCTCATGCGCGACGACCTGCGCGACCTTCGTGTTGAGCCCCTGCCCCATCTCCGTGCCGCCGTGGTTCACGAGCACCGAGCCGTCGGTGTAGATATGCACCAGCGCGCCGGCCTGGTTGAAGTGCGTGACGTTGAACGCGATCCCGAACTTCACCGGCGTGAGCGCGATGCCCTTCTTCAGCACCGTGTTGCGCGCATTGAATGCGCGCACGCCCGCGCGCCGCGCGCGGTAGTCGCTCGTCGTCTCGAGCTCGCCGAGCAGCTCCTGCAGCACGTTGTCCTCGACCGTCTGGCCGTACGGCGTCACGTTGCGCTCGGTCTTGCCGTACAGGTTCGCGTAGCGGACGTCGAGCGGATCGCGGTCGAGCGAGCGCGCGACGTCGTCGAGGATGTACTCGATCGCGAACGCGCCCTGCGGGCCGCCGAAGCCGCGGAACGCGGTGTTCGACTGCGTGTTGGTCCTGCCGCAGTAGCCGGCGATGTCGACGTCGCCCAGCCAGTACGCGTTGTCGAAGTGGCACACCGCGCGCGTCATCACCGGGCCCGACAAGTCGGCCGAGAAACCGCAGCGCGACGTCATCTCGAGCGCCACGCCGTCGAGGCGGCCGTCGTCGTCGTAGCCGACGTCGAAGCGGTAATGGAAGTCGTGCCGCTTGCCGGTGATCATCATGTCGTCGTCGCGGTCCGGGCGCAGCTTCACCGGGCACAGCAGCTTCCACGCGGCGAGCGCCGCGCAGCACGCGAACAGGCCCGACTGCGATTCCTTGCCGCCGAACCCGCCGCCCATCCGGCGGCATTCGACCAGCACGTTGTGCGACGCGACGCCGAGCACGTGCGCGACGAGGTGCTGCATCTCGCTCGGGTGCTGCGTCGAACAGTACACGTGCATTCCGTCGTCGTCCTTCGGCACCGCGTACGCGATCTGCCCTTCCAGGTAGAACTGCTCCTGGCCGCCGAGCAGCATTTCGCCCGACTCGCGGTGCGGCGCGGCGGCGAGCCGCGCGGCCGCGTCGCCGCGCGCGAGCTTCAGCGGCGGGATCACGTAGGTTTCGGCCTGACGCGCTTCCTGCGCGGTCAGGATCGCGGGCAGTTCCTCGTAGTCGACCTGCGCGCGGCGCGCGGCGAGCCGCGCGGTTTCATGCGACGTCGCGACGACGATGAACATCGGCTGGCCGACGAACTGCACGATGCCCTTGGCGAGCACCGGATCGTCGTGGATGATCGGGCCGCAATCGTTGACGCCCGGGATATCGTCGGCCGTGAACACGGCGACTACGCCCGGCGTCGCGCGCACCGCGTCGAAGTTCATCGACACGATCTTCGCGTGCGGCTTCGCCGACAATCCGAGCGCCGCGTGCAGCGTGCCCGCGACGACCGGAATGTCGTCGGTGTAGGTGGCACGCCCGCTCACGTGCAGGTGCGCGGATTCGTGCGCACGCGATACGTGCACCTGCGCGGCATCGGCTTGCGGGTCGAGGGTACTCAGGAACGGTTCTGCTTGCTGGTTCATCTTCGATGTTCTCCGTCTTCAGACGCGCGCCGCGTCGGCGCCGGCTTCGGCGGCCACTTCACGCACATTCAGGGCTTGCGGCGGCAGCGGGTCGTGCGGGCGCGTCTCCAGCCAGAAGCGATACATCAGGTTCTTCGCGGTATCGAGGCGATACGTGCTCGTCGCGCGCATGTCGGACAGCGGCTGGTAGTCGCGCTCGAGCGCCTGCATCGCGGCCTGCGCGGTGGCTTCGTGCCACAGCGCGCCGTCGAGCACGGCTTCGGTGTGCGTCGCACGCTTCGGCGTCGCGGCCATCCCGCCGAACGCGATGCGCGGCTCGCGGATCGTGTCGCCGTCCGCGATGAACGCGAACGCCGCGCACACGGCCGAGATGTCGGAGTCGAACCGCTTCGACAGCTTGTACGTGCGGAACTGCAGCTTCTCGCGCGCGCCGGTGCGGGTCGGCACCTTCACGCCGACGACGAATTCGTGCGGCGCCATGTCCTTCTGCTGGTAGCCCGTGTAGAGCGCCTCGAGCGGCAGCTCGCGCACCGTGTCGCCGCCGCGCAGCACGACGCGCGCACCGAGCGCGATCAGGCCGGGCATCGCATCGCCGATCGGCGAGCCGTTCGCGACGTTGCCGCCGAGCGTGCCCGCGTTGCGGATCGGCAGCGACGCGAAGCGCTTCCACATCTCGGTCAGCTCCGGATAGGTGCCGGCCAGTGCCGCATACGCGTTCTCGACCGTCACGCCCGCACCGATCTCGATCCAGTCGCCGCGCTCCACGACACGCTGCAGTTCGGCGATCTGGCCGACGTAGATCAGGTCGTCGAGCCGCCGCATCTGCTTCGTGACCCACAGGCCGATGTCGGTGCTGCCCGCGAGGATCCGCGCGTCGGGCCGTTCGACCTTCAGCGCGGCCAGCGCGTCGAGCGTGCGCGGCGCCGCGAAGCGCGCGCCGTTGGGCGTCGTGTAGTCGAACGTGTCGTCGCGCTTGAGCGACGCGAGCGTGCGGGCGAGCGCGGCCGAGTCGACCGGTGCCGACGGCGCCGGCGCGCCTTCGCCGGTCGCATCGAACATCTGCACGGCGGCATCGACGATCGGGCGATAACCGGTGCAGCGGCACAGGTTGCCCGTCAGCGCGTCTGCGATCTCGGTGCGCGTCGGCACGTCCTTCGCCTTCGCGCACGCGCTGCCGCAGCCTTCGTGGCCGTGCTTCTCGTACAGCGCCCACATCGACATCACGAAGCCGGGCGTGCAGAACCCGCATTGCGAACCGTGGCAGTCGACCATCGCCTGCTGCACCGGATGCAGCGCGCCGTCCGGCTGGCGCAGGTCCTCGACCGTCAGCAGCGCCTTCCCGTCGAGCGTCGGCAGGAACTGGATGCACGCGTTGACGGCCTTGAACTCGACCGCGCCGGCGTCGGTCAGCTCGCCGACGACGACCGTGCACGCGCCGCAGTCGCCTTCCGCGCAGCCTTCCTTGGTGCCGGTGCAATGCGCGTCCTCGCGCAGGTACTGCAGCACGGTGCGGGTAACGTCCGCGCCGCTGACCTCGCGGATCGCGTGACGATGGTAGAAGCGGATCGGCTCACTCATGTCTCGATGATTCTTCAAATGGGGGGCAAGGCGGCCTGCGCGGAGCGCTCGACCGACGTCTTTCTGACAGTTTGCACGCTATCACCGTCAAATTTCGCAACCCATAGCCCATCACGCATGGGGCCCATATAACTGCCGCGATATGAGCGCCGGGGCCGCCCGGCACCCTTTCCGCACGGCCTTCCCGGCGTGCTCGCACCGATCCGTTGCGCGCGAAAACGGGTCGCGATTAACTAAATGGTACCTGCGTGAAAACCGGTTCCATGGGAAAATCCGGATTCCCTTTTGTGCCGTCTTCCGTGTCGTCACGCTCCGTTTCGCTCATTCGTTCCGACCCCATGTCTACCGACTCCGCCACACCACCGCGCAGCGGGTTCGCGGTCACGCTGCAAATCGTGTCCGTCGTCTGCTTCACGTTCATCTGCTACCTGACCATCGGCCTGCCGCTCGCGGTGCTGCCGGGCTTCGTCCATGACGACCTCGGCTTTTCCGCGATCGTCGCGGGCGGTGCAATCAGCGTCCAGTACTTCGCGACGCTCGCGTCGCGGCCGCTCGCCGGGCGCTTCGCCGATACGCTCGGCCCGAAGCAGACGGTGCTGCGCGGGCTGGTCGGCTGCGGCGTGTCGGGTGTGCTGCTGCTCGTCGCGCTGCTGCTCGCGCACTGGCCGGTCGCGAGCCTCGTGCTGCTGGTCGCGAGCCGGCTCGTGCTCGGCGTCGGCGAGAGCCTGTGCGGCACCGGCGCGATCCTGTGGGGCATCGGGCGGGTCGGCGTCGCGCACAACGCGAAGGTGATCTCGTGGAACGGCATCGCGACCTACGGCGCGCTCGCGCTCGGCGCGCCGGTCGGCGTCGCGATCGCGCATACACTGAATCCGGCGCTGATCGGCGTGATCGTGATCGCGCTCGCCGCGATCGGCTTCTACCTCGCGCGCCTGATCGATTCCGTGCCGCTCGTGCACGGCGAGCGGATGTCGTATGCGAGCGTGTTCACGCGCGTGCTGCCGCACGGCCTCGGCCTCGCGCTCGGCTCGGCCGGCTTCGGCTCGATCGCGACCTTCGTCACGCTGTACTACGCGGCGCGCCACTGGCCGAACGCCGCGCTGTCGCTGACCGTGTTCGGCACGCTGTTCATCGGCGCGCGCCTGCTGTTCGCGAACACGATCAAGACCTACGGCGGCTTCCGCGTCGCAATCGTGTCGTTCGCGTTCGAATGCTCGGGCCTCGTGCTGCTGTGGCTCGCGCCGGTGCCGCACGTCGCGCTCGTCGGCGCGGCGCTGACGGGCTTCGGCTTCGCGCTGATCTTCCCGGCACTCGGCGTCGAGGCCGTCGCGCTCGTGCCGCCTGCGAGCCGCGGCGCGGCGCTGTCCGCCTACTCGGTGTTCCTCGACCTGTCGCTCGGCATCACGGGCCCGCTCGCCGGTTATGTCGCGGGTGCGTTCGGCTATCCGCAGGTGTTCCTGTTCGCGGCGGTCGCGGCCGCCGCGGGCGTCGCGCTGTCGATGGTGCTGTACCAGCGGCAGGCGCGTGTAGCGGGGAGCGGCGCGACCGCATGAACGGGCCGCGAGGAATCGCGCGCGCCGTCCCTTCTGGCGGAATGCCGTCCGAAGCCGCCCGTCGGGCGGCCGGCGATACGCGGCTTAACGCGGCAATATGTTGAAGTCCAGCAGCACGCGGGCAGCCTCGGTGTGGTGCCGGAACGGAACGACGCGCCCGAGCTTGAGTTTGGGTTCGGCACGATCGAAGAGCACGAGCGCTTCCGAAGTGTTGAGATGACGTGACATATACAGAAAGCCGTCGACCCGACGACCATGCCCGTGTACGGCGAGCGACCATTGCTGCGGGATATCGTACGGTACGACGGTCGACAGCGCCCCGTCGCCGCCGAGGTTTTTCAGCGGCAGGCCGTGCAGGACGGCCACCGTCAGCGGCGAGCCGGTGAACGAAAGTACGAAGCGCTCAAGCTCGGTCGTCACGAGCGGGAAGCCACCGACTGCGAGATCCGCGACTTCGTCGTGCAGCACCGTCTCGGCAAACGCGCAGTGCAGGTCGAAACCGAAATAGCTGGTGCCATACCGGCGCCGCTGGCGCGGGTCGTCGAAACGGTTGCCGCCCGACTTGCCGAAGTATGGCTCGCCTGTCTCGTATCGGGAGACGCGCACCAGCGCCGACGGCGCAATCTCCCGCGTAACCAGCGTCGCATTCGCGAAGTGTTCGCTCGGTGGCCTCAACGTCGACCGCACCTCCTAGCGCTCCGCGAACGCCGCTGCGGCACGCTCCACCTCTTCGCGCCTTCCTTGCGACAGCGCTTTCAGCGGCGTGACGTTGCCAAGGGACGCCTTGGGCGTCGTCAAGAACTGCCATTTACTCCATCCCGGCAAACCACCCAGGCGTTGCGTCACCTTTCCTAGCGTCTTGCGATCGATATCACCCGTCAGATAAAAGGCCGGGTAGTACTGCAGCGCCCCCACGTCGACCGTGAAGATGCGCCCGGACACGACCGCCTTGCTGAGGGCCTGCCGCGTCATGCCGAGCCTTGCCCAGATCTCCGCGGCCGGCAGCAGCGCGCCCTGCGCGACGAGCGCCCGCCGTTCGGCCAGCGCGCGCCGCTCAAAATCAGCGGCCGCAGCATCCGCGCGTGCCGCCGGCTTCGCATGCTGCTTCGTGCGGCCGGAAGGTTGCCTGTCGCGGGTCGCAGCGGCAGCGATGCCGAACGTGATCGTGCCCGCCAGATCGATGACCTGGGCGATGCCGATCTTGAACAGGTGCCCGAGCTGTTCGTCCGACAGCTTGAGCAGCGCACGCGCCCGATCGGGACCGAGCATGGTCGCGGCACCAACGGCGCTGCGCAACGCCTCCTCGGTCTCGACATCGAGAATCGCAGCCGCGCTTTCAAGTGCATGAGCCTGCCTGACCATCTCCGCCTCCTTACCCAACCGGAGGTTCAAGCCTAGCCCCGAATCGAAACCAAGTCAACCAAGTCAACCGGATACCCGGTCGCGCCATGCAGCGCGTCACCCGTCCGGCCGTCGTCACGCCGTCCGGAGAAACAGCTTCCGCGTCAGGTCGAACGCGACGAGATTGCCGGCCACCACCAAAAGCAGCCCGATCACCGCGAGCGGCGACCACTGGTAGCCCTCGAACACCGTCGACACGGCCAGCGCGACGATCGGGAACAGCACCGTGCAGTACGCGGCGCGCTCCGGCCCGATCCGGCCGACGAGGGTCAGGTACGCGGTGAAGCCGATCACCGAGCCCGGCACGGCCAGGTAGACGAGCGCGCCGAGATAACGCGGGCTCATGTCCAGCGTGAACGGCATCCCGGACACCGCGCTGCCGACGGTCAGGATCGCCGCACCGATCAGCATCGCCCAGCCGTTGGTCGCGAGCGGGTGCAGCCCCATCGACTGCATCCGGCTCGACAGCAGGTTGCCGGCCGAGAAGCACATCGTGCCGGCGAACGCGATCGCAAGCCCGATCCAGGTCGCGTGGTCGTCGAGATGGCCGGCCATCTGCTGCCAGAACAGGCACGCGATGCCGACCAGGCCGAGCAGCGCGCCCGCAATCGCCGACGGCCGCAGCGGGCGGCCCATGAACAGCCGGCCGTTGATCGAGTTCAGCAGCGGCGCGGTCGAGAAAATCACCGCGACGAGCCCGCTCGGCACGACCTGCTCCGCGTAGTAGAAGCACAGGAAATTCAGGCAGAACAGCGCGAAGCCCTGCGCGACGAGGTAGCGCCATGCTTCGCGCGGCGGGCGAACCGGCCGGCGCATCACGCGCAGCAGCGCGAACAGCACGGCGGCCGCGAGCCAGAAGCGCCACGCGATCGACACGGGCGGCGGCACGGAGCCGAGCTGCCATTTGATCGCGATCCAGGTGGTGCCCCAGATCAGCACGGTGACGAAATAAAGCGACAGGTTCATGGCGGCGATGGTCCAGGAATCGGATGAAACGGGATCCCGACTATGCCGCCGCGCGGCGCACGCCGATTGTCCGGAATTGCGGTCTTTTTCCGGTCGCCGCACCCGGTGCGGCGCGCCCGCTTATACTCGCCAAATCATGAGCTTCTCCCTCTCCGCCCCGCCCGTCGACCGCGCCGCCACCCTGGCCGGCGGCGATTTGCCGTTCGGCCTGCAGTCGGTCTGCCGCACGCTCGCCGACGCGAACGCGACGCTCGAGCGCTTCGCGTGGCTCGGCGACCATCTCGCGATCGCCGAATGGACGCGGATCACCGACGAAAGCGAGACGATCTACGAGCAGCCCGGCCACCACACGCTGTCGTGCTACCTCGACGGCGGCTACCGGACCGAGCGCGAACGCGTGCCGCGCTACGGCGCGCCGAGCCTGCTGTGCGCGCTGCCGGGTGACCACGAATCGCGCTGGTGGGTGCGCGGCGAGATGCACTTCATCCATCTGTATTTCCTGCCCGAGCACTTCACGCAGCGCGCGATCCGCGAACTCGACCGCGAGCCGCGCGAGCTGAAGCTCGCCGACCGCACCTATTTCGAGGATGCGCGCGTCGCCGCGCTGCTGCGCTCGCTCGCGCTGGACGGCTGGGACGATGCCGACGAGCGGCTGCGCGTGAACGAGACCGCGCACGAGGTGCTGAGCCTGCTGCTGCGCGGGCAGAGCACGACGCGCACCGACGTGTCGTTCCGCGGCGGACTTGCACCGGCCGTGCGTCGCCGTGTGCGCGACTACATCGACACGTACCTGACGCAGCCGCTGACGCTCGGCGAACTGGCCGACGTCGCCGCGCTGTCCGAATACCACTTCTCGCGAATGTTCCGGCTGTCGTTCGGCCGCGCGCCGCACGCGTGGGTCGCCGAACAGCGGCTCGCGCGGGCGCGCGAACTGCTGCGCACGACGTCGCTGCCGCTCGCGCAGGTCGCGGCCGACTGCGGCTACGCGAACGCCGGCCACTTCAGCCATCGCTTTCGCGACGCGCACGGCACGACGCCGAATACGTACCGGCGCGCGATGCAGGGCCGCTGAGCGCGATCGACCGATCGCGCTCAGCCGGCCGGGCCACCAGGGCCGGTTGCCGCCTGCGGCGTTACGCGCCGCGTTGCGACAGTTCCTGTTCGAGCGCCGCGACGCCGGCCGGCAGGTCGACCGGCACCTTCAGGTCGACCATCGTGCGGCCGAACGCATGCAGCGTGCGGAACAGGTTGTGTTCGCGGCACTGCTCGCCCATCTGCCCGATCCGCACGATCGGCAACCCGAACGAGCCCGAAATCTCGACCTGGTACTGCTTCGAGATATGGCCGCAGACCATCCCGGGCGTGAGCCCTTCCGGCGTCTCGATCCCGACCACCGAATTGAGCCGGCAGTCCTTCGGCGCATAGAGCTTGAGCCCCATCGACTCGACACCCGCCTGCAGCGCGAGCGAGCAGCGCAGGTGGCGCGCGAAGCGGCTTTCGAGCGTTTCCGCGCACACCAGCCGCAGCGCCTCGTGCAGCGCGAGCACGCCCGACACGGGCGCCGTGTAGTGATAACCGGCGTTGTGCCAGAAGTTCTCCGCGAGCGCCATGTCGAGGCACCAGTGCGTATTCGGCTCGGGACGATGCTTCATGCGCTCCCACGCGGCGTCGGAAAACGCGATCAGCGACACGCCCGGGATCGACGACAACCCCTTCTGGCCGCCGGTGATCACCGCGTCGATGCCCCACGCATCCATGTCGAGCGGCATCGTCGACAGCGTGCACACCGCGTCGACGACGACCAGCGCGCCGGCCGCCTTCGCGAGCGCCGCGATGTCGCGCAGGTCGCGGTTCCACACGGTGTTCGACGTCTCGCCCTGCACGATCGTGACGATCTCGGGCCGCTCGCGTGCGATCGCATCCGCGACCTCGTCGAGGCTCGCGACCGCGCGGTCGGCCACTTCGAGCGTCGCGACGTCGGCGCCGACGCGCGTGGCCATCTCGGCCATCCGCGCGCTGAAGAAGCCGTTGCGGATCGACAGCACGCGCGTGCCGCGCCAGGCGAGGTTCGAGATCGCCATTTCCATCGCGGCCGAGCCGGGGCCCGCGACGCCGAGCACCCATTTCGTGCGGGTCTGGAACACGTAGCGCGCCATCTCCTTCACCTGCTCGATGATCTTCGCCATCGTCGCGCCGAGGTGATTGATCACGATCGTGTTCGCCTTCGCGACGGCGGCCGGGATCGGAACCGGGCCGGCCCCCATCATCAGCAGCGGTTCTTCGGGCAGGATCGCGTCGAGCGGCACGACGACGGGACAGGGAATCGGCGAGTAATCGATGGACATGGCAGGTAAAAGTCGAGGAAAGGGAATGCACGGACGCCAGCCGGACTGCATGGCGAACTGATCGATCATTCCCCGTTCCGCGGCCTCGCGCAAGTGGCACGCGCGGCCGGACAGCGCGACGGTGGCCCGGTCGCCGGACCGGGCCAGCCGGCCGCCCAAGCATCGCGCGCCGGCGTTCCGGATTGGAATGGCATTGCCGGCCGGTTGCGAAACGGTTCCATGCGCGCGATTTTCTCCGCCAATATCGCCGCATTTCAGCGACGCCGACGGTTCAGCGCGACTTGCGTATCGAACGAAATAGACCGGATGTTCGATAAAAATCGCCGCACGGAATGCGATACGCAAAATCCGCGCACGGGTAAAAACATCCATTACTGCAGCATGTATTAGGGAGCGATTCCCTAAATTACCGGAGCAAACCTGATCGAATCACGAACAACCAATTGATTAACATACGAATTATTCGCCGCCACGATGCATATTCCAATACTCTTCCGCCTTTGAACGGTAGGGACACGAGACAGCCCGACATTTAACCGGTACTCGCGATTTCGATTTTCCGCAACCCGCCCGTTTTCTCAGGTTGACGGATATCGCAACTGTATTTAACAATCGTCTGCGGAATCGAAAACCGATTTTTCGATACGAAGGAGAACTGGGTGCCGCGCGACGCGTTTTCGAGGTTGCACGGCGAAAAATCACAACCATAATCAATCAACCGGGCCAGAAATACACAAGCCATGAACCAGATTCAGACCATGCGTGTATTCGTCTGCGTCGCCGAGCAGCAGAGCTTCCGGCGCGCAGCGCACCATCTCGGCGTGTCCAACGCGCTCGTCACGCGTTCGATCGCGATGCTCGAGGGCCACCTGAACACACGGCTGATCCATCGCACCACGCGCAACCTGTCGCTCACCGAGGCCGGCGTGCGCTACCTCGACGGTTGCCGTGCACTGCTCGAGGAATTCGACCACCTCGAGTCGTCCGTCGCGCATGCCGTGCGCGAACCGGCCGGCACGCTGCGCGTCGTCGCATCGGGCCTGCTGTCGCCGCTTGCGCTGACGCCGCTCGTCAGCAGCTTCCGGCACCGCTACCCGGAGCTGCGCGTGCAGCTGACCGTCGCCGAAGGGCCGCTCGACGTGCTCGATTCGGGCTACGACGTGGGCATCGTCACGGGCAACCGGCTCGACGGCAACCCGGCGCTGATCGGCCATGCGCTTGCACCGAACCCGTTCGTCGCCTGCGCGGCGCCGGCCTATCTCAACCGGCGCGGCGAGCCGCGCGCGCCCGACGACCTGCCGGGCCACGACTGGGTCACGCTCGCGCCGCACCAGCATGCGCCCGCGTGGCAGCTGATCGGCCACGACGGCGTCGCGCATTCGGTCACGGTGCGCCCGGCCTGCACGGTCAACCAGCTCGCGCTCGTGCAGGCGGCCGCCATTGCCGGCGCCGGTATCGCGGTGCTGCCCGAGCCGTGCGTCGCCGATGCGCTCAACAGCGGCACGCTCGTGCGGCTGCTGCCCGGCTACCGGATCGACGACCCGGACGCGCAACTGTCGCTCGTCTATCCGAACCGCCAGTACGTGCCGGCCCGCACGCGCAGCTTCGTCGAGCACGCGCTCGACCACTTCAGCGCGCAGACGGCCCACGAGCGGAAAGATTACGGTTTCCTGCGTCCGTCGCGCGGGCCCGACCGCTCCGACATCGTCACGGGCCTGCAGTAAACTGCGCGCGTCAGCCATCGGAGGTGCAGCGTGCGCGTGATCCTGTTCAGCAGCCGGCAGTACGACGACGATTCGTTTACCGCCGCCAACCGGCAGTTCGGCTATCGGCTGCACTTCCAGCCGTCGCACCTCGACGCGGAGACCGCGATCCTCGCGCACGGCTATGACGTCGTCTGCCCGTTCGTCAACGACACGGTCGACGCGGCCGTGCTCGAGCGGCTGGCGGACGGCGGCACGCGCTTGATCGCGCTGCGCTCGGCGGGCTTCAACCATGTCGACCTCGCGGCCGCCGAGCGGCTCGGCATCACGGTCGTGCGCGTGCCCGCGTATTCGCCGCACGCGGTCGCCGAGCACGCGGTCGCGCTGATCCTCGCGCTCAACCGCCGCCTGCCGCGCGCCGTCGCGCGCACCCGCGAAGGCGACTTCTCGCTGAACGGCCTGCTCGGCTTCGACCTGCACGGCAAGACCGTCGGCGTGATCGGCACCGGCATCATCGGCAGCGTGTTCGCGAAGATCATGATGGGCTTCGGGATGCATGTGCTCGCGCACTCGGTGCCGCCGTACAACGACGAGCTGATCGCGTTCGGCGCGCGCTATGTCGAGCTCGACGCGTTGCTGCACCAGGCCGACATCGTCAGCCTGCACTGTCCGCTGCTGCCGTCGACGCACCATCTGATCAACGCGCAGACGCTCGCGCGGATGAAGCACGGCGCGATGCTGATCAACACCGGCCGCGGCGGCCTCGTCGATGCGCAGGCGCTGATCGACGCGCTCAAGAGCGGCCAGCTCGGCCATCTCGGGCTCGACGTGTACGAGGAGGAAAGCGGGCTCTTCTTCGAGGATCACTCCGACCTGCCGCTGCAGGACGACGTGCTCGCGCGCCTGCTGACGTTCCCGAACGTGATCGTCACGTCGCACCAGGCGTTCTTCACGCGCGAGGCGCTGGCAGAGATCGCGCACACGACGCTGCTGAACATCGAGGCCTGGCACGCGGGCACGCCCGCAAACGTGGTGAGCCCGAATCGCTGACGCCTGACGCGCGGCCAGCCTCAACCGGCGAGCCCACTAACTTGCGAATGGTGTACTCGACGGGGCAAGGTCACCCGCCACCCGCCGCGCGCTTGCCGGCCGATATCGCGTCCGGGCGCCGCATCCGCGCGCCATCAACAATTCCGGGTTTTGTTTCGACTGATGTAACGCGGCCCGCGCGCGGTCTGCTATCGTTGCGCCGACGTCATCCCCTGCTTTTGCCGCTCATGCGTTTCGACGACTCCGACATCGCCGCCGTCTACCGCGCCATTTTCGAACGGCGCGACATGCGCCACTTCACGCCGGCGCCCGTCGATCCGGCCGTGCTCGCGCGCTTGCTGCGCGCGGCGCACCACGCGCCGAGCGTCGGCTTCATGCAGCCGTGGCGCTTCATCCGCATCACCGATCCCTCGCTGCGCACCGCGATCCACGCGCTGGTCGAGGCCGAGCGCCGCGCGACCGCCGACGCGCTCGGCGAGCGCCAGGACGAATTCATGCGGCTGAAGGTCGAAGGCGTGCGCGAATGCGGCGAGCTGCTGGTCGTCGCGCTCGCCGACGGCCGCGAGCGCCACGTGTTCGGCCGCCGCACGCTGCCGGAGATGGATCTCGCGTCCGCCGCGTGCGCGATCCAGAACATGTGGCTCGCGGCGCGCGCGGAAGGGCTCGGGATGGGCTGGGTGTCGCTGTTCGACGTCGATGCGCTGCGCACGCTGCTGCGGATGCCCGACGGTGCGAAGCCGATCGCGGTGCTGTGCGTCGGACACGTCGACGCGTTCTATGCAAAACCGATGCTCGAGCAGGAGCGCTGGGCCGCGCGGATGCCGATCGAAGCGTGCCTGTTCGAAAACGGCTGGGACGATCCGGCCGCGCTCGACGCCGCCGGATCGCCTGCGTCGCCCGCAAACACGAACGCCGCAGCGGACCCGAATGCGCAACACGCATCGGACGCGATCGCCGAACCCGCGCAATCCGTCGTGCTACCCGACGGTTCACCCGAACGGCTGGCCTGAAGCGCGGCCCGGTAGCCACCATCGTTCCGACCCCGGCACGGTCACACGCTGCAGAAAATCGCCACCAAATCCCACATTGTGAGCTTCCCGCCGGCTGCGCCGTCGCACGCCGGCAACATCCGTTTTGGCCCCGAGCATAAGGGTTTTCACTGAAGTAGAATCGCGCTGTCGTTCGCCTTCCCGTCCGCCCGTCCCGCGCATCCTGCGCCCGCCCGAGCGGCGGCTTTCCCCGAGCCTACCGCGATGCCCTTGCCTCTTTTCGCCCTTGCCGTCGCCGCATTTGGAATCGGTACCACCGAATTCGTGATCATGGGGCTGCTGCCCAACGTCGCGCGCGACCTCGGCGTGTCGATTCCGGCCGCCGGAATGCTCGTGTCGGGCTACGCGCTCGGTGTGACGATCGGCGCGCCGATCCTCGCGATCGTCACCGCGAAGATGCCGCGCAAGCGCGCGCTGATGGGCCTGATCGGGCTGTTCATCGCCGGCAACCTGTTCTGCGCGATCGCACCGGGCTATGCGGTGCTGATGGCCGCGCGCGTGGTCACTGCGTTCTGCCACGGCGCGTTCTTCGGGATCGGCTCGGTGGTCGCGAGCAACCTCGTCGCGCCGAACCGTCGCGCGCAGGCGATCGCGCTGATGTTCACGGGCCTCACGCTCGCGAACGTGCTCGGCGTGCCGCTCGGCACCGCGCTCGGCCAGGCATTCGGCTGGCGCGCGACGTTCTGGGCCGTCACCGGCATCGGCATCGCCGCGGCCGCCGCGCTCGCGGTCTGCCTGCCGAAGAACCTCGCGATGCCCGACACCAGCATCACGCGCGAATTCAGCGTGCTGAAACACCCGCAGGTGCTGATGGTGCTCGGCATCAGCGTGCTCGCGTCCGCGAGCCTGTTCAGCGTGTTCACGTACATCACGCCGATCCTCGAGGACGTGACGGGCTTCTCGCCGCGTCAGGTCACCTATGTACTGCTGCTGTTCGGCCTCGGCCTGACGGTCGGCGGTACGCTCGGCGGCAGGCTCGCCGACTGGCGCCGGATGCCGTCGCTGATCGCGACGCTCGCGCTGATCGGCATCGTCCTCGCGCTGTTCGCGGGCACGATGCATTTGCCGTTCGCCGCGCTCGCGACGATCTTCGTGTGGGGCATCCTCGCGTTCGCGATCGTGCCGCCGCTGCAGATCCTGATCGTCGATCGCGCGAGCGACGCGCCGAACCTCGCGTCGACGCTGAACCAGGGCGCGTTCAACCTCGGCAACGCGACGGGCGCGTGGCTCGGCGGGATGGCGATCGGCTCCGGCGTGTCGCTCGTGAACCTGCCGTGGGTCGGCGTCGCGATGGCCGTCGCGGCGCTGGCGCTCACGCTGTGGTCGGCGTCGCTCGAACGCCGCCCGCTGGCCGCGCCGACCGAATACGTGTAACGCAACGACACGCATTCGTTGCGTGCGCAACGCCATTCGAGCCTGACGGCCTTCATGGACCTTTCAAGGTCCGCGGTGTAGCATCCCGGCCGATGAAAGCCATTCTCAATCGTGATTTCCTCGCGCTCATCCTGAGCGTCGCGGTCGTCGGCCTCGGGACCGGCGCCACGCTGCCGCTCACCGCACTCGCACTGACCGAAGCCGGACACGGCACCAACGTCGTCGGCATGCTGACGGCCGCGCAGGCGCTCGGCGGCCTCGCGATCGTTCCGTTCGTCACCGCGCTCGCGCGGCACATCGGCTCGCGCCGCGCGATCGTCGTGTCGGTCGTGCTACTCGCGGCAGCCACCGCGCTGATGCAGTTCACGTCGAACCTGCTCCTGTGGGGCGTGCTGCGCGTGCTGTGCGGCGCCGCACTGATGCTGCTGTTCACGATCGGCGAGGCGTGGGTCAACCAGCTCGCCGACGATTCGACGCGCGGCCGCGTCGTTGCGATCTACGCGACCAATTTCACGCTGTTCCAGATGGCGGGCCCCGTGCTCGTGAGCCAGATCGCCGGTGCGACGAGCATCCGATTCGCGCTGTGCGGCGCACTGTTCCTGCTCGCGCTGCCGACGCTCGCGACGATCCGGCGCGCGCCGCTCGCGGGCGACGACGCGCATCACGAGGCACACGGTCGCTGGCTCGACGTGCTGCCGCGCATGCCCGCGCTGATCATCGGCACCGGATTCTTCGCGCTGTTCGATACGCTCGCGCTGTCGCTGCTGCCGCTCTACGCGATGGATCACGGCGTCGCGAGCGCGACCGCCGTGCTGCTCGCGTCGATCATGCTGTTCGGCGACACCGCGATGCAGTTCCCGATCGGCTGGCTCGCGGACAAGCTCGGCCGCGAACGCGTGCACCTCGGCGCGGGCTGGGTCGTGCTGGCCGGCCTGCCGCTGCTGCCGCTCGTGATCGCGAACCCGTGGCTGTGCTGGCCGCTGCTGTTCGTGCTCGGCGCGGCGGCCGGCAGCATCTACACGCTGTCGCTCGTCGCATGCGGCGAACGCTTCCGCGGCGCGGCGCTCGTCACCGCGAGCTCGCTCGTGTCGGCGTCGTGGAGCGCCGCGAGCTTCGGCGGCCCGCTCGTTGCGGGCGCATTGATGGAGCAACTGGGCAGCAACGCGCTAGTCGGCGTGCTGGTCGTCTGCGTCGCGGCGTTCGTCGCGGCCGCGCTGTGGGAACGCCGCGCCGCGTTGCAACGCGCGGTCTGACGCCGGCATACATCGCACTGCATCGCAATACATCGGCGCGTTCGCGCCGCCGTCCGCCGCCAAAACGAAAGCGGCCCGCGCAATGCGGGCCGCCCTGTCCTGCCGGACCACGCGCGACGCGCCGTCGTCCGTTACGCACTCCGCGCCGGCAGGATCTTGCCGGCGCAGGTGCCGAAGCCGACGCGATAGCCGTCGCCCTGGCACCATCCGGCGAGCGTCAGCTCGTCGCCGTCCTCGATGAATGCGCGGCTGCCGCCGCCGTGCAGCGCAACCGGCTCCTTGCCGTTCCACGTCAGTTCGAGCAGGCTGCCGAACGAATCCTTCGTCGGCCCGCTGATCGTGCCCGAACCCATCAGGTCGCCGACCCGCGTGTTGCAGCCCGCGACCGTGTGGTGCGCGAGCTGCTGCGCCATCGTCCAGTACATGTGCTTGAAGTTGGTGCGGCAGATCGACGTCGCTTCTGCCGCGCCCTCGGCGCGCAGCGTCACTTCGAGCGCGATGTCGAACGCATGCTTGCCCGCGTGCCGCAGATACGCGAGCGGCTGCGGCGCCTGCTCCGGCTGCGCGGTGCGGAACGGTTCGAGCGCGTCGAGCGTGACGATCCACGGCGAGATCGTCGTCGCGAACGTCTTCGCGTTGAACGGGCCAAGCGGCACGTATTCCCACTGCTGGATGTCACGCGCGCTCCAGTCGTTCAGCAGCACCATCCCGAAGATATGCGCTTCCGCGTCCTCGCACGCGATCGGCTCGCCCAGCGCGTTGCCCTGGCCGACGATGAAGCCCGTCTCCAGCTCGATGTCGAGCTTGCGGCACGCGCCGAACACCGGACGCTCCTGGTCGGGCAGCTTCAGCTGCCCGTTCGGGCGCCGCACCGGCGTGCCGCTCACGACCACCGACGACGCACGGCCGTTGTAGCCGATCGGCATCTCCGACCAGTTCGGCAGCAGCGCATTCTTCGGATCGCGAAACATCGAGCCGACGTTGGTCGCATGCTCTTTCGACGAATAGAAATCGGTGTAGCCGGGAATCTCGACCGGCAGATGCAGCGTCGCGTCGCGCTGCGCGACGAGCACCTGCGCGCGCAGCGCCGCATCGTCACGCAGCCGTGCGTTGTCGCGCGAGAACAGGTCCGACAGTTGCACGCGCACGCTGCGCCAGGCATCGCGGCCGAGCGCGATGAACGCGTTCAGCGTCGGTGCGGCGAACGCATCGGCGCCGGCCGGCAGCGTCACGAGGCCCGCGCGCGCGAGCGCCGCGAGATCGACGATCTGGTCGCCGAGCGCGACGCCCGCACGGCGCGCCGCCTGCTTCGCATCGCTGAAGATCCCGAACGGCAGGTTCTGGATCGGGAAATCGCAGGCGGGATCGTTCGCCGTGTCGACCCAGCTCTTGCGGGCCGGGTCGAGCGTCGCGCGCCAGTCTTGGGTGTCGCTCATCGTTGCTCCGGGTTGAAGTGTTTCTTGATGCCTTGCCAGCATTCGAAGTAGTCCGCCTGCAGTTGCGCGGTGTCGAGCGCGTAGCGCGTCGGCCGGATCAGCGTGCGGGTCTCGAACATGAACGCCATCGTCGCGTCGACCTTGTGCGGCTTCGTCGTGTCGCTCGCGGACGCCTTCTCGAACGTGTCCGCGTCGGGCCCGTGGCCCGACATGCAGTTGTGCAGGCTCGCGCCGCCCGGCACGAAGCCTTCCGCCTTCGCGTCGTACGCGCCGTGCACGAGCCCCATGAACTCGCTCGCGACGTTGCGGTGGAACCAAGGCGGGCGGAACGTATCCTCGGCCGCGAGCCAGCGCGGCGGGAAGATCACGAAG
Organism: Burkholderia sp. BKH01; assembly: GCF_025685725.1. Classification (NCBI taxonomy): domain Bacteria; kingdom Pseudomonadati; phylum Pseudomonadota; class Betaproteobacteria; order Burkholderiales; family Burkholderiaceae; genus Burkholderia; species Burkholderia sp. BKH01. Next base: position 87,777 of record NZ_JAOTQT010000006.1, on the reverse strand, counting down.
TCGATCGTGTCGACGCCCGGCGTATCGCTCTGCGACTGCAGCACGAGGAAGATCGACGGATCGGGATGGTCGTAGCTGATCGAGCCGATCGTGTTGAACAGGCGCAGGTCGTATTTGTACGGCGCGTAGTTGCCGTGCCACGCGACGACGTCGAGCGGCGAATGGCCGATGTCCGCGCGCCACAGTCGCCCGTTCAGCTTCGCGATCAGCTCGAACGCGCCTTCGCGATCCTCGTAAGCGGCCTGCGGCGTCAGGAAGTCGCGCGGGTTCGCGAGACCGTTCGAGCCGATCGGGCCGAGATCCGGCAGCCGCAGCTGCGCGCCGAAGTTTTCGCAGATGTAGCCGCGCGCGTCGCCGTCCGGCAGCGCGACGGAAAAGCGCACGCCGCGCGGGATCACCGCGATCTCGAACGGCTCGACGTCGAGCCGGCCGAATTCGGTTGCGATGAACAGCCGCCCCTGCTGCGGCACGATCAGCAGTTCGCCGTCCGCGCTGTAGAAGAAGCGATCCTGCATCGAACGGTTCGCCGCGTACAGGTGGATCGCGCAGCCGTTCATCGCGGCCGCCGAGCCGTTGCCGGCCATCGTCACCAGCCCATCGACGAAATCGGTCGGCTCGACCGGCATCGGCAGCGGATCCCAGCGCAGCTGGTTCGGCGGCGTCGGCGGCACGTCGGCCGAGTCACCGAATTCCGACACGAGCCGCTGCGGGCCCGCGTACGGCTCGAACGGCCGGTGCACGGCGGCCGGGCGGATGCGGTACAGCCACGAGCGACGGTTATGGCCGCGCGGCGCGGTAAACGCGGTGCCCGACAGCTGCTCCGCATACAGCCCGTACGGCGCGCGCTGCGGCGAGTTGCGGCCGTGCGGCAGCGCGCCGGGCAGCACCTCGGTCGCGAATTCGTTCGCGAAACCGCTCAGGTAGCCGGCGGTCGCCGGTTTCGACAGGTCAAGCGTCATCGTTTCCTTTCTCCATCAATTCATCGCGGCGTTCGGCGCGTGCGCACCGTTTCGCCGCGTCACACCGGCCAATCCGAGGACGAACAGCGCCGAGCACAGCACGGGCACCGCGGCCGCGTGGAACAGCGCACCGTTCGACCAGTTGAGCGCAATCAGTTGTCCGCCGACGAGCGGCCCGAGCACCGAGCCGATCCGGCCGATGCCGAGGCTCCAGCCGATGCCCGTCGAGCGCAGCGACGTCGGGTAATACTGGCCCGCGAGCGCGTTCACGGCCGGCTGCCCGCCGACCACGCAGAACCCGCCCGCGAACACTACGACCAGCAGCCACGGCAGCGCATGCGCGACCGAGCCGATCAGCCCCACCGACACGGCCGCGCACGCGAAGCAGGCGAACAGCACGCGCACGAAGCCGTAGCGTTCGATGAACCAGCCGAGCGACAGCGTGCCGATCACGCCGCCCGTCTGCAGCACCGTGCCGACGATCACCGCCGTGCCCGGCGAATAGCCCGCGTCGCGCATCACGGTCGGCAGCCAGTTCGACAGGAAGTACAGATCGATCAGGTTCATGAAGCTGATCGCCCACAGCAGCAGCGTGACCGGCAGGCGGCCGTGGCTGAACAGCTCGGCGACCGGCGCGCCGGTCGCGGCGCGCTCGCGCACGACGAGCCGCGTGTTCGCATCGATGCCGGCCTGCGGCGCGAAGCGCGCGAGCCAGTCGCGCGCCTGCGCGACGCGCCCTTTCAGCACCAGGAACTGCAGCGACTCGGGCAGCCGCGCGACCATCGCGATCGTGAGCACGAGCGGCACCGCGCCGCCGACGAAGAACACCGAACGCCAGCCGAGCGCCGGAATCAGCGCGGCACTGATGAAGCCGCCGATCGCCGCGCCGAGCGTGAAGCCGCACGACACCATCATCATCCGCTTCACACGATGCGCGGCCGGACTGAACTCACCGACCAGCGCCATCGCGTTCGGCATGATGCAGCCGAGGCCGAGGCCCGTGACGAAGCGCAGCGCCATCAGCGCGGGAATCGAGCCCGCGAACGGCGTCGCGAGCATCGTCACCGCGAAGAACAGCGTCGAGCCGATCAGCACCGGGCGCCGCCCGATCCGGTCGGCCAGCACCGACAGCCCGAGCGCACCCAGCAGCATCCCGAACAGGCTCGCGCTGAACACCGGGCCGAGCGCCTGCTTCGGCACGCCCCATTCGGCGATCACGCTCGGCGCGACATAGCCCATCGCCTGTGCATCGAAACCGTCGATCACGAGGCACAGCCCGCACAACACGAGCAGCATCCAGTGAAAGCCCGGTCGATGGGTCTCGTCGATCACGCGCTCGACTTCGAGCACGCGTGCGTCGGCCGGCGCCGCGCTCATTGCGCCACCTCGGCGGCCGGATGCACGGGCGGCGTCACGCCCTGGCGCGCGAGCGCCATCGCTTCGCGCAGCACGTCGGCATCGCCGATCTGGTTCGCGAGCAGCAGGATCAGCTTCGCGTTGACGAGCTGGCTGTCGGCGTCGGACAGGTCGCGATGCATGTCGATCAGCGCTTCGTAGAACGCGTCCGGATCGGCCAGGCGCGGGCGGGTGTCGAGTGAGGGCATGACGGGGTCTCCGGTGTCTTTATCGTATTCAGCGTGCGCAGGTCGCGCGCGCCAGTGCGTCGGCAAGCGCCTGACGGTCGAGCGTGCGCATCCGTGCGCAGACATGCTGGTCGGGACGCAGCAGGTAGAACGTGCCGGGCTTCGCGTCGTAGCGTTGCGCGGCGAAACCGTCAACGTCCTCCACGACGTCGACGCCGGCCACCGGCTGCGCGTGCCCGGCCGGCACGACGAGCACCGGCCGCACCGGCAGCGCGAGGCCGTCGACGGCCTGCGCGAGCGCGGCCGCATCGCCCGGCAACCCGAACAGCACGCCGGTGAAGCCGCCGCGCAGGTGCTGCAGCAGCCAGCCCGCCGCACCCTGCACACGCACCGGCGCATCGGCTGCTGCCGCGCCCGGCCGCATCGCGCACGCGAATGCGTCGCCGCCGCGGTCCGGCGTGTTCAGCGGCGAATCGGCCAGCACGGCCGGCACCGACAGGCGGCCGCTGTTCACCAGCTTGCGCGCGAACTCGCAGTCGCGCGCGAGCTTCAGCGTCGCGTCGCGAAACACACGCGACACCGGGCTTTTCGGCGTGATGAAATCGGTCGAGCGCGTCGAGTTGCGGATGTTTTCGTCGGCCGCGAACTCGCGTTCGCTCGCGTACGTATCGAGCAGGCGGTCGGCCGAGCGGCCGTCGAGCACGAGCTTCAGCTTCCATGCGAGGTTGTCCGCGTCCTGCACGCCGCTGTTCGCGCCGCGCGCGCCGAACGGCGACACGCCGTGCGCGGAGTCGCCCGCGAACAGCACGCGGCCGTGACGGAACGTGTCCATCCGCTGGCAGCGGAACGTGTAGACGCTCACCCATTCGAGCTCGAACTCGACGTCCGGCCCGAGCAGCGCGCGCACGCGCGGGATCACGCGCTCCGGCTGCTTCTCGGCGACGGGATCGGCGTCCCAGCCGAGCTGGAAATCGATGCGCCACACGTTGTCGGGCTGGCGGTGCAGCAGCACCGACTGGTTCGGGTGGAACGGCGGATCGAACCAGAACCAGCGTTCGGTCGGAAACTCCGCCTTCATCTTCACGTCGGCGATCAGGAATCGATCCTTGAACGTGCGGCCGCGGCTTTCGAGGCCCATCATCGCGCGCATCGGGCTGCGCGAGCCGTCGGCCGCGATCACGTATTGCGCACGCAGCGTCGCTGCACCTTCCGGCGTCTCGATCGTCAGTACCGCATGCTCGGCCGATTGCTCGATGCCCGTCACCTTGTGCTTCCAGCGGATGTCGATGTTCGACAGCTCGAACGCACGGTCGGCCAGATAGCCTTCGACGTAGTACTGCTGCAGGTTGATGAACGCGGGGCGTGCATGCCCTTCCTCGGGCAGCAGGTCGAATGCGTAAAGTTGCTCGTCCTGCAGGAACACCTTGCCGACGTGCCAGCTCACGCCCTTGTCGACGAAGCGCTCGCCGCAGCCGAGCCGGTCGAAGATCTCGAGCGTGCGCTTCGCGAAGCAGATCGCGCGCGAGCCGGTGGACAGCGTGTCGTCGTCGTCGAGCAGCACGACGGGCACGCCCTGCTGCGCGAGATCGATCGCGGCCGACAGGCCCACCGGGCCCGCGCCGACGACGATCACCGGGTGAACGGCCGCGTCATGCGCGCGCGGACGGTACTCGAACTTCAGCGTCTGGTAATCGGTGCTCATGGTCGCCATCCGCTCCTCAACCCTGCCGTGCGCGCGCCAGCGCGCCTGTCGTCCCGCCCGTCGCCTGCCGGCGCTCCCGCCCGCCTTTCCTGTCAACCGCCACGTCTCGCTCCTTGCTTCCTGTTGATTCGCGAACGGCGCCGTCGAGCGGCGCCCGAATGCCGCATTTCTTGATCGGCGACAAATCCTGGATTTACGAATAGTAAAACCAATTACGAATAGTGAAATCAACGTAAACCCTAGGCGCGGGCTCGAGAACGGGATAACCATATGAGCGAAACGCCAAGCCGAGCGTGGCGCGCGCTGCTAATATCCAGATACGAGGCGGCCCGTTCGGCCGCCGTTTTTCCTTCTTACGCCGATGATTCCGCCCACCATTCCCGAGCTGGTCGCCCGTGCCGGGCAACTGCCGTATCTGCGGGATCACCTCGCGCTTGCCGAAGGCGGCACCGCGAGCGCGAATCTGCCCGAGCGCACGCTCGGCAGCGCCTACGAACCGATCTACGACGTGACGATGCCCGGCGCGCCGCAATCGACGTCGTTCACCGACGCGATCGAGCGCTACGGCGACGAACTCGGCTTCCAGGCTGTTACGGTCGTCACGGGTGCCGCGCACGATCCGGTCGACTCGGCGGTCGACGACCAGACGCTCGTCGCGATCGACCGCCTGTCGCGCGCGCTGCACGCGATCAACTTCTTCGGCGCGCAGCGCCACGGGCTGCTGTTCCTGCGCGTGCACGAACGGCTGCTCAAGAGCGTGAAGTACGATCACGGCAAGCATTTCTCGTCGGTGCTGCAGCGCTTCGGGCTGCCGACCGAGCGGATCGTGATCGAGCTGCCGGCGGTCGCGGTCGCGCACAAGACCTTCCTCGGCTACCTGACGCGCAGCTACCAGCATCACGGCTTCAAGGTCGCGGACAAGCTGCCCGATCCGGGCCGCATCCTCGCGGTCGAATCGGACATGGCACGGCCCGACTACATCAAGATGGATGCGGGCATCGCGTTGCGCGACGGGATGGTCAAGGCGCTCGTCGCGTATGCGCAGCGCGTGCGGATTCCGCTGATCTTCGACGGCGTCGTCGACGAGACACAGTGCGAGCTGCTGCGCCAGCATGACGTGCGGTTCATGCAGGGGCCCGCGTTTGCGAAGGTCGTGACGGCCTGAGCGGATGGGGGCAGGCGCGCGCGGAGAGCTGCGCGCCGGATGCCGGATGCGGGTGTTGGCCTGCTTGCCGGACAGCGAGAGCGGGTCGCGTGGCGCACCCCGCTGCCCGACGCCTGCCCGTCGGTGCCGATGGTTACCGCTTACGCTCGTCCGCCATCGTCGTACTTGGGCAGATCGTCGCCGATCTCGATGCCAGGGAAACGGTCCCCATACCAGACGTGCCACGCCGGACGCAGCCGCGACGGCTCGTCGAGCGTCGCGTAATTGATTTCTACCGTCTTCGGCGCGTCACCAAGCCGGTATTCGAGCTGCGCGCCGCAACGGCCGCAGAAGCGCCGCTCGCCCCACTCGCTCGACGCGTAGACGGTCGGCTCGCCCTGCAGGTATTCGAACGCGTCGATCGGCACCGATGCCGATGCGACGACCGCCGCGCCGGTCGTGCGCTGGCAGAGCCGGCAGTGGCAGAAGCCGGCATCGGTCGGAACGTGGGCGATACGGTAGCGGATCGCGCCGCACGCACATCCGCCTTCCATTGATTCCGGGTGAGACATCGCAAACCTCGCCGTCGGGAAGCTGGCGAACGATGATGAGCGCGGTTCGACCGCAGCACAAGAGACGGCGGCAGCCCTCACCCGCTCTCACCAACACCGGAGACGAAACGGTTGCGGCGCGACGCCGATAGCCGCGCGCCGCGTTGCTCACGCCGTCTGCCCGAGCCGCTGCGCGAGCGCCTTCAGCTTCGGCCCGACCTGCGTACGGAACACATCCTCGTCCATCGACGATGCGGGGCCGCTGCAGCTCAGGATCAGCCAGCGCCCCTCGCGCGGCTCGCGAAACGGCACGGCCGCCGCGTTCACGTCCATGTGCCACGCGCGAAACGAATAGCAGCAACCGCCCGCCGAGAATTCGGCCACCGCTTGCTGCGCGGCGGCAACGAGCGCGTCGGCGTCGGCCGCGCCGCCGGCCGCGCGATGCAATTCCGCATAAAGCGCGCGACGCACGTCCTCCGGCTGCACGGCCAGGTACGCGCGCCCCATCGAGCTCGTCAGCATCGACAACCGCGAACCGGGCGCGAGCCCGAGCGTCAGCGCGGTCTCGCTGCGGATCGTCTCCAGATAGATCATGTCGAGCCCGTCGCGGCAGCCGAGCGACACGGCCGCGCCGATCTCGCGCGCGAGCGCCTGCATGTGCGGCCGCGCGAGATCGATCGTCCCCGAGCCCGACAGCAGCGCGTAGCCGAGCGACAGCACGCCGGCGTCGAGCGCATACTTTCCGAGCGTCTCGTCGTAGCGCAGGTAGCCGAGCACGGTCAGCGTATAGGCCAGCCGGTTCACGGTCGCCTTCGGCAGCCCCGTGCGCTCCGCGAAGTCGCGGTTGCCGAGCATCGTCTCGCCGGGCCGGAAGGCGCGCAGCAGGTCGAGCCCGCGCGCGAGCGCGACGACGAACTTGCGTTCGTCGATCGTGGTTTCGTCGATGGTTGAAAGTGTCATCTGATGCTACACTGGGTTTGATTTGCAAAACATTGTTCCGCACAGCGGAACTTCAGTCAAGCAATCATTTGGCATGAGCCCGGCCAGACCGGGGACGACCGCAAAGCATGGATCAGCGCAAGTGCCGAAGCGCTAACGCTGACCGACCGCAAAGCATGGGGTCATGCGTAAGCAGTGAAGCGCTAACGCGGACCGACAGGAGATGAGACGATGAGTGCTGCAACTTTTCATTGGGACGATCCGCTGCTGCTCGACCAGCAACTGACCGAGGAAGAGCGGATGGTGCGCGATGCCGCGCAGGCTTACGCGCAGGACAAGCTCGCGCCGCGCGTCACCGAAGCGTTCCGCCACGAACGCACCGACGCAGCCATCTTCCGCGAGATGGGCGAAGTCGGCCTGCTCGGCCCGACGATTCCGGAGGAATACGGCGGCCCTGGCCTCAATTACGTGAGCTACGGCCTGATCGCGCGCGAAGTCGAGCGCGTCGATTCGGGCTACCGGTCGATGATGTCCGTGCAGTCGTCGCTCGTGATGGTGCCGATTCACGAATTCGGTTCGGACGCGCAGAAGCAGAAATACCTGCCGAAGCTCGCGACCGGTGAATGGATCGGCTGCTTCGGGCTGACCGAGCCGAACCACGGCTCCGATCCGGGCAGCATGGTCACGCGCGCGAAGAAGGTGCCCGGCGGCTACTCGCTGTCCGGCACGAAGATGTGGATCACGAATTCGCCGATCGCCGACGTGTTCGTCGTGTGGGCGAAGCTGGAAGAGAACGGCAAGGACGCGATCCGCGGCTTCATTCTCGAGAAGGGCTGGAAGGGCCTGTCGGCGCCCGCGATCCACGGCAAGGTCGGGCTGCGTGCATCGATCACCGGCGAAATCGTCCTCGACGAGGTGTTCGTGCCCGAAGAGAACCTGATGCCGAACGTGAGCGGCCTGCGCGGCCCGTTCACCTGCCTGAACTCGGCGCGCTACGGGATCGCATGGGGCGCGCTCGGCGCCGCCGAATCGTGCTGGCACACCGCGCGCCAGTACGTGCTCGATCGCAAGCAGTTCGGCCGGCCGCTCGCCGCGAACCAGTTGATCCAGAAGAAACTCGCCGACATGCAGACCGAAATCACGCTCGGCCTGCAAGGCGTGCTGCGCCTCGGCCGGATGAAGGACGAAGGCACGGCGGCCGTCGAGATCACGTCGATCATGAAGCGCAATTCGTGCGGCAAGTCGCTCGACATCGCCCGGCTCGCGCGCGACATGCTCGGCGGCAACGGCATCTCCGACGAATTCGGCGTCGCGCGCCACCTCGTGAACCTCGAAGTGGTCAACACGTACGAAGGCACGCACGACATCCACGCGCTGATTCTCGGCCGCGCGCAGACGGGCATCCAGGCATTCTTCTGATCGTCCGGATGCGGCGCGCCCGGCAGCGGTGCCGCGTACGCGCAAAAAGATACGGCTCGCCCGGCATGACTGCCGGGCGAGCCGTTTTTTCATCGGATATCGGATCCGCGATCCGGGCCGCCGGCCCGGTACCGCGTTCACGCGCCGCCGATGCTTACTTGTTCGGCTGCGGCGTGAGGCGCAGATACGGACGCACCGCGTTGAAGCCCTTCGGGAAACGCTTCTTCAGCTCTTCCGGATCCTGCAGCGACGGCACGATCACGACGTCGTCACCGTCCTTCCAGTTGCCGGGCGTCGCGACCTTGTAGTTGTCGGTCAGTTGCAGCGAGTCGATCACGCGCAGCACTTCGTCGAAGTTGCGACCCGTGCTGGCCGGATAGGTGATGGTGAGCCGCACCTTCTTGTTCGGGTCGATCACGAACAGCGAACGCACCGTCAGCGTTTCATTCGCGTTCGGATGGATCATGTCGTACAACTGCGAAACCTTGCGGTCCGCATCGGCGATGATCGGGAAGCCGACGACCGTCGACTGCGTTTCGTTGATGTCGTTGATCCAGCCCTTGTGCGATTCGACGCCGTCGACCGACAGCGCGATCACCTTCACGTTGCGTTTCTCGAATTCGCCCTTCAGTTTCGAGGTCAGCCCGAGTTCCGTCGTGCACACCGGCGTGTAGTCGGCCGGGTGGGAGAACAGGACGCCCCAGCTGTCGCCGAGCCACTCGTGAAACTTGATGGGCCCCAGGCTCGATTCCTGCTCGAAATCCGGTGCGATGTCGCCAAGACGCAGACTCATGATGTTCCCTCCTCGAACGATGCTGGTTGAAACCGCGCGCGGTATGGCGCGGGGCAGTCCATCAGCTTACGGGAAGCAAGGGACCGTGCGAACGATTATTCCGTTTGATATTCATACTTTTTTGTCATTTTTGCCTGCTGTCGGGGCAGGACGAACGGCCAGGACGGAAACTTTCCACCCCGTTTGCCGCTCTGTTGACGATTACAAATCGTTTACCATGCGATTTTGCACTGCCGCCGTGTGTCTTCCCGGCTCGCCAGCAGGCAGGCGTTTCGCTACGATGTGAACCTGCAGCATGACAGCACGAAGGGAGTTGCAATGTCGGAAATCAACAAGGAGAAACTGATGTCGGATATCAAAACCGTTCTCGCAGACGCCGAAGACCTGCTCAAGCAAGCCGCCAGCAGCACGGGTGACCGTGCGGCCGAGCTGCGCGAGAAAGCCATGTCGCGCCTGAAGCAGGCCAAGGACAAGGCAGCCGACGTCCAGGTCGTGGTCGTCGAGAAAGGCAAGAAGGCCGCTCGCGCGACCGACGACTACGTGCACGAGCATCCGTGGACGTCGATCGGCGTTGCAGCCGGCGTCGGCGTGCTGATCGGCCTGCTGATCAACCGCAAGTAACGCGCGCTGCGCCGTTCCGTCCCGTGGGCCGCGTTGCGCGGCCCACGGGCGTCGAAGCCGGTTGGCGGTTGCCGCCGGCCGGCTTTGTCCTAGCTGCTCACTGCACGCGCAAGCACCTCACCCATGACGACAGACACCACCTCGCAGCCGTCCGGCCAAGGACCGCTGCGCCGCCTCGTCGGCTCCGCGATCGGGCTTCTCCAAACGCGCCTCGAACTGGTGGGCATCGAGCTTGCCGAGGAGAAGGAACGCCTGATGGGCGTGCTGTTCCTCGGGCTCGCCGCCATGATGCTCGCGACCATGGCGCTCATCAGCCTGACCGTGCTCGTCACGATCGCGTTCTGGGACACCTATCGCTGGCAGTCGCTCGCGGCGATCACCGCGCTATATGCCGTAGGCGGCATCGTGTGCGCACTGAAGGCGCGCTCGGGCCTGCGCACCGCGCCGACCGTGTTCGAGGCGACGCTCGCCGAACTCGAGAAAGACCGCGAGCTGTTCCGCGGCAAGCCGTGAACGCAGTCGTGTTCCCTCCTCCCACCTACTTCGCCGACGCGCCATGAGCCAGAACGTCACGGGCAATGCACACCGCCCCCATTCGTCGCGATCGAACTGGAGCGCGTCGCAGCATCGCGCGCTCCGCAAGGAATTGCTGATCCTGCGATCCGAAGTCGAGCGGCTCGAACTCGCGGAAGCCGCCGGCGAAATGCGCCAGGCTGTCACGCGCTTCAGCTGGCTCAAGGTATTCATCCCCGGCCTTTCCAGCAACAAGTTCAGCCAGTCCGCAAAGAACCTGAACGCGAGCCTCGGCCACCTCGTCAACCAGTATCCGATGCTGAGTTCGCTCGCGTCGCTCGTGCTGGCGAAACCCGTTCGCTCGCTGCTGCGCGCGAGCGCGGGCCCCGCGCTGAAGTGGGGCACGCTCGGCTTCGCCGCATGGGAGGTCTACCGGATCTGGAAGGAATCGCGCGACGAGCGCGGACTCGACGCGCACGACGACTGACAATCGACATCCCGCACGCACGGCCATGTGCCGTTGCGCGCCTGTCGTGCGCGTTCAACGTACGCCCCAGCAAGCAGCGCCCTGTTCGTCGGTACCATCCGGCCGCGTTTTGCCCTTCGTCCCGTCCGAACGCAGCGTGAAAGCGCCGCAGGCATCGTCGTGCATCGGGCCCGTGTCGAGCGGGATTGCTTCCAACTCGTAGGTGACCGGCGAATCGTCGCCGTCCGGCCGCCTGAGCGTCAATCGATAGACCGCCCGCCCGTCCGGCGGCGCCTGCGCGAGCGCGTCCGGTAATACCGGCGGCGGCGCACCGTCCAGCGTTTCGAGATATTGGGCCGCCCGGTACAACGCGGACACCGCCGACGCGCGATGGACGCGCACGACATGCTCGCGGTACGACGGGATGCCCCATCCAGCCAGCACCGCGACGATCGCGAGCACGATCATCAGCTCGAGCAGCGTGAATCCCTCAGATCGGTGCATCGGCGCGCAACCGTTCATCGAAGCACCACCGCGACGCGCCGCCAGCGCAGCGCAACGATGCGTCCATCGCGGATCGCGACCTGGTGTTGCAGCCAAACGGCACTCGACGCATGCGCACCGACACCACGCGCAGTGACGAGGTAAGCGCGGCCGCCGGCCGGCCCTGCCCCGCGCCATGCCTCGATCAGGCATCGCGGCGGCTGCGCGGCCATCGGCCATCCGGTGAACGGCGCGAACGCTTCGGCGGCCGCCATCGCCGGCATGCGCCGCCACGCGTCGGGCTCCGCGCGCGATTCGCCTTCGTTCACGTAGGGTGCCGAGCCACGGAGCAATCGCGCGGTGCATGCAGCGAGCGCGGCATCGGCCGCATGGAATGCGATCACTCGATCCGACAACATACGCGTACGGCGCGATTCCGTCAGCGCGGATTCGAACCACGTGCCTGTCAGTGCCGCAACGGCCGCACCAACCGCGATCACCGCGGGCAATGCAAGGCCCGCGTCGCGACGCCAGTCGCGACCGGCAGGCCGGAAGCGTGTGTGCGGCTCGCGCCGGTTCGTTGCCACGGCTCCCGTGCGCGCAGCCTGCCTCAGTTCGTCACGGTTCGCCACAATGCACCCATGCATGTCGCCTGCCGCGACGCATCGCGATATCTCCCGCGCGCACTGTCCTGCTCCGCTCATCGCAACACCTCGCGCGCGTGCGTTGCGTCGCGCGACGAATCGTCGAATGCGATCGCGGAATTCCGCAACGCGACGACGCGATGCAGCGTCAAACGTGCACGGCCGTCCTGTGCAACCGCAGCGCGACCATCGCAGTCGACGTGGCGGGCCGGCTCGCGCATCGGTTCGCCGCGCGCCCGTACGCAGACATGCACGGCCACCACATCGCGCCAGTCATCGGCACGCATTGCATCGGCATCGACGAACTGCATGCCGCCGCGACGAAGATAGCGCGCACGCAACTGATCGATTCCCGACACAACCGGCTGTGGCGTGCCCGGGCGGCCGTTTCCTTCGCAGTACAGTTCGGGCTCGCCCGTCGACGGGCTGACGTGCGCATCGAAGCGACTCTCCACCTGCGCCCGTTCACCCGACACGCCGACACCCTGCCCGAGACAATCCGACACCTGGCCGCTCGCCGTCGGCCATGTCGACACGGCATCGCCGACATACCGGATCAGCAACGCGTCCGATGAAGCGCGTACGGGCTCGCACCGCGCCTGCGCACCGTCGCCCCGCACGCGCGCCATCGAACAGCCGAACACCAGCGGCAACGATGACGCGCCTTCGGCATCGAGCGGCCGAAATCCTGCCATCTGGAGCTGCTGGCCGATCAGCATCAGCGCGGTGCCGGCCGCATCGCGCATCCGGAACCCGTCCTCCGCGCGCCGCTGCGCAATGCGCTGCGCGTGGTACAGCGCACCGGCCGCCGCGAGCACGAGGAGACCAACCGTCATCGCGATCAGCACCTCGAGCAGCGTATGCGCACGCATGCGGCGATCAACGTTCATCGGCACCAGCCTCCCGAAACGGAATCCGGACGCACGACGGCGGCTGCGCCGACGCACCTGCGGCTTCGCATCGCGACGAAACCGCCGCATTGCCGCCACGCCAGCCGACCATCGCGTACCGGACGCCGCCCGGCCCGTCGTCGAGCGTCATCGCCCCGCCGGGCAACGATGCGGCCGCCAGCGCCGCGAGACCGTCGTCGGCCCCCGCGACAGCGCGCGCGCGCTCGATACGCGCATCGGCCAGCCACAGCGCGCGTTCACGCCAGATCGTCGCGCGCTGCGTGCGTGCCATCGCGAGCTGGCTGCCGGCCACCGCCAGCATCACGGTCGCGAGCAGCGCGATGGCCAGCATTGCCTCGATCAGCGACGTGCCGCGCATTGCGTCGCGCATGGCCATCACGCCGCGTCGCAACGGCCGGCGGCAACGCGCGCGCGGCCGCCCGCCGCAATCCGCACGCAACGCGACGCACGTGCGTCGTCAGCCCCGGACGGGCCGCGTCGCGGACGCAATTCGAAACGCCGGATTCCGCCGATCGCCTGACCGACCGGCGGCGCAAAAGCCAGATCGTGCGCAGCGCCCGCGACAGCCACTTCGGTATCGCGCGGATAGCGCCGCAGCACGCGCGACTGCCCGTCGAATTGCCCACTGACGAGCCAGTCGCACGACCATTCGGCCGAATCGCACCGCTCGCCGGCACGCAGGCAAACGCCGTCGTTTCCGGCCCGGCACAGCGTGACGCGCACGCCGAGACGCGTCGCCTCGGTACGCGCAAACGACAGCGCCCCGAGCAGCGCAAGCGAGCGCGCATCCACGCGTTCGCGCATGCGCCACTGGTCGAACGCGGGTGCCGCATAGAGTGCAAGCCCGGCCGCCAGCGCGATTGCGACCATCAGCTCGACGAGCGTGAACCCGCCCGAGCATCGCACCACATTTTTCAAGGATGGATAACGCAGTCCCATCGCAGTCGTTCTCCGCCAAGGTGATGCGACGACTGTAGCGACACGTGCGGACGCACGCCATTTGCCGAACGGCCGACTGGCGACATGCAATCGCGACCGACACAATCGGCGCGAACTGAACCAACGGAGAAGACGATGAACGGACGCAGCGCGTCAGCGCTTACGCGGAGTCTTGGCGGGAGAGGCGCGACGGAACTCTTCGATCACGTCGGCAAATTCGGAAACGTCCTCGAACCGGCGATACACCGATGCGAAGCGGACATAGGCAATCGTATCGAGGCCGCGCAACTCGTTCATCACGAGTTCGCCGAGCTTCTCGCTACGCACTTCACGCTCGCCTGTCGCGAGCAGTTGATATTCGATGCGGGCGACCGCCGCGTCGATCGCGTCGGCGGCAACCGGCCGCTTGCGCAGCGCGAGTTGCATGCTGGCGACGATCTTGCGACGGTCGAATTCCGTGCGGCTGCCGTCCTTCTTCACGACGAACGGCAGGGACAGCTCGACCCGCTCGTACGTCGTGAAGCGCTTGTCGCAAGCCGAGCAGCGACGGCGCCGCCGAATCGCGGCGCCATCTTCGGACACGCGCGAATCAACGACCTGCGTGTCGTCATGCCGGCAGAACGGGCAGCGCATCGTCGATCAGCGATAGACCGGGAAACGCTTGGTCAGCTCGGCGACCTGCGCGCGCACGCGCTCGATCGTCGCGGTGTCTTCCGGGCTCTCCAGCACGTCGGCGATCAGGTTGCCCACCTGCTCCGCTTCCGCCGGGCCGAAGCCGCGCGTCGTCATCGCCGGCGAACCCAGGCGCACGCCGCTCGTCACGAACGGCTTTTCCGGGTCGTTCGGGATCGCGTTCTTGTTCACCGTGATGTGCGCCGCGCCGAGCGCCGCTTCCGCTGCCTTGCCCGTGATGTTCTTCGCGCGCAGGTCGACCAGCATCACGTGGCTTTCCGTGCGGCCCGACACGATCCGCAGCCCGCGCTTCACCAGCGTTTCAGCCAGCACGCGTGCGTTCTCGACCACCTTTTCCTGGTATGCCTTGAACTCCGGCGACAGCGCTTCCTTGAACGCCACCGCCTTCGCCGCGATCACGTGCATCAGCGGGCCGCCCTGGATGCCCGGGAAGATCGCCGAGTTGATCGGCTTCTCGTACTCGGACTTCATCAGGATCACGCCGCCGCGCGGGCCACGCAGGCTCTTGTGCGTCGTCGTCGTCACGAAATCTGCGTGCGGCACCGGGTTCGGGTACACGCCGGCCGCGATCAGGCCTGCGTAGTGCGCCATGTCGACCATCAGGTACGCGCCCACCGCCTTCGCGATCTTCGCCAGGCGTTCGAAATCGATCTTCAGCGAGAACGCCGACGCGCCCGCGATGATCAGCTTCGGCTTGTGTTCCTGCGCGAGCTTCTCGGCCGCTTCGTAGTCGATGTCTTCGTTCTCGTTCAGGCCGTAGCTCACCACGTTGAACCACTTGCCCGACATGTTCACCGGCGAGCCGTGCGTCAGGTGGCCACCGTGCGCGAGGCTCATGCCCATGATCGTGTCGCCCGGCTTGAGCATCGCGAAGAACACGCCCTGGTTCGCCTGCGAACCCGAGTTCGGCTGCACGTTCGCGGCTTCCGCACCGAACAGCTGCTTCACGCGGTCGATCGCCAGTTGCTCGACGACGTCGACGTACTCGCAACCGCCGTAGTAGCGCTTGCCCGGATAACCTTCCGCGTACTTGTTCGTGAGCTGCGAGCCCTGCGCGGCCATCACGGCCGGGCTCGTGTAATTTTCCGACGCGATCAGCTCGATGTGATCTTCCTGGCGGCGGTTTTCCTGCTCGATCGCTGCAAAGACTTCGGGATCGACGTTCGCGATGGTGCTTTGGGCTCTGTCAAACATACGGTTTCCGTTAAGTGTGTACAGGTTGACCGGAGTGGCCGAGTACGGTGCGCTGCTGGGGGGACCAGCTCGACGTGGCGGAAGAATCCGTATGACGCGAGGCAGGACAGCCACCGGCGATGCACGCGACGGCGCACAACGGCTGCCCAGGCGAACGGCAAAAACGGCGCCCCGCGCTTCACGGTGGGATGCTCCACCTTGAACCCGAAGGGTTCTATCGCCAGTCACGCAGGGGTGATGAGCGCATTAGTGTATTGGATGCGTCATGAATAGGCAACCGCACGGCAGTGCGCCGGAAGCAATTGGGGCCGGACTCTACGTGCCCGTGCCGAAACGCTTTGCCGCCTTGCCGCGGTGCGGCAATCTCAGTAGGCTTGCGGGATACCACCCGCTATTTTGTCATCGACCAGGAGCAGCAATGATCGTGTTCGTCACAGGCGCGTCCGCCGGCTTCGGCGCCGCCATCGCCCGTGCCTTCGTCAACGGAGGACACCGCGTAGTCGCCACCGCGCGCCGCAAGGATCGTCTCGATGCGCTCGCCGCCGAACTCGGCGATGCCCTTCTGCCGTTCGAGCTCGACGTGCGCGACCGCGCGGCCGTCGAAGCCGCGCCGGCCGCCCTTCCCGCCGAATTCGCGGCGCTCGACGTACTCGTCAACAACGCCGGCCTCGCGCTCGGCGTCGAGCCGGCCCACAAGGCCAGCCTCGACGAATGGCAGACCATGATCGACACGAACTGCTCGGGCCTCGTGACCGTCACGCACGCGCTGCTGCCCGGCATGATCGCGCGGGGCCGCGGCCATATTTTCAATCTCGGTTCGGTTGCCGGCACCTATCCGTATCCGGGCGGGAACGTATACGGCGCAACCAAGGCTTTTGTCCGACAATTCAGCCTGAACCTGCGCGCCGACCTGATCGGCACGCCGTTGCGCGTGACCGACATCGAGCCGGGCCTGTGCGGCGGCACGGAATTCTCGAACGTCCGCTTCCGCGGCGACGACGCGAAGGCGGCGAACGTCTACCAGAACGTCCAGCCGCTCACGCCCGAGGACATCGCCGACACGATCTACTGGATCGCCACGCGCCCGGCACACGTGAACATCAACACGATCGAGATGATGCCGGTCGCCCAGGCGCCGGCCGGCCTCACGATCCATCGCGGCTGACCCATCGCGCACAGCCGCGGCCGGCCTCCGGCCGGCCCGCGGTGTGCTGCGTCGTACTACATTCCGTTACGAAACGGTTACGAATCGGGTTCCTGCCTTCCGGTAGAATGCGCGCCATGACTCAGCCTACCCGCTCCCCGGAAGGGCGTTCCGGCTTTACCTGGCCGGTGCGCGTGTACTACGAGGATACCGATGCAGGCGGCATCGTCTTCTATGCCAACTACCTGAAGTTCTTCGAGCGCGCCCGCACCGAGTGGCTGCGCGCATGCGGCATCGACCAGCGCCAGCTCGCCGACGATACCGGCGCAATCTTCATCGTCCGCAGCACGTCGCTCGACTACCGCGCACCGGCGCGACTCGACGACACGCTGGCGATCACGAGCCGGCCGGGGCGCATCGGCCGCGCATCGGTGGAATTCAGGCAGGAAGCCTGGTGTGGCGACACGCTGCTCGTGGCCGGACATATCCGTCTCGGCTGCGTCGACCGTAACGGTATCCGGCCCGCGGCCATCCCGCAGGCCGTGCTCGACGCGCTGCACCGCGGGCCCGTCATCGACGCCGGGCAGACTGCTGTATTGTCAACGAAGCTCGCATGAGCGCCGTTTAGACAAAGCCTATGAACTTGCCTTTCTGATTCGATACTAAGCAAGGTTCGGCGCCAGGCTTGGCCGGCGCGCCGCGCCGCACGCATACCGGGCGCCCCGAAGGGACGTTACTCAAACCTCTATGAACACTTCTCAAGACCTGTCGATCATTTCCCTCGTCCTCAACGCGAGCGTGCTGGCCCAGGCCGTGATGGGGCTGCTGCTGCTGCTGTCGCTGATGTCGTGGACCTTCATCTTCCGCAAGTGGTTTGCGATCCGCCGCGCACGCGCGCAGACCGAGCGCTTCGAGAGGGATTTCTGGTCGGGCGGCGACCTGCAGGCGCTGTACCAGAGCGCGGCCAACAACCGCCACACGATCGGCGCGCTCGAGCGGATCTTCGAATCGGGGATGCGCGAATTCCTGAAGGCGAAGGAAAAGCGCCTCAGCGACCCGGGCCTCGTGCTCGACGGCGCACGCCGCGCGATGCGCGCGTCGTTCCAGCGTGAAATGGACGTGCTCGAGGCAAACCTCGCGTTCCTTGCGTCGGTCGGTTCGGTCAGCCCGTACATCGGCCTGTTCGGCACGGTCTGGGGGATCATGAACTCGTTCCGCGGCCTCGCGAACGTGCAGCAGGCCACGCTCGCGAACGTCGCGCCGGGCATCGCCGAGGCGCTCGTCGCCACCGCGATCGGCCTGTTCGCCGCGATTCCGGCGGTGGTCGCGTACAACCGCTACGCGCACGACATCGACCGACTCGCGATCCGCTTCGAGACCTTCATCGAAGAGTTCTCGAACATCCTGCAGCGTCAGGCCCAGTAAGGAGCGCGCCATGGCAGGAAGTCCCATCCGATCCAGCATGCGCGGCGGCCGCTCGCGCCGTGCAATGGCCGACATCAACGTCGTGCCGTACATCGACGTGATGCTGGTGCTGCTCGTGATCTTCATGGTCACCGCACCGCTCGTCGCCCCGTCGATCATCAACCTGCCGACCGTCGGCAATGCCGCGCCGCAGGAGCAGACACCGCCCGTCGTCGTCAACATCAAGGCCGACCGCACGATGAGCGTCAAGTACAAGGGCGACGCGGGCGCGACCCAGGAAGACACGATGACGAAGGCCGAGCTCGACAGCTTCATCTCGGCCCGGCAGGCCGATCATCCCGACCAGCCGGTCGTGATCGCGGCCGACAAGACCGTGCAGTACGATGCGGTCATGACCGTGATGTCGGATCTGAAGGCGCGCGGCGTCAAGCGCGTCGGCCTCCTCGTCAAATCGCAATGAACCGGCAGCAATCCACGCGCGGCACCGGCTACCCGTCTCAGCCTCCTCGCGAGCGCGGCACCTGGCGTGCTTTCGCGCTCGCCGCGCTGATGCACGTGCTGCTCGCGCTGTTTCTCTATCACGGCGTGCAGTGGCAGAACAGCACGCCGGCCGGCGCCGAAGCCGAGCTGTGGACCGAGGTGCCCGACGTCGCCGCGCCGCGGCCCGTCGTGACGCCGCCCGCGAAAGTCGCGCCGCCCCCTCCCCCGGTGCGCGACGAGCAGGCCGACATCGCGTTGCAGCAGAAGAAGCGGCAGCAGGAAGCGGCCGCGCGCGAAGCGCAGCTCGAGCAGCAGCGTCGCGCGCAGCAACTGAAGGCCCAGCAGGAAGAGGACGCCCGGCGCGCGCAGCTCGCCGCGCAGGCTGCCGCGCTCGCCGCGCAGAAGGCCGCAGAACGCGACAAGCAAAAGCAGGCCGACAAGCTCAAGCAACAGCAGCTCGCCGAGCAGCAGAAGCTCGAACAGCAGAAACTCCAGCAGCAGAAGCAGGCGCAACTCGAAGCTCAGCAGGCGGCAAAGGCGAAGTCCGATGCGGCCGCGAAGGCAAAGGCGGAAGCCCAGGCCAAGGCGAAGGCCGAAGCCACGGCGCGCGCGAAGGCCGAGGCGGCGGCGAACGCGAAGCTCGACCGCGAACGCAGCGCGCGTCTCGCGCAGATGCAGGGCCTGTCCGGCGCTGGCGAAGGCGGCGGCGAAGGCCTCGCGAAGAGCGGCACGGGCACGGGCTCCGGCGGCAATGCCGCATCGCCCGGCTATGCCGACAAGGTGCGCCGCCGCGTCAAGCCGAACATCGTTTGGGGCGGCGAACGAGCAGGCCTGACCACCGTCGTCAAGATTCGGTGCACGCCGTCCGGTGACGTATTGAGCGCATCGGTCTCCCGCTCCAGCGGGAATTCGGGGTGGGATCAAGCCGTGGTCAATGCGATCCACGCATCGGTCCCGTTGCCGCCCGATTCTAACGGTCGTACCCCGTCGGACATTACGATTACCTTCAAGGCGGCGGAGTGAAAGGAAATACGCTTACACTCCGGGCGTCGCTGTCGGACGGGAACGAATCGGGTATTTTTACTGTCTCTCTGCGGTTGCGCAGCGATCCAAGTCATACGGGAAGCAAGAAGCATGAGTTTGATGACAAAACTAGGTTTCAGGGCACTCGTGGCCTCGTGTCTGATTGCGGCGGGCAGCGCCGCTAACGCCCAGGTCAACGTGCTGATCACCGGTGTCGGTTCGACCCAGTTCCCCATTGCCACCGCGAATTTCGCGAACGAGGCAGGCCTGCCGCAGCAGGTCACGTCGATCGTCCGCGCCGACCTCGCCCGCAGCGGCAAATTCACCAACATCGACGCGGGCAGCACGCCCGTGCCCGAGACCGCCTCGGTCGATCTCGGCGCATGGAAGGCCAAGGGCGCGAATGCGTTCGTCGCCGGCAGCGTGAACCGCGACGCGAACGGCCAGTACAAGGTCAACTTCATCCTGTACGACACCGTGAAGCAGCAAAGCCTCGGCGGCCTGTCGCTGACGGCCACCGACACCACGCTGCGCACGGCCGGCCACAAGATCGCCGACTACATCTACCAGAAGCTGCTCGGCGTGCGCGGCGTATTCGCCACGCGCCTGTCGTACGTGATCAAGACCGGTAATCGCTACCAGCTGCAGATTTCGGATTCGGACGGCCAGAACCCGCGCATCGCACTGTCGAGCGCCGAGCCGATCATCTCGCCGGCCTGGTCGCCGAACGGCACGAAGGTCGCGTACGTGTCGTTCGAGCGCAAGAAGCCGATCGTCTATATCCACGACCTGCCGACCGGCCGCCGCTACATCGTCTCCGACCAGAAGGGCAACAACAGCGCACCGGCGTGGTCGCCGGACAGCAACACGCTTGCCGTCGCGCTGTCGCTGACGGGCAATACGCAAATCTATACGGTCAACTCGACCGGCGGCGGCCTGCGCCGACTCACGCAGAGCAGCTCGATCGACACCGAGCCGTTCTACTCGCCGGACGGCCGCTGGATCTACTTCACGAGCGATCGCGGCGGCGCGCCGCAGATCTACCGGATGCCCGCACAGGGCGAAAGCGCCGGTGCCGCGCAGCGCGTGACCTTCACCGGCAGCTACAACACGAGCCCGCGTGTGAGCCCGGACGGCAAGCTGCTCGCCTACATCTCCCGCACCGGTGGGGGCTTCAAGCTGTACGTTCAGGATCTGCAATCCGGCGCAGCGAACGCCATCACGAATACGAATCGCGACGAATCGCCGAGCTTCGCGGCAAACGGCCAGTACCTTCTGTACGCTACCCAGTCGGGTGGTCGCAACGTTCTGGCTGCAGTGCCCTCCGACGGCAGCGCGCCGCCGCAAATCCTGTCCGTCCAGGGCAGCTCCGTTCGTGAGCCGTCCTGGGGGCCCTTCATGCAATGACCACAAGGAGAGTAACCATGATGTCGAATAAGGCTCGTCTGGCCCTGGCCGTGATGATGATCAGCGCGCTCGCAGCGTGCAAGTCGGGCGTGAAGCTCGACGACAAGGCAAACGCGGGTGCGGTCAGCACGCAACCGAGCGCCGACAATGTCGCGCAAGTGAACGTCGATCCGCTGAACGACCCGAACAGCCCGCTCGCGAAGCGCAGCATCTACTTCGACTTCGACAGCTATTCGGTGAAGGACGAGTACCAGCCGCTGATGCAGCAGCACGCGCAGTACCTGAAGAGCCACCCGCAGCGCCACGTGCTGATCCAGGGCAACACCGACGAACGCGGCACGAGCGAGTACAACCTCGCGCTCGGCCAGAAGCGTGCGGAAGCCGTCCGCCGCGCGATGGCGCTGCTCGGCGTGAACGATTCGCAGATGGAAGCCGTGAGCCTCGGCAAGGAAAAGCCGCAGGCAACGGGTCACGACGAAGCATCGTGGGCGCAGAACCGTCGCGCCGACCTCGTCTACCAACAGTAAGTAACGGAAGAATCGCCGTATGACGCATCGTTCAACCTGGCTGCGCGCAGCCGCAGCTATCTGCGTCGTCGGCGCGGCGTGGTCGGCCGCGCCGGCGCACGCCGGCGTGTTCGACGACAACGAAGCGCGCCGCGCCGTGCTCGACCTGCGCAGCAAGACCGACAACCTGGCGAGCCAGTTGTCCGCCGCCCAGCGTACGATCCTCGATCAATCCGGCCGTCTCGACCAGCTGAACCAGCAGGTCGCGACGCTGCGCGGCGAGAACGAGGACCTGACGAACCGGCTGACGACGCTCGAGCGGCAGCAGAAGGAGTACTACCAGGATCTCGACACGCGGCTCAAGAAGTTCGAGCCGCAGCAGGCGACGATCGACGGTGTCGAAGGTACCGTGCAGCCGGGTGAAACGGATGCGCTCAGCGCGGCGCAGCAGCAGTTCCGCAACGGCAACTTCAAGGCGGCGGCGGCTTCGTTCCGCAGCTTCATCGCGAAGTATCCGCAGAGCCCCTACCAGCCGACCGCGCAGTACTGGCTCGGCAATGCGCAATACGCGCTGCGCGACTATCGCGGCTCGACGGCGACGTGGCAAGGGATCGTCAGCAAGTACCCGCAGCATCCGCGTGCGGCCGACGCCCTCGTGGCGATCGGTACGAACCAGCTCGAACAAGGCCAGAAGGCGGCCGCGAAGAAGACGTTCGAACAGGTGGTGTCGCAGTACGCCGGGTCGAACGCGGCGCAGACGGCGCAGGGCAAGCTCGAAACGATCAAATAATTATCGTGGCGGATTGTTGACAGGCCAGCAATCCGTCGCTATAATTTTTTGCTCTTTGGGTCGCTAGCCAAGCCGCATCGGCTACAGCCTGAAGCCGTTTTTCTCGTTCTCGAGCAGTTTTGAGAACGTGGGGTGGTAACTCAGTTGGTTAGAGTATCTGACTTTTAATCAGAGAGTCGAGGGTTCGAGTCCCTCCCACCCTACCATCTATCTTTTCGATAGTTGCAATTGAAGCCTCCCGCGTGGAGGCTTTTTTGCGTCTGCCTGTTGCCGTGTCGGGCTCGAATTTTCCACTTCCCGTATCGGCCCGTCCTTCATCAGCCCGGTGGCCCATGGCAAAACGGCTTCGTCGAAAGCGTCAATGGCAAGCTGCGCGACGAGTTGCTGAATCGCGAATGGTTCTGCAGCCGCGCCGAAGCCACGACACTCATTCAGCGTCATGCTCGGCGCGCATTCAGTTGCGTCGAGCGCCATACCTTGGCCGGAACGATTCACCTGTCAAGCCGGCGTACATAAACGCAATCGCGAAAGCGACCGACAGGATCGACTCGAGCCAATTGTTCATGAACGTATCGACTTTCGCGGTGGCGCTCGGCCTGGCCGGGTCATAGCGAACCGGAACCGCGTCGCCGACCGCCACTGTCACGAAACTCGCCGGAAACGAAACGTGCTCGCCGCTTTGCGTCACGAACGCAATCTCCGGATGATGCGCACCGTAGTTCAACTGAACGACCGTTCCCTGCACGGCGACGGACGTCCTGACGAAAGCGAACCGTTCGTTGATCGAGGCTGCGCTCCAGACCGCCATGGCAACGCCGATCGCCAATGCCACGTAATTGAACCTGCCAGCCTTGCCGGTCATCCTGTTTCCCGATATCGAACGGCAGACGGCCCTCGCACCATCCGGCACGCATCGTCACCTTACCGCAGGCTCCATATCCGTCACGGCCAACGCACGGTCGCCGCCACGCCCCTCCTCCACCGTCGCCACTCCCGGCGCACGCAACCGCACGATCCCTCGCCTGCCAGTCAACGCACGCTCACGGCGCGCAGCACCACACCGTATCCCGCGTACAGATTGCCGTCAGGCAACAACTGCTGCTGCGCGAGTTGCCGATGCACGACCGGCAGGTTATGGAACGGCATCCGCGTGTACAGATGATGTTCGATATGGAAATGGATCGCGTGCGGGCCGAACAGGAACGTCTGCCACGAACGCCGGACGATTGTGCGCGCGTTGCGGCTCTGGTCCTCGCAAGCCGGCAGCCCCGCGTGCTCGAAGATCGCGCGCACCTGCCCGGCGAGCGGCAACAGCGTAACGGACGGCACGATCCACAACCCGATGTACAGCAGCGGATGTCCGGCCAGCACAAGCGCGCCGAACAGCAGGCCGTTGCCGGCCAGCATCGATGCGATTTCCCACGCCGCATACGCGCGCGATTTCCGGACCTTCGGCAACGCATGCGCAAATTCGCCGCGTGCGAGCTTCACGACGCTCGTCACGTAGCCGATCCCGCACGCGTACGCGAGCAGGCGGCCGATCAGCCGCCCACGCGTCACCGGATAGTCGTGAACGCCGAACAGCAGCGCGACGGGATCGTCCGGCTGCATCGGCGCGCGATGGTGCTTCAGATGGCCCGCACGATACGTGCGCAGCGACAGCCACAGCGGGCCGGCCGCGAACAACTGGCCCAGTACGTCGTTGACGCGCCGGTGCCGTGCCAGCAACCCGTGCGCGCCCTCGTGCATCATGACCGCGAGCGCAAGCTGGCTGCGTGCGATCACGACCGCGCCAAACGCGTACACGAGCGGATGCGGGAACGCGATCGCCATCGCGAACGCAACGGCGATCATCAGCCAGTCGCCTGCCAGCGCCGCGCCGACACGCAACGCGTTCACGCGAAACAGCGCGGGATCGGGCACGAACCGTGCAAGCCCGACATTCTGGCCGGCATGATGAACATGGGCATCCGTCGTCATGCGAGCCTCCTGCGCAGCGAACGCCGCTCGCCCCACAGCGCGCCGACCATCGCCAGCGCGACACCACCCAATACGTCGGCGACCGTATGCTGCTTGAGCGTCAGTGTCGACGCACAGATCAGCAGGCCGATCGCTGTCGCCACGATCCGGCGCCGGTCCGTCAGCATCCGGCAGGCAAGACATGTCACCGCGACATGCAGGCTCGGAAAACCGTTGGCCGCGAGATCGAGCTGCCACATGCGCACGAGACGGTGGCGCACGAACGTATTGCCGATCTCCGCGACGTCGGGCCGCGGCACGGCTTCCGGAAACAGCAGGAAGCAGACGACACCGAGCACGAACGCGATCAGCACGGCCTCCTTGAACGCGGCGAACGCGGGCGGTCGTGCATACGCGGCAAGTGCAATCACGAACGGAAAGAAGCCGACATAGACGAACCACGACCATGCGATGAACGGAATCCGCGCATCGATCGCCGTGGCAAACACATAGCGCGGCGTGACACTGCGCTCCAGCAGAAAGAAGATCGCGAGGCCCGCGGCCATGCCGAACGTCGCGGCCAGCATCTGCCGGATATCGGGTCGGCGATCGTCACGAAGCGACACCGTATTCATCGCGGCGCCGGCGCCTCGCATCGGGGATCCGCATCGGCCGTCCGCGCATGCGGACGCAGCGCGTGGATGTGCGACGTCCACGCATCCACGCGCGCACGCGCATGCTCGCGACCGGCGATCGTTCCTGCCGGCGTGCCCGGATTGCGCATCAGGTCCGCCGCGGCCTGTCCGACCTCCCGCCGGAACGCGGCCGCATCACCGCGCCACGTGACGATGCGATGCACGAGTTGCAGCCGCGCCGCGCGCGCGGCATTGCTCGCCTGCTCGGGCTGATCGGTCAGCACGAGCAGGATCGGGCGGCGATACACGCGCGCGATCGACAGCGCGGCCATTCCGGGTGCGGACACGATCAGCGGCGCGTGCGCGGCACGCATCGCCCAGTCGGTATCGACACCGGTCCAGCCGTCGTGCCCGGCGTAACCCTCGCCCACTCGGTGCGCGGCGAGCCCCGCGTCGCACATGCCGGCCGACAGCGCATCGGCGAGCGCGACATCGCGAAAGTGTGGATTCAGATACACGGCGGCGGCAGCCGGCTCCGATGCCGGCAGTTCGGCGACGACCGGCACCGGCGTCGGCAACCGGCAATGCCCGCGCGATCGCTGCGCATCGTCGGCCATCTCGTACGCAAAGTCGTGCTCGATGCAGCACCGCGCCGAATCGATCTGCCAGTCGACGATCCGCGCAAACGCACGCGCCAGCGCGCGCGGCAGCCGCGCGTCGAAATTCGCGGTCAGCGCGCGGCGCAGGCTGCCGCCGTACACGTGAACGATGCGGCGCCGCCAGCCCGGCATCGCGCCCATGAACAACAGCGCCGGATGAAACGAGTCGTTGATCACGAGATCGGCATCGCGAACGAGCGATCGCAGCCGCGCGATGTCGCGCAGCATGCGCGTCGGCCTGAACACGTAATGCGCGACATTGCGATCGGTCGCGTCGCGCAGCATGTTCTGCCGCGCGTCGAACTGCACCGCGTAGTGACGGGACAGCACGGGAGCGTCGATGCCGAACGCGGACAGGAATGCCTGCCCCGCATCGGACGTCGTCAGCACGTCGACCTGCGCGCCGGCCTTGCGCAGCGCATGCACGAGCAGTTGCGCGCGCATCAGGTGGCCGCGTGCGTCGGCCGTCGCGAGATAGGCGATCCGCGGCATCATGCGCGCGGACGAAGCGACTGGATCCATCCGGCCGCGTACATCGCCAGCGCGCCCGTCACGCCGAAACCTGCTTCGATCGCGCGGATCTCGTCCAGCAACGCGGCGAGATGCGCGGCCTCGGACGGCGCGACGAGACGGCGCAGCGTGTCCGAGCAGAGCCGGACGTGCCGCGTCTCGTCGGCGAGCACGCGGGCGAGCAGCGGATACAGCGGATGCGCGTCGCCGATCGTCCCGCAGTGGCGCGCCAGCACGCGCATCGCCATCTGTTCCGCGCACAGGCCGGTCGCATAGGCCGGCACGAGCACGCCCTGCGCGAAATGCGGCGCATAGCGCTGCGCGAGCCGGCGCCATCGCATGATCTTGCGCCGGCTCAGCCAATCGGGTTCGTGCGGCTCCGTCGATGGCGCCACGCCGCGCACGCGCAGCGCATCGGCAAACGCGGCCGCATGGCGGCGCTCGTCCGCGAGATGCTGCTCGATGCGCGGCGCGAGCCAGTCCGGCGGCTGTCCGGTCCAGTCGTCGTGCAACGCGCACTCGGTCGCTTCTTCGCCGATCAGATACATGCGCAGCATCCAGCGCTCGCCATGCGTGCTGCGATGAAGCTGCCGGATCGCCGCCCGCTTGATGCGATCGACGAGATACGCACGTACCCGCGCCGCGCCGCGCCGTATGGGTGCATCGAGACAATCGAAGCGCTCGCCGTGCGCCGCCTGCGGCGATGCGGGCAGTTCGCCTGCCGCGGTCATGCCGGCACGCCCGGTGCGGACGCGGATCTCGTCGCGGATGCCGCAGCGGCCGCCGGATCGCGACGCCAGCCGAGAATCAGGCCGACGAAGCTTTCCTGCATGAACGCATGCGCGGACGCGGCCGCGCCCGCGAATGCCTCCTCGCGGCCGTTCACGCGCAGATAGCCGTTGCCGTCGCGCGCGCCGAATTCGATCCGGTCGTTCTTCCTGAAACCGCGCTCGCGCATCTCCTTCAAGAGCGAGCTGCCGTCGAGACCGAACAGGAACAGCTCGCGCTGCGCGACCCACACCGGAATGTGATTGCTCAGTGCTTCGAAACGAATCGACCACGTGCCGGCCGCGAGTGCGCGATCGACGTCCGCATCGTGCGGCGCGTTCGACGTGAAGCTCGCACGTGCGACCGGCTTCGTCAGGCCGCCGACACCGAGCGCGATCGTGATGTCGTCGGCTGACGGCTGCTTCGGATCGGTCGCGCTCACCTTCACGAGATGCCGCGCAAGCCGCGATGCCAGCGACGGATGCGCGAACAGCGCGAGCGTTTCGTCCGGCGTCAGCACGTCGCGCTCGCTGTCGCCCTCCTTCACGCGCACGCGATACGGATCGATCCGGACATCGGTGAACTTGCCGTGCACCGGCGCATGGACATACACGTCGCGGTCCCATTTCGCACCATCGCGATGCAACAGCACGTGCACGCTCAACGGCACGCGCCGGCCGTCGCCGTCGACGCCCGTGCCCTGCAGCAGCACGTCGCCGCGCACGTCCTTCGTGCGGCGATTCGCGTCGCTCGAAAAGACGATCGCGTGCGCGTCGGTATCGATGCTCGCGTGAACGTCTGGCGCATCGAGCGCGACGCGATTGCAGTCCGTCGCGGCCGCGCTCGCGAACGGGCAGCCGCTTTGCGACGCGAAGTGGACGATCCCGCGCCCCGCGTGATCGACCGGCGCGGCATGGGCGCCGGCGCAGGCGGCAAACAGGGCGAGGCAGGCAACACGGGTGGCGAATGAAGGCATGGTCGTCGTCGGGATGAATGCAGGGAGTCGGCGTGTCGGCGCCGTTTCAATGACGGTGATAGGACAGCGCTTCGAGATCGCGCCGGGCCGACGCCCGTCCCGCGAGACCGAAACCGCGTGCGAGCGCGCCGAGCGTATCGACGGCGGACGCGGCGATCGTGACGCCGACGGCCGCGAGATAACGGACGGCGCCAAGCCGCGGCAGTTGCTGGCGATCGAGCGCGCGCAGGCTGTAGCCGAGCCGCATCGCCATCACGCAGAACGGACCGAGCGGGCCGCTGCGGCCGAGCCACTGCCACTGGCGCGGCAGGTACGCGTTCACGAGATACGGCGTCAGCCCGACGCTGTCCTCGCCGCGCATCCAGCGCAGCTTCAGCGATTCGCGGTGCGTGTCCGGCAGCCGATGCTCGGTGTGCGCGGCCGGCGCGAACTCGACGGCCACGCCGGCCGCCTGCATCCGCAGCCCCATCACCTGGCAATGCGCGCGATAGACGCCGTCGAGCGGCTCGTAGCGGAATTGCGCGAACACGTCGCGCCGGAACGCGACGTTGTTCGCGTAGAAGTTGCGTGTCGCGCCGTCGCGCAGCGGGCTCGGGAAATACATGAAATCGATCGACGTCAGCGCGGTGCCGAGCACGTTCGGCGCATAGCTGGTCCGCCCCGCCACCGCGGCGGGCACATCGTCCGCATCGCGCGCGAACGGCGCGAGCAGGTGCTCGAGCCAGTCGTCGGCCGGCCGGCAATCGGCATCGCCGAACACGACGATGTCGCAGCGGGCCGCGTCGACGCGATCGAAGCCGTCGTTCTTCGCATCGTAGTAGCCGGTGCTCGCACCGATCTCGACGAAGTCGATCGGCCGGCCAGCCAGCGCGGCAATCTGCGCGCACGCATCGCCAGGCAGGCCGTCGTGCGTGATGATCCATTGCGCGAGTGCCGCGGGCGGCACGGTCTGCTTCGACAGCGCCGACACGAGGCGCTTCAGGCTGTCGACGGCCTGTGCAAGGCCGGCGCCGCCGCGCAGGTTGTTCGTCTCCAGCACGAACGCGGCCTTCGCGGCCACGGCACGGGCTGCCGCGCGCGTGCGCGGTGCGGTGTCTGTGATGTCTGGCATCCTGAATATCTCCATCGTCATGCGCAGCGGCACGGATGAAACGAATGGACTGGGAGCCTGCGGCGCGCCGGCGAATGCGGGGCGCAGCCGGCGTCGTCTCGAAACGGGCGGCCTTCGCAGGCGCCCGCCCCGTGTGCCGTTACTCCTGGACGGACGGCGCGGAATCGGCGTCGGTATAACGCGGCTTCGCGCTCTGCAGGTCGCGCGTGTTCTTCTGCACGGCCACCGCGCCGAACAGCGCGAGCACGAACGACATCGCGTAGAAGCCCTTCTCGCTCAGTTGCAGCGTTGCGTTGAAGAGGCCGACGACCAGCAGCGCGATGGACAGCAGCAGCGCGATCCAACTGATGCCGTAGTAGATGCCGGTGACGGGGATGCCTTCCGCGCGGTCGCGGACGCTTTTCTGCAGCGAGATCGCCGCATAAAGGCCGAACGCCAGCACGGTGAAGTAGTAGCCCTTCTCGTTGAGCTGCATGCCGGCGTTCCAGAGCCCGATCAGGAATGCCGCGAAACCTGCGATCAGTGCGGCCCACGATGCGGCCACGAACGCGAACGACGGCTGCTGGATGGTGGTCTGGTTCATTTGCTTTGCCCTCTCTTTCTTGTTGTTCGAAATCGTTTTCGTTGAACTGCGTTTCGCGCATGGTAGCAGCTTTGGCGCGCGCCAAGACGGCCGCGCTTGCACTCTTACATGCCGCGCTGCGCGCGCCGCCAGCGCCCGGGCGTCGTGCCGAGCACCGCGCGAAACGCCTTGCCGAAGGCCGCCTCGGACTGGTAACCGACCGCCTGGCCGATCTCCGCCTGCCCGCGCTGCGTATCCTGCAGCAGCGCGCACGCGTGCATCATCCGGATCTGCGCGACGAACGCGCCGACGCTCATCCCGGCTTTCTCGCGGAAATGCCGCGCATACGTCGCGCGCGACATCGCCGCTGCGTCGCCGAGCGACTCGACCGTCCACGGCTGCTCCGGCGCCTGCAGCACGGCCTGGACCGACGGGCCGAGCCGCGCATCGGCCGCGAGCGCGAGCCAGCCGGACGGCACGCGCGCGTCGCGGCCGTACGCGCGCAACGCATACGCGAGCAGCGCCTGGCCGAGCGCATTCACGATCGCGCCGGCGCCCGGCTGCACATTCGACGCCTCGGTGCGCAGCACGCTCGTCAGCAGTTGCAGCGGCGCGAACCCCGACGCCTCGCGCAACCCGACGTGCAGCACCTGCGGCAGCGTGCGCATCAGCAGTTCGCCCGCGCCGCGCGCATAGACGAAACGTCCGCACAGCAGGTCCACGCTCGCGTTGCCCGGGTCGGCCGGATCGCGATTCGACTTGACCGGGACCACCGCGCCGCCGGCGGCATCCGGTTCGCGCAGCGGCGCGACCGGTCGCGACCGGCCGCCCCCCGCATCGAGCAGGTCGTGCGCGCCGCCCGCGGGCAGCAGCACGAAATCGCCGTCGGCGAGCTGCAGCGTGCGCCCGTCGGCGGTACGCAGCCGGCACGTGCCGGCCAGCAGCAGGTGGAACGCCGCCTCGCCGGGCGGCAACGGATCGTGCGGCATTGCGAACGGCCCGTCGAGCAGGCAGCGCACGTCGAGTTCGACATGGCTGCGGCCCAGCGACAACAGTTGACTCAATGCATCCATGAGACGATCGCGCTAAAAATTGACACTCTAGCGTATCGAAACCCTCAGCGCGAACGATCAGAATAGCCCTGCATCGCCCGAGATCGCGGCGCCCGCCGCCCTCCTCACCTCTACTCGAAAGGACGCATCATGCTGAACTGGAACGAATACCGGAAGGAACTCTCGACGCGCATCGGCGATATCGCCAAGCTGTCGCCCGATACGCTGGCCGGCTACCAGGCGCTGGCAGGGGCCGGCGCCAAGACGGGCCATCTCGACGCGAAGACGCGCGAACTGATCGCGCTCGCGGTGGCCGTCACGACGCGCTGCGACGGCTGTATCGCCGTGCACACGGCCGAAGCGACGAAGCATGGCGCGACCAGGGAGGAAGTGGCGGAAGCGCTCGGCGTCGCGATTGCACTGAATGCGGGCGCGGCACTCGTCTATTCGGCCCGCGTGATGGACGCGCTCGGCGACTGAGCGTGTCGGCCGAGGCGGCGCCATCGCGTGCCGCCTCGCTGCGTGGCGCCCGGCCGCCTGGCCGGGCGGTTGCGCATCGCGCGTACGGATGCGTTACGTACGAGTATTGGACAGCGCGCTCGCACGGACAACCGTGCCGGCAGGCCGCAGACGCAGCCGCGCGGTGAAGTCGGCTACCATGCGCGAACGATTCATCGTGAAGGAGCGCACCATGTGCCGCTGGCTCGCCTATACGGGCAATCCTATCCATCTCGAGACCGTGCTGTTCCGCGCGAAGCATTCGTTGATCGACCAGAGCCTGCATTCCGAGCTCGGCGCCACGACCACCAATGGCGACGGTTTCGGCATCGGCTGGTACGGGCACCCCGACGAACTGCCGTTCCGCTACCGCTCCGTGCATCCCGCGTGGAACGACCGCAACCTGCGCGAAGCCGCGCGCGCGATCCGCTCGCGGATGTTCATCGCGCATATCCGCGCGGCGACCGAAACGCCGGTGCAGGAAACCAACTGCCACCCGTTCCGCCACGGCCGCTGGCTGTTCGCGCACAACGGGCTGATCCGCGGCTTCCACAAGCTGCGCCGCGACCTGACGATGAAGGTCGATCCCGCGCTGTTCCCGACGCTCGAAGGCTCGACCGATTCCGAGCTGATGTTCCGCCTCGCGCTGACGTATGGTCTCGAGCAGACGCCGCTGCAAGCGCTCGAACGGATGGCCGGCGTGGTCGAGGAAACCGCTGCGCGGCATCGCGTGGCCGACCCGCTCAACATGACGGTCTGCGCGACCGACGGCGAACGGATCATCGCGGTGCGCTACTCGAGCGAACGGCAATCGCGTTCGCTGTTCCACAGCACGTCGTTCAAGCACCTGCACGAGCTGTATCCGCATGACCCGCGCATCGCCGAAGTCGGCAACGACGCGTTCATGGTCGTATCCGAGCCGCTCGTCGATCTGTGCGGCGCGTGGGAAGAAGTGCCGGAGAGCATGGCGATCGTCGCGCACGGGGCGGACGTGCAGCAGCGGCCGTTCGAGCCGCGGCAGAAGTAGCGGCCGGCACCGTTCGCGCCGTCACGCGCGGCGCATGAACCGCAAATGGAGAGAGGCAAAGAATCGTTGCGGATCGCGGTGTCCGGCGAGCGTTGACCAACGCGCCGACCGCCAGGCCCGTTGTCTCGTGGCGCCGTGTCGGCTATAAAGGGCCAATCGATCGAGCCCCCTTACGTTCGATCGTCACCCGCCCCCTTCCCACTCCCCGGAGACTCCATGCTCGATCTCGCCACCGCCCAGCAATTCCTGATGACCCGCGGCCTCGATTTCGGCCTCAACCTCCTCGCCGCGATCGCGTTGTGGTTCATCGGCCGCTGGGCGATCCGCATCGGCACCCGCCTGCTCGGCAAGGTCGTACGCCGCAGCGGCAAGGTCGACCCGACGCTCACCGACTACCTGACCTCCGTCGTCGGCGTGCTGCTGACGATCCTGCTGATCCTCGCGATCCTGCAGATCTTCGGCGTGCAGACGACCTCGTTCGCCGCATTGCTCGCCGGCCTCGGCCTCGCGATCGGCACGGCCTGGGGCGGCCTGCTCGCGCACTTCGCCGCCGGCGTGTTCATGCAGGTGCTGCGCCCGTTCAAGATCGGCGACGTGATCAACGCGGGCGGCGTCACGGGCACGGTCAAGGAGCTCGGCCTGTTCGGCACGACGATCATCACACCCGACAACATCGTGACGATCGTCGGCAACAACAAGATCTTTTCGGACAACATCGCGAACTACAGCGCAACGTCGCACCGTCGCGTCGACCTGACCGCGAAGATCGCGAACAGCGTCGATGCGGTCGATGCGATCAACCGCCTGAAGACGTCGATCCAGCAGATCCCGAACGTGCTGACCAACCCTGCGCCGGACGTCGGCGTGCTGCAGTTCACGCCGGAAGGCCCGCTGCTGTTCGTGCGCCCGTCCACGGCACCCGAGAACTACTGGCAGGTGTACTGCGACACGAACCGCGTGATCCTCGATACGTTCCGCGACGCGCAATACCCGACGCCCGAAACGCCGGTCTCGCATCGCAACGCTTAACCGCGTCGCCGGACGAAAAAAAAGCGTGGCAATTCAAATTGCCACGCTTTTTTCATTGCACCGAAAAGGAAGCGAAGCGCCCCGCTCAGCGCCCACCCGTCTTCTGCGCATGGTCCGACCGCCGCCCGCGCACGAGCTTCCAGACCGCGCCGAGCGCGACCGGCACGATCGCCGCGCCGATGCCGACCAGCACGATCACGTTCAGGTACTGGCGGATGAACGGGATGTTGCCGAAGAAATAGCCGAGCAGCACCAGCAGCAGCACCCAGACCAGCGCGCCGATCACGTTGAAGAGCTGAAAGCGCGTGGCGCTCATCGACGACGCGCCCGCGACGAACGGCGCGAACGTACGCACGACCGGGATGAAGCGTGCGAGCACGATCGTCTTGCCGCCGTGCTTGTCGTAGAACGAGTGGGTCTTCTGCAGCGCGGCGCGATCGAGGAAGCGCTCGAGCACCGGAATATGCGTATTGAACACCTTCGGGCCGACCCAGCGGCCGATCAGGTAGTTCACGGTGTTGCCCGAGATCGCCGCGACGAGCAGCAGCACGATCAGCGCGCCGACGTTCATTTCGCCTGTCGCCGCGAACGCGCCGCCGATGAACAGCAGCGAATCGCCGGGCAGGAACGGGAACACCACGAGCCCCGTCTCGCAGAACACGATCAGGAACAGGACGAGATAGACCCATGCGCCGTACTGCCGGATGAAATCGCCGAGGAATGCGTCGATATGCAGGACAAGGTTGACGAAATGAAGCAGCGTATCCAAATGCGATTCCTCGAAGGCGAAAGGGCGAAAGGGCCGGAATGGTCGGAAAAGGCGGAAGCACCCGCCGGCCAAGGCGGCGCGCGCGACGGAGCCATCATACCGAAACTACCTTAAGGCTCCGTGAAAAAACGTAACCGCCGGTCGCCCCGGCACGCATCCGCCGCCTCGCTATAATTCGGCCATGTCCGATATCACCGAAACGGCCGCGGGCGCCGCGCCCGCCCCCGCTCCGCGCCCGCTGCGCGCGATCCAGCCCCTGCCCGATCAGCTGATCAGCCAGATCGCCGCGGGCGAGGTCGTCGAACGTCCGGCGTCGGTCGTCAAGGAGCTGCTCGAGAACGCAATGGATGCCGGCGCGACGACGCTGCGCATCGTGCTGGAAGAAGGCGGCGTCAAGCGCATCTCGATCACCGACGACGGTTGCGGGATTCCGCCCGACGAGCTGGCGCTCGCGCTGATGCGCCATGCCACCAGCAAGATCCGCTCGCTCGAGGAGCTCGAGGCGGTCGCGACGCTCGGGTTCCGCGGCGAAGCGCTCGCGTCGATCGCGTCGGTCGCCGAGATGTCGATCACGAGCCGGACGACCGATGCCGCGCATGCGATGAAGATCGATGCGCAGACCGGCGTGCTGTCGCCCGCCGCCGGCTCGACCGGCACGACGATCGAGGTGCGCGAGCTGTACTTCAACACGCCCGCGCGGCGCAAGTTCCTGAAAAGCGAGCAGACCGAGTTCGGCCACTGCCTGGAAATGATCCGCCGCGCGGCGCTCGCGCGGCCGGACGTCGCGATCTCGGTGCTGCACAACGGCAAGGCCGTCGAGCACTGG
The DNA here is from genome assembly GCF_025685725.1 of Burkholderia sp. BKH01. Taxonomy (NCBI): domain Bacteria; kingdom Pseudomonadati; phylum Pseudomonadota; class Betaproteobacteria; order Burkholderiales; family Burkholderiaceae; genus Burkholderia; species Burkholderia sp. BKH01. Next base: position 53,067 of record NZ_JAOTQT010000006.1, on the reverse strand, counting down.
AATGCGACCGAGCCCGCGCAGCGCGTCGCGAAGATCCTCGGCGACAGCTTCGCGACCGCGCACCTGCCGCTCGACGAACAGGCCGGCCCGCTCGCCGTCTACGGTTGCGCAGGCCTGCCGACCGCGAGCCGCGGGCGCGCCGACCAGCAGTATTTCTTCGTCAACGGCCGCTTCGTGCGCGACAAGCTGCTGACGCACGCGGTACGCGCGGCCTACGAGGACGTGCTGCACGGCGACCGCTACCCGTCGTACGTGCTGTTCCTCGACCTGCCGCCCGAAGCCGTCGACGTGAACGTGCATCCGTCGAAGATCGAGGTGCGCTTCCGCGATTCGCGCTCGATCCACCAGTACGTGTTCCACGCGGTCCAGCGCGCGCTCGCGCGCCACGCGGGCGCGTCGCCGGAAACCACCGCGGGCGGGCATGCCGCGCATATCGAACCCGCGCCGCGCGGGCCCGCGTCGTTCCTGGACACACCGCTCGGCCAGGGCCACGGCCCGGCCACCGGCGGCAGCGGCTTCTCGTCGCCGTCGTCGTCGGCGGCGGGCAACACCTGGATGCGCCAGGCACGGATGACGCAGGGCACGCTGCCCGTCGCGCAGCCGCTCGCCCTCTACGACGCGCTGTTCGGCCGCAAGGACAGCGGCGCGGGCACGCCGGACGGCACGACGACCGTTACCCGCGATTCGGCCGACGCGCCGGGCGCGCCGCTGCCGGGCTTCGCCGCATCGCCGATCGCCGCCACCGCGCACGACGAGCAGCCGCTCGGCTTCGCGCTCGGCCAGATTCACGGCATCTACGTGCTCGCGCAGAACGCGCACGGGCTCGTGATCGTCGACATGCACGCGGCGCACGAGCGGATCCTGTACGAACAGTTCAAGAACGCGCTCGCCGATCGCTCGGTCGCCGTGCAATCGCTGCTGCTGCCGGTGTCGATGACGGCCACGCCGATCGAGATCGGCACGGTCGAGGAGGAACGCGACACGCTCGAATCGCTCGGCTTCGATCTCGCGGTGCTGTCGCCGACGACGCTCGCGATCCGCGCGGTGCCGGCGCTGCTGAAGGATGCGGACCTGCAGTCGCTCGCGCGCGCGGTGCTCGCCGACCTGCACGCGTTCGGCGGCTCGCGCGTGCTCACCGAGCGCCAGCACGAACTGCTCGGCACGCTCGCGTGCCACCACGCGGTGCGCGCGAACCGGCGCCTGACGCTCGACGAGATGAACGCGCTGCTGCGCCAGATGGAGGCGACCGAACGCGCGGACCAATGCAATCATGGCCGGCCGACGTGGTATCAGCTCACGCTGAACGATCTCGACCGCCTGTTCATGCGCGGCCAATGAGCGCGGTACCGCCCTCCACCCCGACGACGATCGCCTGCCTGCTCGGCCCCACCGCTTCGGGCAAGACGGCCGCGGCGCTGGCGCTCGCCGCGCGCCGCCCGATCGAGATCGTCAGCGTCGATTCGGCGCTCGTCTACCGCGACATGGATATCGGCACCGCGAAGCCGACTCGCGAAGAGCGCGCGAGCGTGCCGCATCACCTGATCGACATCATCGACCCGGCCGATGCGTATTCGGCCGCGGAATTCCGCGCGGATGCGCTCCGCCTGATCGGCGAGATCGCCGCGCGCGGCCGCACGCCGCTGCTCGCGGGCGGCACGATGCTGTACTACAAGGCGCTGACGCAGGGGCTCAACGACCTGCCGGGCGCCGATCCGGACGTGCGCGCGCAGCTCGACGCCGACGCCGCGCGCGACGGCTGGCCCGCACTGCACGCGCGGCTCGCGCAGGTCGATCCCGACACGGCCGCGCGGCTCGCGCCGAACGATTCGCAGCGGATCCAGCGTGCGCTCGAAATCTTCATGCTGAGCGGGCAGCCGATGTCGGCGCTGCTTGCCGCGCCGCGCCGCGCGAACGATGCGGCCGCCGCTTACCGCTTCGTGCCGGTCGCACTCGAACCGTCGGATCGCGCGGTACTGCACGCACGGATCGCGCAGCGCTTCGACGCGATGCTCGACGCGGGCTTCATCGACGAAGTCGAACGGCTGCGCCGTCGCGACGACCTCCATCCCGACCTGCCGTCGATGCGCTGCGTCGGCTACCGGCAGGCGTGGGAATTCCTCGACGGCGACACCGACTACCGGACGATGCGCGACAAGGGCATCTTCGCGACGCGCCAGCTCTGCAAGCGCCAACTCACGTGGCTGCGCTCGATGCCGGAGCGGATCGTCGTCGACTGCATCGCGCCGGACTCGACGGCCCGCGCGCTCGACGCACTCGAACGCGTGCTCGACGGCCGCATGCCGGGCTGAGCGGCCCGCCGGCAGCCCGCGTCAGCCGTGCCGGCGCGCTGCCAGATGCGCGCGGGCGCCGTCGACGAACAGCGCGACGCCGCGCTCGAACGCTTCTTCGCCGCCGCGCTCGCGCAGCGCGGCCCAGCCCTTCGCAAGCAGCGGATACTCGGCCGCGTCCGGCAGCGGCGCATCGGCCTCGCCGTCCTGCTCCGCCTGTTCTTCCAGCACCCATCCGACCACGAAGCGGCCGAGCGCATACATCACGTCGACGGCTTCGTCCGGCGCGAAGCCCGCTTCGCCGAGCAGCGCGACCTTGCGTTCGATCGAACCGAAATGCAGCGCACGCGGCCGTGTACCGGCATGCAGGCGTGCACCGTCGCGATAAGCGAGCAGCGCGTGGCGGAAACTGCGCGCGTTGTCGGCAAGCCACGCATCCCACGCTTCGCCCGGCCGCGGCAGCGACGCGCCGTGGCGCTCGAGCATGATCGCTTCGGCCATCGCGTCGAGCAGTTCGGCCTTGTTCTTGAAATGCCAGTAAAGCGTTGGCGACTGCACGCCGAGCCGCTCGGCGAGCCGCCGCGTGGACAACCCGTCGATACCGACTTCATCAAGCAGTTCGAGCGCCGCGCGCAATACCGTGTCGCGCGTCAATCGCGCCCCTGTGTCCTTCATCTCTATCACCGATAGGGAAACCATGGAATAATCACCACTCTATCACCGATAGAGTCACCCTCTTGAATCCGTCCCTGATTGCCATCCTGGCAACGGTCCTGCTCGACGCGATCGGCGTCGGGATCGTGATGCCGATCCTGCCCGGCCTGCTGCACTCGCTCGCCGGCGCGGGCAGCACCGACACGCACTACGGCGTGCTGCTCGCGCTGTACGCGTTCGCGCAGTTCCTGTGCGCGCCGCTGCTTGGCGCGCTGAGCGACCGTTTCGGCCGCCGGCCGGTGCTGCTCGCGTCGCTCGCGGGCGCCGCGCTCGACTACCTGCTGATGGCGCTCGCGCCGACGCTCGCGTGGCTTTACGCGGGGCGGCTGATCGCCGGCATCACGGGCGCCAACGTCGCGGTCGCGACCGCGTACGTCACCGACGTCACGGCCGAACCCGACCGTGCACGGCGCTTCGGCCAGCTCGGCGCGATGATGGGTATCGGCTTCATCGCGGGCCCGTTGATCGGCGGGCTGCTGGGCGCGCTGCACCTGCGCGCGCCGTTCGTCGCGGCCGCGCTGCTCAATGCGCTGAATCTCGTGCTCGTATGGCGCGCGCTGCCGGAATCGCGGCCGCGTTCGGCCCTCGCAGGCCGCGCGGTCGCCGCGCTCAACCCCTTCGCGAGCCTGCGCCGGCTGAGCGGCGCACCCGCGCTCATGCCGCTGATCGGCATCTACGTGATCGTCGCGCTGGTGTCGCAAGCGCCCGCGACGCTGTGGATCCTGTACGGCCAGGAACATTTCGGCTGGTCGACGCCGATCGCGGGGCTGTCGCTCGCGGGCTACGGCGCGTGCCACGCGCTCGCGCAGGCGTTCGCGATCGGGCCGCTGATCGCGCGGCTCGGCGAGCGCCGCGCGCTCGCGCTGGGCCTCGCGGGCGACGCGCTCGGGCTCGCGGCGATCGCGTTCGCGACCGCCGTATGGGTGCCGTTCGCGCTGCTGCCGCTGTTCGCGGCGGGCGGCATGACGCTGCCGGCGCTGCAGGCGATGCTCGCGCGGCAGGTCGACGATGCGCGTCAGGGCGAACTGCAGGGCACGCTCGCGAGCGTGGCCAGCCTGATCGGCGTGGCGGGCCCGCTGGTCGTCACCGCGACCTATGCGGCGACGCGCGCGACCTGGCCGGGGCTCGTATGGGCCGCAGCCGCGCTGCTCTATCTGCTCGTGCCGCCGTTGCTGGCCGGCACGCGGCCGGCGGGCGCACCGCGGCCGTCCGCTTGAGCGGCGGCGGACGCCGCCTCGCTCATCGCCGTGCTCGTCGCCGAACTCAGTGCGCGAGCGTCACGAGATTCGCATCGCGCACGAGCTGCCAGCGGCCGTCGGCCTTGCGGAGGATCGTCAGCGTATGGCCCGAGCGGCGGATCGTTTCGCCGCCCGGCGGCGTCGCGTCGATCTCGAGGAAATTGCGCATGTACGCCCAGTCGCCGATCACGCGCAGCTCGTCGATCCGGTAGCGGCCGTCGACCTTCGGTGCGTGCTCCGCACCCGCACCCGCATTCGCTTCGCGCGACGCGGCCGCGAACGCCGCCTTGTCGAACGGCGGCTTGCCGGCCACCATGAAGATCGCGTCGTCGGCGATCAGGTCGAGCACGGTCGCCAGATCGCCGCGCCGGCTCGACACGAACCAGTTTTCCACGAGCTCGCGGATCGCACGTTCGTCTTCGGTCATCGTCGTCCCTCCTTCATCGGCGCCGCGCGGCGCCCCAAAAAAAAGCCGCCCGGATCGACTCCGGGCGGCTTTCCCTGCTGCATCTGCTGCTGGCGGTGCGTCAGACCACAACCGTCTGCGCCTCGCCTTCGCGGGTCGCACGCACGGTGCCGATCTTCCACACTTGTTCGCCGGCGGCGGTCAGGTCGGCGATCGCTGCGTCGGCATCGGCCGCCGCGACGATCACGGCCATGCCGATCCCGCAGTTGAACACGCGGTGCATTTCCGCGTCGGCGACGCCGCCGTGCTCCTGCAGCCACTTGAACAGCGGCGGCAACGGCCAGGCCTTCTGGTCCAGCTCGGCGGTGAGGCCTTCGCGCAGCACGCGCGGAATGTTCTCGACGAGGCCGCCGCCCGTGATGTGCGCCATGCCCTTCACCGACAGCTTCTGCATCAGCGCGAGCAGCGGCTTCACGTAGATGCGCGTAGGTGCCATCAGCGCGTCGGCGAGCGAGCGGCCGTGGAAATCGGCCGACAGGTCGGGGTTCGCGCGCTCGATGATCTTGCGCACGAGCGAGAAGCCGTTCGAGTGGATGCCGCTCGATGCGAGGCCCAGCACCACGTCGCCTTCGGCGATCGTGCTGCCGTCGATGATCTTGCTCTTCTCGACCGCGCCGACCGCGAAGCCGGCCAGATCGTATTCGCCGTCCGGGTACATGCCCGGCATTTCGGCCGTTTCACCGCCGATCAGCGCGCAGCCCGACAGTTCACAACCCTGCGCGATGCCCTTGACGACCGTCGCGGCCGTGTCGACGTCGAGCTTGCCGCACGCGAAGTAGTCGAGGAAGAACAGCGGCTCGGCGCCCTGCACGAGGATGTCGTTCACGCTCATCGCGACCAGATCCTGGCCGACCGTGTCGTGTTTGTTCAGATGAAACGCCAGCTTGAGCTTGGTGCCCACGCCGTCGGTGCCCGACACGAGCACGGGCTCGCGATACTTCTTCGGCACTTCGAACAGCGCGCCGAACCCGCCGATGCCGCCGAGCACGCCGTCGCGCAGGGTTTTCTTCGCAAAAGGCTTGATCTTGTCGATGAGCGCGTCGCCTGCGTCGATGTCGACGCCTGCGTCGCGATAGGACAGACCCTGAGCGTCGGGAGCGGATTTCGGAGGATTCATGGGGGAATGCGAGAAGGTCGGTAAAATGCGATTTTACCCGAAGCCGGCCCGTTGGCCGGAATTCCCAGCACCGAATCGTCAGGGATTGCATCTTGGTCAACACGTCCCCGTTTTCATCGCCCAGCGAGCCGCGCCGAAACCGGCATGCCGCCGTGCGTGCGGTCGCGCGTGCAGCCCACGGAGTTGCAGTCCCCGGCGCGTGCCCGGCGTACGGCACGCGTATTCTCAACCGACCCGCATTGTGACTGTGTCCCGTCAACTGACGCTCGATCTCGGCACGCCGCCGCCGGCCACGTTCGACAACTTCATCATGAGCGAGGAGAACGACGAGCTCGTCACGCGGCTGCAGAAGCTCGACCTCGCGCTCGCGGCAGGCCCCGTGCCGGACCGGTCGTTCTACATCTGGGGCGAGCCCGGCAGCGGCCGCAGCCACCTGCTGCAGGCGCTCGTGAGCGACGCGTCGTACGGCTACGCGCGTTATCTGACGCCGCAGAGCCCGCTCGGCGCGTTCACGTTCGACCCGCGCATCGGCATCTACGCGATCGACGACTGCGACCGGATGACCGACACGCAGCAGGTCGCGCTGTTCAACCTGTTCAACGAAGTCCGCGCACATCCGTCGAGCGCGTTCGTCGCGGCGGGCCCCGCGGCGCCGCTCGCGCTCGACGTGCGCGAGGATCTGCGCACGCGCCTCGGCTGGGGGCTCGTGTTCCACCTGTCGCCGCCGTCCGACGCCGGCAAGATCGCCGTGCTCAAGCTCGCGGCGAAGGAGCGCGGGATCGCGCTCACCGACGACATCGCCGCCTACCTGCTGACCCATTTCCGCCGCGACATGCCGAGCCTGATGGCGCTGCTCGACGCGCTCGACCGCTTCTCGCTCGAGCAGAAACGCGCCGTCACGCTGCCGCTGCTGCGCCGCATGCTCGCGCGTCCCGGCGACGACATCACACCACCGGGCACGGGCCCGAACCGCTTCGAGTAAAATGCGCTTCCATGACTAATCTGGCACTCTTTGACCTCGATCACACGCTGATCCCGACCGATAGCGACCACGAATGGGGTCGCTTCATGGTGAAGCTCGGCATCGTCGACGCGGAAAGCTTCTCGCGTCAGAACGATCAGTTCTTCGCCGACTACAAGGCCGGCAAGCTCGACATCCACGCGTACCTCACGGCGATGCTCACGCCGCTCGCGAAGTATTCGCGCGCGCAGCTCGCCGAATGGCACGAGCAGTACATGCACGAGGTGATCCGGCCCGCGATGACGCCCGCCGCGCTCGAACTCGTTCGCAAGCACCTCGACGCGGGCGACCTGTGCTGCGTCGTGACGGCGACCAACGAATTCATCACGCGCCCGATCGCGACCGCGTTCGGCGTCGACACGCTGATCGCATGCGAGGTCGAAACGACCGACGGGCATCCCGATTCGCCGTACACGGGCCGACCGACCGGCACGCCGAGCTATCGTGAAGGCAAGATCGTGCGTACCGAAGCATGGCTCGCGTCGCTCGGCAAGCACTGGGACGACTTCGCGCACAGCTACTTCTACAGCGACTCGCACAACGACATCCCGCTGCTCGAGAAAGTCACCGACCCGATCGCGACCAACCCTGACGACACGCTGCGTGCGCATGCAAGCAACCGCGGCTGGCGTATCCTCGATTTATTCTGAACGTCGTGATCAAAAAATTCATCCGCAAGCTGCTCGGCCAGGACGAAGCCCAGCAAACGCCCCCCGAAGCGGCTCAGGCCGACGAAGCGGCCCCTGCTGCCCTGCGCCCCGCAAAAGGCACCCGCGGCGGCGGCGCGAAGAAACCGCGCAGCAACCATGAGCCGACCGTCGTGCCGGCCAGCGTGCACCAGATCGATCCGTCGCTGATCTCGAGGAATGCCGTGCGCGTGACCGACACGCTGCAGCAGGCAGGCTTTCGCGCGTTCATCGTCGGCGGCGCGGTTCGCGACCTGCTGCTCGGCATCGCGCCGAAGGACTTCGACGTCGCGACCGACGCGACGCCGACCGAGGTGCAGCGCCTGTTCCGCCGCGCGCGCCTGATCGGCCGCCGCTTCCAGATCGTCCACGTGCAGTTCGGCCAGGAACTGATCGAGGTATCGACGTTCCGCGCGCTGGTCGACGCGCCGCCCGAGGCTGCCGCGTCGGCCGAGCCGCCGAAGCGCCTGAAGCGCGACGAACTCGATCGCCGCACGCACGCCGTCGACGCGAGCGGCCGCGTGCTGCGCGACAACGTGTGGGGCGAGCAGCACGAAGATGCCGCGCGCCGCGACTTCACGATCAACGCGATGTACTACGACCCGTCGACGCAGACGGTGCTCGACTACCACGACGGGATGGCCGACATGCGCGCCCGCCTGCTGCGGATGATCGGCGATCCGGCCACGCGTTTCCGCGAGGATCCGGTGCGGATGCTGCGCGTCGTGCGCTTCGCGGCGAAGCTCGGCTTCGAGATCGAGCCGCACACGCGCGAGCCGATCAACGCGCTCGCCGACCTGATCAACAACGTGCCGGCCGCGCGCCTGTTCGACGAAATGCTGAAGCTGCTGCTGTCGGGCCACGCGCTCGCGTGCCTGAAGCAGTTGCGCAAGGAAGGCCTGCACCACGGGCTGCTACCGCTGCTCGACGTCGTGCTCGAACAGCCGCAGGGCGAGAAGTTCATCACGCTCGCGCTGAACAATACCGACGCGCGCGTGCGCGCCGGCAAGACGGTATCGCCGGGCTTCCTGTTCGCGACGCTGCTGTGGCACGACATGCGCCAGCGCTTCGAGCAATACACGGCCGAAGGCGAGATCCCGGTGCCGGCGCTCCATCGCGCGATGGACGACGTGATCGACATGCAGACCGAGAAACTCGCGATCCACAAGCGTTATTCGGCCGACATGCGCGAGATCTGGGGCCTGCAGTTGCGCCTCGAGAAACGCTCGGGCCGCAGCGCGATGCGGCTGCTGGAACACCAAAGGTTTAGAGCGGGGTATGATTTCCTCCTGTTACGCTGCGAATCCGGCGAGCTCGATGCGGAAGTCGGACAGTGGTGGACGGATTTCATCGAAGGCGACGCGGCTGCCCGCGAGGCATTGCTGACGCAGGGCGGCTCGAAGGAAAAATCGCCCCGCAAGCGGCGCCGCCGCGGCGGTGCGCGAAACCGCAAGCCGGGTGAAGGTGCCGCCGAGCAGGCGCCGGACACCGCGGGCGGTGCCGACGACTGACGCGCGCGCCGGCGAACGACGTAGGAAGTGATGCCATGACGGTTGCATATATCGGACTGGGGGCGAATCTCGGCGATGCACGCCAGACCCTGAAGGACGCGGTGGTGTGCCTCGCACAGCAGCGCACCATCTCGATCCTCGGCAAATCGAGCCTGTATCGCACCGCGCCGTTCGAAGCGGGCGGCGACGACTACTACAACTGCGCCGTCAAGCTCGACACGACGCTGTCGGCTCGCGAGCTGCTCGCGCTCTGCCAGAAGATCGAACATCACTTCGGGCGCGAGCGCCCGTATCGCAATGCGCCGCGCACGCTCGACCTCGACATCCTGCTGTTCGGCGCCGACTCGATCGACGAACCCGACCTGATCGTCCCGCACCCGCGCCTCACCGACCGCGCGTTCGCGCTCGTGCCGCTCGTCGAGATCGAGCCGGCGCTCGACATCCCCGCGCGCGGCCGCGCCGATGCGTTCCTCGCCGCCGTCGCGGACCAGCGCGTCGAAAAGGTGCAGACCTGCCAGTGCCTGATGCAAAAGGCGCTCGCGGCCGGCGACGACACCGACAAGAACCGCTGCCGATGAACCCGACTCCGCTGACCGTCACCGCACCCGACCTGCGTGCCCCGTACCGCTATCTCGTGATCGAAGGGCCGATCGGCGTCGGCAAGACGACGCTCGCGCGCCTGCTCGGCGAGCGCTGGTCGATGCAGACGCTGCTCGAACGCCCGCAGGACAACCCGTTCCTCGAACGCTTCTATCGCGACACCGCGCGCTACGCGCTGCCCGTGCAGTTGTCGTTCGCGCTGCAGCGCGCGCAGCAGGCGCGCGAGCTGGTCGGCGCACTGGAAACGGGCCGCCCCGTGATCGCCGATTTCATGCCGCAGAAGAACGACATCTTCGCGCGGCTGAACCTGCCGGAAGACGAATGGCAACTCTATCGGTCGATCGCGACGCACGTGGACTTGCCGCAGGCGCCGTCGCCCGATCTCGTCGTCTATCTGCAGGCCAGCCCCGAAGTGCTGTTCTCGCGCATCCAGAAGCGCGGGCTGCCGATGGAGCTGCAGATCAGCGACGCGTACCTGCGCTCGCTCGTCGACGCGTACAACGAATTCTTCTACCACTACGACCGCACGCCGGTGCTGACGGTCGCCGCGGAACACCTGAACCCGCTGGATTCCCCCGAAGATCTTGCGCTGCTGATCGAGCGCATCGAGACGATGCGCGGCCGCAAGGAATTCTTCGTCAAGGGCGAGACGACGCGCTGACGCGTCCCGCCTGTCGTTCTTCACCCATCGAACCGGATTTCCCATGACCTATCTCCAGGAATCGAGCCGGCCTGCCGTGACGGTACCCAAGCTGCAGGCAATGCGCGACGCCGGCGAGAAGATCGCGATGCTGACCTGCTACGACGCGAGCTTTGCCGCGCTGCTCGATCGCGCGGGCGCCGACGTGCTGCTGATCGGCGATTCGCTCGGCAACGTGCTGCAGGGCCACACGACCACGCTGCCCGTCACGCTCGACGACATCGCGTATCACACGGCCTGTGTCGCACGCGCGCAGCCGCGCGCGCTGATCATGGCCGACCTGCCGTTCGGCACGTACGGCACGCCGTCCGACGCATTCGCGAGCGCCGTCAAGCTGATGCGCGCGGGCGCGCAGATGATCAAGCTCGAAGGCGGCGAATGGCTCGCCGACACGATTCGTTTCCTCGTCGAGCGCGCGGTGCCCGTGTGTGCGCACGTGGGCCTCACGCCGCAATCGGTGCACGCGTTCGGCGGCTTCAAGGTGCAGGGCAAGACCGAGGCTGGCGCGGCGCAGTTGCTGCGCGACGCGCGCGCGGTCGAAGCGGCCGGCGCGCAGGTCGTCCTGCTCGAGGCCGTGCCGACCCTCGTCGGGGCCGAGGTCACGCACATGCTGCGCGTTCCGACGATCGGCATCGGCGCTGGCGCGGACTGCTCGGGGCAGGTGCTCGTGCTGCACGACATGCTCGGGATCTTCCCCGGCAAGCGGCCGCGCTTCGTGAAGGATTTCATGCAGGGCCAGCCAAACATCCAGGCGGCCGTCGAAGCGTACGTGCGCGCGGTGAAGGACGGTTCGTTCCCCGGTCCGGAACATTCGTTCTGACGTGTACGGCAGGCGGCGCGTTCGCCGGCACCCGGATATGAAAAAAGCGCGGCGCCCTTTGCGGGGCGCCGCGCTTTTCGTTGCTACGCTGCATCGGCGAAAAGCATCGCGGCACCGGCGCGAGCGCGGTGCCCGTTCCATCGCTTCGTTACTTCAATACCGCGTCGAGCGCGCCGCGCAACGCATTGGTCAGCAGCAGCGCCTGCGCGCGCGCAAGATCGTCGCAAGTCACGACGCGCTCCGTCGCACCGAACGCGCGATCATCGAGCAGCACGCCGCGCATCACGCCCGGCAGCACGCCGGACGCCAGCGGCGGCGTCACCCACTGGCCGTCGAGCTTCACGAACAGGTTCGAGCGCCCGCCTTCCGTCACCTCGCCGCGCTCGTTGACGAACAGCATGTCGAAACCGCCGAGCGCCTCCGCCGCCTGCCACGCGCGGTCGTATTCGGCGCGGCGCGTCGTCTTGTGCAGCAGCAGCGCATCGCTCGCGCGGGTCGGCGCGAATCCGTGCGCGGACGCCAGCAGCACGCCGACCGGCCCCGCCGGCAGCGGCTTGAGCGGCACCGCGACGATCTCGACCGTGCCATCCTTCGCGAGCGAGAGCTTCATCCGGTAAGCGCCGTCGCCGTCGAGCGCCGCGCAGCGCGCGTCGATCTCGCGGCGCAACGCATCAACGTCGAAGCGGAAGCCGAACGCCTCCGCGCTGCGCTGCAGCCGCGCGAGATGCCGATCGAGATGCCGGATGCCGTCCGCATGCGTGGCGGCGGTCGTTTCGAACAACTGGAAGCCGGGATCGGCGTCCGTCAGGAATCGCGCCTTCAATTCGCACTCCGCATATTCGTCGGCAGCGACGCTGTCGAGCACGATGCCCGCGCCGACGCCCATCGTGCCGCGCCGCCGGCCGGCGGTTGCAGTTGCCGGATCGCGTGCTCCGGTATCGGCGGCGGCCACGCCTTCGCCGGTAGCATCCAGCGTCAGCGTGCGGATCGCGACCGACAGGCAGAAATCGCCGCAACCGGCAGCGTGATTGCCGGGCGCATCGGAGCCGGCGCCTTCCTTCGGCGCGTCGAGCCAGCCGATCGCGCCCGTATAGAGCCCGCGCGGCGTCGACTCGATCGCGTCGATCAACTGCATCGTCATGTGCTTCGGCGCGCCCGTGATCGATCCGCACGGAAACAGCGCGCGCAGCATCTGCGCGAACGTCGTGCCGTCGCGCCAGCCTGCCTCGACCGTCGACGTCATCTGCCACACCGACGCATACGGTTCGACGGAGAACAGCGCCGGTACGCTGACCGTACCGGTGCGCGCGATCCGCGACACGTCGTTGCGCAGCAGGTCGACGATCATCACGTTTTCCGCGCGGTTCTTCGGATCGCTCGCGAGGAACGCGGCAGCCGCCGCATCTTCGCGGGGATCGGCCGAACGCGGCGCGGTGCCCTTCATCGGCCGTGCGCGCAGCACGTCGCCGTGCTTCTCGACGAACAGTTCCGGCGAGCACGACACGACCCACGCGCCGCCGGGCAGCGCGATCAGCGCGCCATAACGCACGGGCTGGCGCGCGCGCAGCCGCCTGTACAGCGCAAGCGGCGTGCCGAAGACGTCGAAATTCAGCCGATACGTGTAGTTGATCTGGTATGAATCGCCCGCGCGCAGCGCGTCGTGCACCGCTGCGATCGCCGCATCGAACGCGTCGCGCGACACACTCTTCGCGACATGCGCGACGCCCGCGATCGACGGCGTGCCGCCGCCGTCCTGCTGCGCGAGCCACGTGTCGACTTCGTCGCGCGACAGGTGCTCGCAGCGCGCGTACAGCAAAAAGCGCAGCGGGGCATTGCCCGGCTGCGCCCGTTGCAGGTTGCGTCCGAATTCGTAATCGCCGACGACTACCGCATGCAGCCCGTCGCGCAGGTCCTGCGCGACCGCTGCGTCGATTTCGTCGAGCCGCGCCGGATCCGTGCACACGCGTTCGCGCACGAAGCCGGAATACAAACGACTCGACCGCGCGGACGCGGTCGAGTCGCAATCGTCCAAGAGCGCGAACGACGCGCTCTCGTTGCCTTCAGTCATGCCATTACTCGAAGAAGCTCTTCACACGGTCGAACCAGCTCTTGCTCTGAGGGCTGTGACGCGCGCCGCCCTCGGCCAGCGACTTCTCGAACTGCTTGAGCAGTTCGCGCTGGTGGTCGGTCAGCTTCACGGGCGTCTCGACCTGCACGTGCACGTACAGATCGCCCGCGATGCTCGAACGCAGCCCCTTGATGCCCTTGCTGCGCAGGCGGAACGTCTTGCCCGACTGCGTGCCTTCCGGCACCGGGAACGACGCACGGCCTGCCAGCGTCGGCACCTCGATCTCGCCGCCGAGCGCGGCGGTCGTGAACGGAATCGGCATCTGGCAGTGGAGATCGTCGCCGTCGCGCTCGAACACCGCGTGCGGCTTGATATGGATCTCGACATACAGGTCGCCCGGCGGCCCGCCGTTGATGCCCGGCTCGCCGTTGCCGGCCGAGCGGATCCGCATCCCGTCGTCGATCCCGGCCGGGATCTTCACTTCGAGCGTCTTGGTTTCCTTCACCTTGCCCGAGCCGTGGCAGTGCACGCACGGTTCGGGGATGTAGGTACCCGTGCCATGGCACTTCGGGCAGGTCTGCTGGATGCTGAAGAAACCCTGCGACATGCGCACCGTGCCCTGGCCGTGACAGGTCGGGCAGCTTTCCGGCTTCGTGCCGGGCTTCGCGCCCGACCCGTGGCAGACCTCGCACGACACCCAGCTCGGCACGCGGATCTGCGTGTCGTAACCGTGCGCAGCCTGCTCGAGCGTGATTTCCATGCTGTAGCGCAGATCGGCGCCGCGGTATACCTGCGGGCCGCCGCGGCCGCCGCGCGCGGCGCCGCCCGCGGCCTGGCCGAAGATGTCGCCGAAGATATCGCCGAACGCATCCGCGAAGCCGCCGAAGCCCTGTGCGCCCGCACCGCCCATGTTCGGATCGACGCCCGCGTGGCCGTACTGGTCGTACGCGGCCCGCTTCTGGCTGTCCGACAGCATTTCATAGGCTTCCTTCACCTCCTTGAAATGCTCTTCCGCATCCTTGTTGTCCGGATTGCGGTCAGGGTGATACTTCATCGCAAGCTTGCGATATGCCTTCTTGATTTCGTCGTCGCCCGCATTCTTCGCGACGCCCAGAACCTCGTAGTAATCCCGTTTCGCCATATCGATTCACTGTGCCGCCACGCATCGCGCACGCGGCGGCTCCTTTCGCCTGCAGTAAAGTCTCTCGACTCGTCTGGCGCTGCGCCCGTCCGCGGACGGCTCGCGCAGCACCCGCCAAAAAACAAATGTGCCCGGAGGGCCGCGAAGCCCGCCAGGCGTGGAGTCGATCCGGCCATCCGGAAGGAAAGACAGACCGCTTTTCAGCCGCTTGTCGGCAACGCCGCGCGCATTTGAGCGCGCGGCGTGCGGTGCCATTGCAACCCGGCTTAGTCCTTCTTCACTTCCTTGAACTCGGCGTCGACGACGTCGTCGGCAGCCTGCTGCGCACCGCCCGCGTGGGCCGCGCCTTCCGCTGCACCCGCCGCGCCGGCGGCACCCGCCTGCTGGGCCTGCATGTCGGCGTACATCTTCTCGCCGAGCTTCTGCGAAACCTTGCCGAGCTCCTCGACCTTCGCGTCGATCGCAGCCTTGTCGGCCGACGTGTCCTTCAGCGCTTCCTCGAGCGACTTCAGCGACGCTTCGATCGCTTCCTTCTCGCCCGCGTCCAGCTTGTCGCCGTACTCGGTGAGCGCCTTCTTCGTGCTGTGGACCAGCGCGTCGCCCTGGTTGCGCGAATCGGCCAGCTCGCGCAGCTTGTGGTCTTCCGCTGCGTTCGCTTCCGCGTCCTTGATCATCTGGTCGATTTCAGCCTCGGACAGACCCGAGTTGGCCTTGATCGTGATCTTGTTTTCCTTGCCGGTCGCCTTGTCCTTCGCGCCGACGTGCAGGATGCCGTTCGCGTCGATGTCGAAGGTCACTTCGATCTGCGGCACGCCGCGCGGTGCCGGCGGGATGCCTTCGAGGTTGAACTCGCCGAGCAGCTTGTTGCCTGCCGCCATTTCGCGTTCGCCCTGGAACACCTTGATCGTCACGGCGCCCTGGTTGTCGTCCGCCGTCGAATACACCTGCGCGTGCTTCGTCGGGATCGTCGTGTTCTTGCTGATCATCTTCGTCATCACGCCGCCGAGCGTCTCGATACCGAGCGACAGCGGGGTCACGTCGAGCAGCAGCACGTCCTTGCGGTCGCCCGACAGGACCTGGCCCTGGATCGCCGCGCCGACCGCGACGGCTTCGTCCGGGTTCACGTCACGGCGCGGATCCTTGCCGAAGAACTCCTTCACCTTCTCCAGGACCTTCGGCATGCGGGTCTGGCCGCCGACCAGGATCACGTCGTCGATGTCCGACACCTTGACGCCCGCGTCCTTGATCGCGATGCGGCACGGTTCGATCGTGCGCTCGACGAGGTCTTCCACCAGCGCTTCCAGCTTCGCGCGGGTGATCTTCAGGTTCAAGTGCTTCGGGCCCGACGCGTCCGCCGTGATGTACGGCAGGTTGATTTCGGTCTGCTGGCTCGACGACAGCTCGATCTTCGCCTTTTCGGCGGCTTCCTTCAGGCGTTGCAGCGCGAGCACGTCCTTCGACAGGTCGACGCCCTGCTCCTTCTTGAACTCGCCGATGATGTAATCGATGATGCGCTGGTCGAAATCTTCGCCGCCGAGGAACGTGTCGCCGTTGGTCGACAGCACTTCGAACTGCATTTCGCCGTCGACGTCCGCGATCTCGATGATCGACACGTCGAAGGTGCCGCCGCCGAGGTCATACACGGCGATCTTGCGGTCGCCCTTCTCGGCCTTGTCGAGACCGAACGCGAGCGCGGCTGCCGTCGGCTCGTTGATGATCCGCTTGACTTCGAGGCCCGCGATGCGGCCGGCGTCCTTGGTCGCCTGGCGCTGGCTGTCGTTGAAGTACGCCGGCACCGTGATCACGGCTTCCGTGACCGGCTCGCCGAGGTAGTCTTCGGCCGTCTTCTTCATCTTGCGCAGCACTTCCGCCGAAACCTGCGGCGGCGCGAGCTTTTCGCCATGTGCCTCGACCCACGCATCGCCGTTGTCGGCCTTGACGATGGCGTACGGCATCAGGCCGATGTCCTTCTGGACTTCCTTCTCTTCGAAGCGGCGGCCGATCAGGCGCTTCACCGCGAACAGCGTGTTCTTCGGGTTGGTCACCGACTGACGCTTGGCCGGCGCGCCGACGAGCACTTCGTTGTCGTCCATGTAGGCGATGATCGACGGCGTGGTGCGCGCGCCTTCCGAGTTCTCGATGACCTTGACCTGGTTGCCTTCCATGATGGCAACGCACGAGTTCGTGGTGCCGAGGTCAATACCGATGATCTTTCCCATTTTTCCTAATCTCCAGAAATGCCTGTTTGCTGCGCGAAACCCCGCCTTTTTGGGCGGTTTCGCGCGCCAGAATTCAACTCTGTTCCCGAAATGCGTCCGTCCGGCCCGTTTTCAAGACCCGACAAGCGATGCGGATATTAAATTTTTTCAATCGCCGCCGGCTACCGGATCGCCGGCCGCCGGATCGCCGGCCGCCGGTTCTTGGCTCGCCGCCAACGCGATCTTCGCGCGCGCCGCCGAAACGGCCGCCTGGAACTGCGCGAGGCCATGCCAGCCCGTCGCGCGGCCGAGACGCTTGCCGCGGTGGAAGAAGAACCACGTCGGCACGCCGTGCAGCCCGAAGCGGCGCCCGAGCTGATGGTGTTCGTACACGTTGCAATGGAACCACTTCAGGTCCAGCGCGCGAATCGCGTCGGGCTGGGCGAGCATCGCCTTCTTCGCGATCTCGCAGTTGAAGCAGTCGACGCCCCAGAAGAGCACCACCGCGAGCGCATCGCCCGCGCCTTCGATCCCCGCATCGAACGTGTCGGCGGCCAGCGCCTGCATGTCGAACGCGACGAACGCGGCCGGATCGACGCCGGCGGGAACCATCGCGGCTGCCTTACTTCGGCTGCGCGACGGTGACGAGCGCCGGACGCAGCACGCGGTCGGCGATCGTGTAGCCCTTTTGCAGCACCGCGACGACGGTGTTCGGTTCCTGCTCGGCCGGCACCATCGAAATCGCCTGGTGCTGATGCGGATCGAACTTCTCGCCGACCGGGTTGATCGCGACGACGCGGCCCTTCTCGAGCGCGCTCGTCAGCTGGCGCAGCGTCAGTTCGACGCCTTCGCGTACCTTCGCGATGTCACCGGACGTATCGCTGACAGCCGCTTCCAGGCTGTCCAGCACCGGCAGCAGGTGCTCCGCGAAGCTCTCGATTGCAAACTTGTGCGCCTTCGAGACGTCATCCTGTGCGCGGCGGCGCACGTTCTCGGTCTCGGCCTTCGCCCGCAGGAAGCTCTCCTGCAGCTCGGCGACCTTTGCTTGAGCCTCCGCGAGCGCCGCGTCGGCTGCTTCGGCGGCGGGAGCGGCGCCTTGCGCCGCCTGCTTCTCGCTGCCGATGTCTTCGGCCGATCGGGTAGCCGGGTTCTCTTGCGTATTTTCCATGTCGCTGAAAGTCGATTAGAGGTTGAAGCCAAATCGGCAACCGCCCGGCCGTATACCCGGCGGCACCGCACATTGCTGGTGCAAATAAGGACGAAAACTGCGATTTCAAGAGGGTTATTCGCCGGCATTCTCCAATGCCGCGAAACAACCGCGCGTCTCGCCGGTGCATGCCCGCAGAGTTCGCCAGACCGGGAGAAACGAGCTGTAACAACGCTTACCAGGCAAGTACTAGCTGCGCACAGCGCGGCTGCACTACACTCCACTCAAGCGTCGAAAAAGCGTGTTTACCCTAGCTGACCGTCGCCTTACATCCACCTGGCGCCGTTTTCACCCGTCTTCTCGAGGGGAGTACCGTGAAACTGACCTTTGCGATATCGGTGGTCGCGCTGGTACTCATTGCCGGCACCACCACCATCTGCCTGTCGGGAGCCGTTACCGACCGCACGACCGAATACGGAAGCGCGCGGGCGACATTCGACCAGATGTTCAGCTCCCACCAGAAAATCTGTCGATGATGCGCCGGTCGCGCTTCGTCGGCCGGCCGTGCAGTTCGGCCGCCGGCTCGCGATACGTGCGCCGCCGCTCCAGTTCGGCGAGCCGCGCGGCCCGCCCCGCTTCCGTTTCCTCGTAAAGCGTCTGCGCGACGCTCGCGGGCCCGCGCACGTCGCACACGCCCAGCACGGCAATGTGCCAGACGATGCCGTCGATCGCAATCTCGACCTCGTCGCCGACGCGCACCTCCTTCGCCGGCTTGATCGCCGCACCGCCGATCTTCACGTGCCCCTTGTCGACCGCGTCGGTCGCGAGCGAGCGCGTCTTGAAGAACCGGGCCGCCCACAGCCATTTGTCGATGCGCAGCTTCGCGCCCGGTTCCGTGGAAATCTTGTAGTTCATGTCAGCCTCCGCCGGGCCGCCCCGATGAGGCCGACCGCCTCCGCGGGGCGCAGCGAATGAAGTGAGCGCGGGAGTCGCTCCATGTCAGCTCACCGTTTCGGGCTGCGCGGCCCTGACGGGCCAGCCCTGCAGGTTCTCGGCGACGATCTCGCCGATCGCGCCGAGCCACGCGGGCGCGCCGTTCAGGCACGGAATGCGGTGGAATGTCTTGCCGCCGCCGGCGAGGAATTCGTCGCGCACTTCCATACCGATCTCCTCGATCGTCTCCAGGCAATCTGCCGTGAAGCCGGGGCAGAACACGTCGGCCCGCCGCACGCCGGCCTCGCCGAACCCCCGCAGCGTCGGCGCCGTGTAAGGCTGCAGCCATTCGGCCTTGCCGAAGCGCGACTGGAAGGTGACGCGGCATTCGGTCGTCGACAGTCCGAGCGCGGCCATCAGCAGCGCGCCCGTCTGCTGGCACTGGTCGTGATAGGGGTCGCCGAGGTCGAGCGTGCGCTTCGGCACGCCGTGAAAGCTCAGCACGAGCTTGTCGCCGGCCGCGAAGTCGGGCCGGCCGTGCTGCGCCCAGTACTGGCGCACCTGCTCGGCGAGCGCGTGGATATAGGCCGGATGGTCGGCGTAGTGCCGCACCGTGCGCACCTCCGGCTGGTTGCGCATGCGCGCGAGCGCGTCGAATGCGGCATCGAATGCGGTGGCCGTGGTCGACGCCGAATATTGCGGATACATCGGCATCAGCAGCACGCGCTCGACGCCCGAGCGCTTGAACTGCGCGAGCGCGTGCGCAATGTTCGGGCTGCCGTAGCGCATCGCGTAGTCGACCAGCACGTGATAGCCGTTCGACACGAGCAGGTGCCGCACGCCGTCGGTCTGGCGCTCGGTGTGCACACGCAGCGGCGAGCCCTCGGGCAGCCAGACGGCCGCGTATTTCTTCGCGGACGCGCGGCCGCGCAGCGGCAGGATCAGCGTGCGCAGCAGCACCTGCCAGACGGCCTGCGGGATTTCGACGACCCGCGGATCCGACAGGAATTCGGCCAGATAGCGCCGCACCGCGCGCGGCGTGGGGGCGTCGGGCGTGCCGAGATTGATCAGCAGCACACCGATGCGATGGGCAGCCGCGGTGCTCGAAGGCGGCTCAAGATCGAAACGCATGGGCAAGTACGTGCTCGGGGCACGGGACCGGACGGCTCTCAATTATAGCGGGCCGCCCCGCGCCGTTCGGCCGACTGTCGGCGCAGGCGGCGCCGCGGCACGATGACGGGGCGGGATCGGGGTGGCTACTGCTGGCTCAGCGTGAGCGACAGCAGGCGCGCGGTGATGTCGACGATCGGTATCACGCGGTTGTACGCCATGCGGGTCGGCCCGATCACGCCGAGCGTGCCGACGATCTGTCCGTTCACCTCGTAAGGCGCGGTGACGACGCTCATTTCCTCGATCGGCACGAGCGTCGATTCGCCGCCGATGAAGATCTGCACGCCCTGGGCGTGGCTCGACACGTCGAGCAGTTGCAGGAGGCCCGTCTTTTGGTCGAACACGTCGAACAGCTTGCGCAGCCGCGCCATGTCGGAGGAAAGATCCGCCACCTCGAGCAGGTTGCGCTCGCCGGAAATCAGCACGGTGTCCTCGGTGTCGGGCACCTCGGTGCTGGCCGTCACGGCCGCGTGCATCAGCGTGGTCATGTCGCCGCGCAACTGGTCGATCTCGTCGCGCAGGCGACGGCGCACCTCGTCGAACGACAGGCCGGCGAAATGCGCGTTGATGTAATTGGACGCCTCGGTCAGTTGCGACGGCGAGTAGTCGCGCGGCGTCGCGAGCATCCGGTTCTGCACGTCGCCCTCGGGCGTGACGATGATCAGCAGGATGCGCTTGTCCGACAGGCGCATGAACTCGATCTGCTTGAACACGTGGCTGCGGCGCGGCGTCAGCACGACGCCCGCGAACTGCGACAGGTTCGACAGCACGCTCGCGGCGGCCGCGACCACCCGCTGCTGCGGCTCGCCGGCCTGCAGCGTGTTCTGCACCTGCCGCGCGACAGCCTCGGCGTCGATCGGCGCCTCGACCGTCAGCATCGTGTCGACGAACAGCCGGTAGCCGCGCGGCGTCGGCACGCGGCCGGCCGACGTGTGCGGGCTCGACACGAGGCCGAGCTCCTCCAGGTCGGACATCACGTTGCGGATCGTCGCCGGGCTCAGCTCGAGCCCGGAATAACGGGACAACGTGCGCGATCCGACTGGCTGACCGTCGGCGATATACCGTTCGATCAGGGTTTTCAGGAGGGTTCGTGCGCGAGGATCTAGCATGGTGGAAAATTTTAGCGCAACCGCGCGACCGCGGCGAGTGGCGTCGGCCAACGTTGCGCGGGCCGGCCCGATCCGGCCCCGTCGTCGCACAGCCGGTTCTTTTCGTCAACGAGCTATGGTGTAATGCCGGCATGAAAACCGGTAATCAGTTCAATACTGTCGCGCTCGTCGGCCGGAGCAACACGCCTGGCATCGCCGAGCCGCTCGCCACACTGGCCGCCAGCCTAGCGAAGCTTGGCTTCGAGGTCGTCTTCGAAGGCGATACCGCGCGCGAGTTCGGCATCACCGGCTATCCGGCGCTCACCCCGGCCGAAATCGGGGCGCGTGCGGACGTGGCGGTCGTGCTGGGCGGCGACGGCACCATGCTCGGCATCGGCCGCCAGCTTGCGCCGTACCGGACACCGCTGATCGGGATCAACCACGGGCGGCTCGGCTTCATCACGGACATCGCGGCGGCCGACATGCACGCGCTCGTCCCCGTGATGCTGGCGGGCAAGTTCGAGCGCGAGGAGCGCTCGCTGCTCGAGGCCAGGATCATGCGCGACGGCGAACCGATCTACCACGCGCTCGCGTTCAACGATGTCGTCGTGAACCGCAGCGGCTTCTCCGGGATGGTCGAGCTGCGCGCGTCGGTCGACGGCCGGTACATGTACAACCAGCGTTCGGACGGCCTGATCGTCGCCACGCCGACGGGCTCGACCGCGTATGCGCTGTCGTCGGCCGGTCCGATCCTCCATCCGCAGCTTCAGGGCATCGTGCTCGTGCCGATCGCGCCGCACGCGCTGTCGAACCGGCCGATCGTGCTGCCGGACGATTCCAAGATCGCGATCCAGATCGTCGGCGGGCGCGATGTCAACGTGAACTTCGACATGCAGTCGTTTACCTCGCTCGAACTGAACGACACGATCGAGGTGCGCCGCTCGAAGCACACGGTGCCGTTCCTGCACCCGATCGGCTACAGCTATTACACGACGCTGCGCAAAAAGCTGCACTGGAACGAACACGCGTCGAACGAAGACGACGACACGGCGTCCTGACGCCCCACCGCCCGACACCATGCTCCGCCACCTCTCGATCCGCGACTTCGTCATCGTGGCCGCGCTCGATCTCGAATTCGACAGCGGCTTTTCCGTCTTTTCCGGCGAAACCGGCGCCGGGAAATCGATCCTGATCGACGCCCTCGCCCTCGCGCTCGGCGAACGTGCCGACGCAAGCGTCGTGCGCACCGGCTGCGGCCGCGCCGACATCACGGCCGAATTCACGCCGCACGACCGCGTCGCGCGCTGGCTCGACGAACACGCGTTCGACGCCGAGGACACCGTGATGCTGCGCCGCGTGATCGACGCGAACGGCCGTTCGCGCGCGTTCATCAACGGCACCAGCGCGACACTCGCGCAACTGCGCGAACTCGGCGAGATGCTCGTCGACATCCACGGCCAGCACGCGCACCAGTTGCTGATGCGGCCCGATGCGCAGCGCGAGCTGTTCGACACGCACGCGGGGCTCGTCGCCGATGCCGCGAACGTCGCGCGCGCGTGGCGCGTCTGGCGCGACGCGACGCAGGCGATCGACGCCGCGAAGGCGCACGAGCGCGAGCTGCAGCTCGAACGCGAAAAGCTCGCATGGCAACTCGCCGAACTCGACAAGCTCGCGCCGCAAGCCGGCGAATGGGACGAAGTCAGCAACGAGCACAAGCGCCTGTCGCATTCGGCAAACCTGATCGAAGGCGTGCGCGGCGCGCTCAACGCGCTGTCCGAATCCGACGACGCGATGCTCGCGCAGCTCGGCGCGATCGTGTCGAAGCTGCGCAGCCTCGCCGACTACGACACCGCGCTCGGCGACGCGCTCGCGTCACTCGAACCGGCCGAGATCCAGCTGCAGGAAGCCGTCTATTCGCTGTCGCACTATGCGCAGCGCGTCGATCTCGATCCCGAGCGGCTCGCGCAGGTCGAAACGCGTCTCGATGCGCTGCATTCGACCGCCCGCAAGTTCCGGCTGCCGCCCGGCACGCTGCACGAAGAACACGCGGCACGCCGCGCGCAGCTCGCCGCGCTCGACGCGGCCGCCGATCTCGGCGCGCTCGAGGCAGTGCAGGCCAAGGCGCGGGAAGCGTACCTGGCCGACGCAAAACACCTGTCGAAGGCGCGCGCGCAGGCTGCCAAGGCGCTGGGTACGGCCGTCACGGCCGGCATGCAGGAACTGTCGATGGCGGGTGGAAGTTTCGAAGTCGCGCTCGTGCCGCTCGCCGACGGCGGCCCGCACGGGCTCGAGCAGGTCGAGTTCCGGGTCGCCGGGCACCCCGGCGTGCCGCTGCGGCCGCTCGGGAAAGTCGCGTCGGGCGGCGAGCTCGCGCGGATCAGCCTCGCGCTCGCCGTGATCGCGAGCGCGGCGAGCCCGACGCCGACGCTGATCTTCGACGAAGTCGATACTGGGATCGGCGGCGGCGTCGCCGAAGTGGTCGGCCGCCTGCTGCACCAGCTCGGGCGCAACCGCCAGGTGCTGTGCGTGACGCACCTGCCGCAGGTCGCCGCGCGCGGCGACCACCACTTCCAGGTCGCGAAAGGCGCCGACGACCGCGGCGGCACGGTGTCGACGGTCGTCGCACTCGACCGGGCCAACCGGATCGAGGAAGTCGCGCGGATGCTCGGCGGGCTCGAGATCACGGCGACGACGCGCAAGCACGCGAAGGAAATGCTGGCGGCCTGACGCGGCCGTCAGACTGTCCCGCCCACGCCGAACGGGCTCGCACCGTTCGGCTTTCAGCGCGGAGCGCCTGCGGATGAAGCGCCCGCAACCCGCCCCGCCCTCGTTCAAACGTTCGTTTCAACCGCCCCGAACACACGCGTCCACAGCGCGGTCACGGCCGTCCGCTCGTCGGCCACCTCGGCCGGATCGACGCGTGCCTTCTCCATCCCGTCGAGCCGCAGCTTGTGCTGCAGCTTCCGGTACTTGCGGTAGGCCGCGCCGACGCGTTCGGCTTCGTCTTCGCCCATCAGCCCGAAGCGCGCGACCTCGCGCAGCAGCGCGATGTTGCCCGTGTTGCGGATCAGCTCGGCGTCGCTCGATGCGTGCAGCAGCACCCAGTACTGGACGATGAACTCGATGTCGACCATCCCGCCGCGATCGTGCTTCAGGTCGAACAGCTCGGTCTGGTTCGGATGGCCGGCAAACACCTTGCCGCGCATGTCGACGATCTCCTTCGCGAGCACGCCGCCGTCGCGCGGCGTCGTCAGCACCTGCTGCCGGATCGCCTCGAAGTCCGCGCCGATCTGCGCGTCGCCCGCGCTGTAGCGGGCGCGCGTCAGCGCCTGGTGCTCCCACACCCACGCGGTGTTCGCGGCGTCGCCCTCGCGCAACTGGTAGCGGCGGAACGCGTCGAGATCGGTGACGAGCAGCCCGGCCTCGCCGTTCGGCCGCAACCGCAGGTCGATGTCGAACAGCGCGCCCGCGCCGGTCGCCGTCGTGAGCCACGTGATGAGTCGCCGCGTGAAGGTCGTGTAGACGTCCGCCGAACGCTCGTCGGGGTCGTCGTACAGGAAGATCAGGTCGAGATCCGATGCGTAGCCGAGCTCCTTGCCGCCCAGCTTGCCGTACGCGATCACCGCGAATTTCGGCACGTCGCGATGGCGCTTCGCGAGCTGCGACCAGACGACCTCGATCGTCACGTCGAGCACCGCATCGGCCAGCTCGGACAGCCGGTCGCTCACGTGCTCGACCGAAAGCTGCCCGGCAAGATCGATCAGCAGGATCCGGAACACCTCGGCGTGTTGCGCGTGCCGCAGCAGGTCCATCTGTTGCTCGGGGCCGTCGGCTGCCGCGAGGCGCGCGCGCAGCGCATCCTTGAACACGGGCCAGTCGAACGGGCTCGCGATCGCCTCGTCGTCGAGCAGTTCGTCGAGCAGCTGCGGGTGGCGGATCAGGTAACCGCCGCCCCAGCGCGTCGCGCCGAGCACCGACAGCACGCGGTCGAGCGCGGCAGGATATTCGGTCAGCAGCGCGAGATAGACGCCGCGCCGGCTGACCGTCTCGAGCAGGTCGAACAGGCGCACGATCGTGTCGTCGCGGCGCGCGGCGTCGATCCGCGGCGCGGCCTCGAGCGCCCGCTGCGCGACACGGTCGAAGCGGTGCCGGCTCTTTTCCGGCAGGCCCGTGTAGCGCGACGATTGCCAGATCGCGCGCAGCCGCGCGAGCACCGCCGCCGGATCGGCGAAGCCGAGGCCGTCGAGGCGGGCCGCGAGCGCGTCGTCCTCGCCGTCGTCGGCGAGCGCGCCGCTCCAGATCCACGCGGCGGCCGTCTCTTCGCCCGCGCCGCACGGCGCACCGTTCACCTTGTCGGCGAAGATCTGGTCGAACTGCGCCTCGACGAAGTTCCGGTACTCGTCCAGCACCGTCATCAGCGCCGCATAGTCGGCAAAGCCGAGCGACGCGGCCAGCGCCGCGCGTTCATCGGGCTCGACCGGCATCGCGTGCGTCTGCGCGTCGTTGCGGTACTGCAGCCGGTGCTCGAGCGTACGCAGGAAGTTGTAGGCGTCGGTCAGGCCGGCGCGCACGTCCTCGCCGATCAGCCCGCGCGCCTGCGCATGGCGCAGCACCGCGAGCGTCGGCCGCACGCGGAACTCCGCATCCTGGCCGCCGCGGATCAGCTGGAACACCTGCGCGCTGAACTCGATCTCGCGGATCCCGCCGCGGCCGAGCTTGATGTCGTCGGCCTTGTCGGGCCGCATCGACGCACGGCGCGCGGCTTCCTGCCGAATCTGCTGGTGCAGCGAACGGATCGCGCCGATCACGCCGAAATCGAGATAGCGGCGGTACACGAACGGCTTGACGATCGACTCGAGCTGCGACTCCAGCCGCCGCGCCGCGCCGCTGTCGCCTTCCGACACGAGCCGCCCCTTGATCCACGCATAGCGCTCCCACTCGCGCCCCTGCACGTAGAAATATTCCTCGAGCATCCCGAGGCTGCACACGAGCGGCCCCGAATCGCCATTCGGGCGCAACCGCATGTCGACGCGAAACACATAGCCGTCGGCCGTGACCTCGGACAGCACGCCGATCAGGCGCCGGCCGAGCCGCGTGAAGTATTCCTGCGTGGACAGCGGCGCGCGCGCGCCGCCGGTCGTCTCGCCGTCGTCCTCGTATACGAAGATCAGGTCGATGTCCGACGACACGTTCAGCTCGCGGCCGCCGAGCTTGCCCATCCCGACCACGCCAAGCACGACGCGCTGGCCGTCGGCGCCGCGCGGCTCGCCGTACTGCGCCTCGAGTTCAGCCGACAGCAGCGCGAGCGAGCGCTGCACGGCCACTTCGGCGAGATCGGTCATCGCGCCCGTCACCTCGGCGACGTCCGCCAGCCCGCGCAGGTCGCGCTCCGCGACCGCGCCGAACGCCTCGGCGCGCAGTTGCCGCAGCGCGCGCTTCAGTTGCTCCTCGGACGGCGCGGCCGCGCCGTCCGGCATCGCGAGCAGTTCGGTGAGGCGCGCATCGAGCTGCGCGCGGGCGAGCGGCGCGGCGGCCCACGCGGCGACCTGCTCGGCCAGCGCGGGCCGCGCGGCGGCCGCGCGCGCGATATAACGGGAATAGGACGTGCTGATCAGGGCGGAAGCGTCGGTCATCGAGAAGCGGGCCTGGCGGTAAGGCCGGCCGGCGCGGGCATACGCGTGCGCGCCCCGCTGCCGGCCGGCCCCATGGACTCGGCGCGGCATCGCGGGACGCGCTTGCGTCCGCCGCGAAACCGCGCGCCGGAAAGCCCGTGCCGTGCTGCCGCAACGGCCGCCGGCACGAACCCATGTGATACATTTCAACGTCAATCTGCAAAACTACCATATCGCCGCCCGTCCGCCGCATGTCCGACCGTCAGGAATCCGCCGTAGCTGCGCCCGAAGCGGGACCTCCGAAGCACGATCATCCGGTCCTGCGTCGCGTGTTCAAGGTGACGCTGGCAGTCGGGATCGGCACTTACTTCGTTGCGGCCGGCGCGTTCCTCGGGCTGCGCTACGTGCTGCTGCCCCGCATCGACGAATTCCGCCCGCGCATCGAGCGCGTCGTGTCCGACAAGCTCCACGCGCAGCTTTCGATCGGCAAGCTTTCCCCGAACTGGTCCGGCATGCAGCCGGGCGTCGAACTCACGAACCTGACAATCCGCGGCCGTGACGGCAAGGTCGCGCTGTCGGTGCCGCACGCGACGGCCGCGCTGTCGTGGATGTCGCTGTTGCGGCTGTCGCCCGCGCTGTCGAGCCTGATCGTCGACCAGCCCGACCTCGTCGTCGCGCGTGCGGCCGACGGCTCGCTGAGCGTCGCGGGCGTCGGCGTGGCGACCACCCACGGCGGCAACGACACGTTCGGCACGTGGCTGCTGAAGCAGGAAGCGATCGTGCTGCGCGGCGGCGTGCTGCGCTGGCGCGACGCGCAGCACGCCGCACCGGAGCTCGTGCTGTCGGGCATCCGGATCGCGGTGCTCAACGACGGCCGCGTGCACCGGGCCGCGCTGCAGGCGCCCGCGAACGGCACGCTGCTGCTCGGCCCGCTCGATTTCCGCGCGCGCTTCACGCACAAGGCGCTCGCGCCGGTCGGCAAGCCGTCGAACTGGACCGGCGACGCGTACCTGTCGACCGGCCCGGTCGACCTGCAGACGCTCGCCCGCTACCTCGACATACCGCTCACGATCCATGCGGGCCGAATCGACAACGCGATCTGGGCAACCTTCCGCGACGGCCGGCTGCGCTCGGCGGGCGGCGACCTGCAGGGCGCCGACGTCACGCTGCGCGTGCGGCCGACGCAGCCGCGGCTCGACGTGCCGGCGGTCGGCTTCGGCTGGGACATGGCGATGGACACGGGGCACGACTACACGCTGCACCTGTCGCGCTTCCACGCGGAACTCGGCCAGCCGCCGCTGCCGGACGGCACGCCGCTCGCCCGCTCGCTCGCGCTGTCGACGCTGACGGCCCGCTACCGCGTGCCGACGGCCAGCCAGGGGCAACTGATCAGCGTCGTCGGCGACCGCGTCGATCTCGGCATCCTCAGCGAGTTCATCCGCGGGCTGCCGCTGCCGGCGCGCCTGCGCAACGAGCTGATCAAGCTCGACCCGCGCGGGATGGTGTCGAACTATCACATCGAGGTCGAGCGCGCGAAACCCGCGCGGGCCGAGCTCGCCGACGAGGAGCGGCGCACCGGCGCCGCGCCGATCGTCCGCTACCGCTTCCTCGGCGACCTGCAGGGCATCAGCTTCGCCGCGCAGGAGCCGCCGCCCGGCCTGTCGCCGCGCGGCCACCCGCGTGCCGGCTGGCCGGGCGTCGAGAACCTGTGGGGCCGCGTCGATGCGAACGAGACGGGCGGCGCCGCGCATTTCGACACGGTCAACGCGGCCGTCACGGTGCCCGGCGAATTCGACGAACCGCGCCTGACGTTCGACCGGCTGCGCGGCAACGCCAAATGGGTAATCACGCCCGCGCCAGGCGACAAGCACGCACGCGTCGACGTGACGCTGCCCGATCTGCTCGTCTCGAACCCCGATGCGGAAATCGCGGTGTCAGGCTCGTACACGAACCCCGGCCACGGCCGCGGCTCGCTCGACCTGCGCGCCGATTTCACTCGCGCGTCGGTGGCGCGCATTCCGCGCTACCTGCCGACCGGGATGTCCGAGCATCTGCGCGACTATCTCGGCCACGCGCTGCAGGACGGCAAGGTGACCAAGGGCGCGTCGATCGTCGCCCGCGGCCCGCTCGAGAAATTCCCGTTCGAACACGAGCCGGACGCCGGCGTGTTCCACATCGTCGCGCCGTTCACCGGCGGCCGCTTCGAACCGACGCCGTACCCGCCGCGCAAGCTCGCGAACGGCACGCCGAGCGTCTGGCCGGCGCTCGACGGGATCGACGGCGTGTTCGAGCTCGCACAGAACAAGCTGCGCTTCGACATCGATCGCGCGCACTACAAACGCGTCGCGATGACGAAGGTTGCGGGCCGCATCGACGATCTCGGCCGCCCGGCCGATTCGCCGCTCGTGATCGAAGGTCATGCGAACGGCCCGCTCGCCGACTTGCTCGATTACGCGGACAACAGCTCGCTCGGCGCGATGAGCGGCCACCTGGCGCAGCGGATCGACGCGCAGGGCTCCGCGGCGCTGTCGCTCATGCTGACGATTCCGCAGCGCATCGCGCACAAGCACACGGCCATCGAAGGCGCGCTCGCGTTCGGCGGCAACACGCTGTCGACCAGCGGCGTGCCGCCGTTGTCCGCGCTGCGCGGCAGCGTCCGGTTCACCGAGGCCGGCGCTTCGCTGCACGACCTGTCGGGGCGCTTCCTCGGCGGCCCGGTGCGCGCGAACGGCAGCTTCCAGTCGCACGGCCCGTACGCGGTGGACGTCGACGGCAAGCTCGCGCTCGACGCCGCGCGCGGGTTGAACCTGCACGGCGCGGCCGCGGCGCTGCTCGAGCATGTGGTCGGCGACGCGCCGTACAAGGTCGCGGTGCGCGGCGCGCCGGGCCGCCTGCCCGACGTCACCGCGCGCTCCGACCTGACGGGCGTCGCGCTGAACTTCCCGGCGCCGTTCGCGAAGGCGGCCGGCACGCCGATGCCGTTCAGCTTCACGCTGCAGCCGGCGCCGCAGGCCGACGGCAAGCGCCTCGAGCACGCCGACCTGACGCTCGGCCCCGTGACGGCGACCTACCTGCTCGACGCGACGCGCGGCCAGCCGCTGCGCGCGGTGCGCGGCGCGATGGGTATCCACCGGATGCCCGACATGCCGCAGGAAGGCGTGAGCGCGGCCGTCGACGTCGACGAACTCGATGCCGACGCGTGGCTTGCGCTCGCCCGCACGCTGAAGCCCGACACGCCGCGTGCGCCGGAGCCGCAGGCACCGGCGCGCGTCGATCTCGCGAGTTTCGCGCCGAAGCGCTTCGCGCTCCACTTCGGCACGCTGAAGCTGCTCAAGCGCAACTGGGAAAACGTGATCGTCGGCGCGTCGCACGTCGACGAGCTGTGGCAGGCGAACATCGCGTCGAACCAGGTGTCGGGCTACCTGTCGTGGGCGCCGGGCGGCGGCCACAACGGCGCGGGCGTGTTGAACGCGCGGCTCGCGAAGCTCGTGATTCCGGACAGCGCGCAGCACGACCTCGTCGGCCGCGCGATGAACCTGCCGACGCCGACCGATCGTCCGATACCGTCGATCGACCTGATCGTCGACCAGGTCGTCGCGCGCGACCACGACATCGGCCGCCTCGTCGTCAACGCGCGCAACATCGACGAAGACGGCACGCCCGTGTGGCAGCTCGACAAGCTGGAGCTGTCGAACCCCGCCGCGAAACTGACGGCCACCGGCAACTGGCGCACGTCGCGCCGCGCGCTCGCCCGCGGCGCCGACGAAAACGATGCGCCGCGCCGCACCGTGTTCGACTTCAAGCTCGACATCGACAACGCGGGCGCGCTGCTCGACCGCGTCGGCCTGCCACGCACGCTCGCGGACGGACACGGCACGGTAACGGGCAAGGTCGGCTGGCGCGGCGGCCCGACCGCGGTCGACTTCCCGTCGCTCGGCGGCCAGGTCTCAGTCGACCTCGAACACGGGCAGATCCTGAAGGTCGATCCGGGCGCCGCGAAGCTGCTCGGCGTGCTGAGCCTGCAAAGCCTCGCGCGCTTCCTGACGCTGAATTTCCGCGACGTGGTCGGCAAGGGGCTGCCGTTCGACAAGATCACGGGCACCGGCCGGATCTCGAACGGCATCGCGCGCACCGACGACTTCTCGATGACGACGGCGCCCGCGAACGTGACGGTGCGCGGCGCGGTCGACCTCGGCACCGAGACGCAGGATCTGCACGCGCACGTCGCACCGAAGATCGGTGCCGGCACGGCGGCGATCGCGGCCGCGATCATCAATCCGCTGCTCGGCGTCGGCGTGCTGGCCGCGAACTACGCGCTGTCGGAAACGCTGTCGCACGCGTTCGCGCTCGACTACGCGATCACGGGCTCGTGGGCGCACCCGCACATCGAGCGGGTGCGGGGCGATCAGGGTAAGATGAATCACGGTCCGGCCGATGCGACGAGCCACTGAGTTTCGCGCGCTGCCGGGCCGCACCCCATTTATGACGCAACCGATCCCGCGATGACCGACCACACCCGTTCCGCCACGTCCTTTCGGGTCGCCGCGCTGCAGATGGTGAGCACGCCGGACGTCACGCGCAATCTCGCCGAAGCCCGCCGCCTGATCGCGGAAGCGGCCGGCGAAGGCGCGCAGCTCGTGCTGCTGCCCGAGTATTTCTGCTTCATGGGCCACCGCGATACCGACAAGCTCGCACTCGCCGAACCCTACCAGGACGGCCCGATCCAGCGCTTCCTCGCGGACGCCGCGCGCCGCCACGGCATCTGGGTGATCGGCGGCACGCTGCCGCTGAAGGCGCCGGAACCCGATCGCGTGCTGAACACGACGCTCGTGTTCGATCCGTCCGGCAACGAGGCCGCGCGCTACGACAAGATCCACCTGTTCAACTTCGAGAAAGGCGACGAGTCGTTCGACGAGGCGCGCACGATCCGCGCGGGCGATACGGTCGTCACGTTCGACGCGCCGTTCGGGCGGGTCGGCCTGTCGGTCTGTTACGATCTGCGCTTTCCCGAGCTGTATCGCAGGATGGGCGACTGCGCGCTGATCGTCGTGCCGTCGGCGTTTACGTATACGACGGGCCGCGCGCACTGGGAAACGCTGCTGCGCGCGCGGGCCGTCGAGAACCAGTGCTACGTGCTCGCGGCCGCACAGGGCGGCAAGCACGAGAACGGCCGGCGCACTTGGGGCCACAGCGTGCTGATCGACCCGTGGGGCGAGATCGTCGCGGTCCGCGACGTGGGCGCGAGCGTCGTGTTCGGCGCAATCGATCCGCAGCGCATCGCCGACGTGCGCCAGAGCCTGCCCGCGTGGCGGCACCGCGTGCTGACCTGAATTCGCCGCACCGCTTGAAACGCCGCGCGGCCAACCCATCTGCCCAGAAGCACCCGACAACTTTTTGAGAAACCCCGATATCCGCATGAACATCATCGAACCCGGCATCCGCAACCTCGCGCTGGCGAAGGACATCCTGCTCACGCCGTACGGCCTCGACGAAAGCCTGCTCACGCGCACGATCGCCGACATCTTCACGCATCGCGTCGACTATGCGGACCTGTACTTCCAGGCGACCCGCAGCGAAGCGTGGAGCCTCGAGGAAGGCATCGTCAAGTCGGGCAGCTTCAGCATCGACCAGGGTGTCGGCGTGCGCGCGGTCGCGGGCGACCGCACCGCATTCGCGTATTCGGACGACCTGTCGCCGGAAGCGATCGCGCAGGCGGCCGCGGCCACCAAGGCGATCGCGGCGGCCGGCGGCGGCCGGCAGAAAATCAAGGCGGCGACGTCGCTGAAGGGCATCTCGGGCCGCGACCTGTACCTGCCGTCCGATCCGCTCGCGTCGCTCGACGCGACGGCCAAGGTCAAGCTGCTCGAGCGCATCGAGCAGATGGCGCGCGGCCGCGACCCGCGCATCACGCAGGTGATGGCCGGCCTCGCGGGCGAATACGACGTCGTGCTCGTCGCGCGCAGCGACGGCGCGCTCGCGGCCGACATCCGCCCGCTCGTGCGCGTGTCGGTCACGGTGATCGCCGAACAGAACGGCCGCCGCGAGATCGGCTCCGGCGGCGGCGGCGGCCGCTTCGACTACGGCTACTTCACCGATGAAGTCCTGTCGCGCTACGTCGACGACGCCGTGCACGCGGCACTCGTCAACCTCGACGCACGCCCCGCGCCGGCCGGCGCGATGACGGTCGTGCTCGGGCCGGGCTGGCCGGGCGTGCTGCTGCACGAGGCAATCGGCCACGGCCTCGAGGGCGACTTCAACCGCAAGGGCTCGTCGGCATTCGCGGGCCGGATCGGCGAACAGGTCGCCGCAAAGGGCGTAACCGTCGTCGACGACGGCACGCTGCCGAACCGCCGCGGGTCGCTGAATATCGACGACGAAGGCAACCCGACGCAATGCACGACGCTGATCGAGGACGGCATCCTGAAGGGCTACATCCAGGACACGCTGAACGCGCGCCTGATGAAGATGCCGATCACGGGCAACGCGCGGCGCGAGTCGTACGCGGCGCTGCCGATGCCGCGCATGACGAACACGTACATGCTGAATGGCGACAAGGATCCGCAGGAAATCATCGCGTCGGTGAAGAACGGCCTGTACGCGGTGAACTTCGGCGGCGGTCAGGTCGACATCACGAACGGCAAGTTCGTGTTTTCGGCGTCCGAGGCGTACATGATCGAAAACGGCAAGATCACGTACCCGGTGAAGGGCGCGACGCTGATCGGCAGCGGCCCCGAATCGCTGAAGTACGTAAGCATGATCGGCAACGACATGTCGCTCGACACGGGCGTCGGCGTGTGCGGCAAGGAAGGCCAGAGCGTGCCGGTCGGCGTCGGCCAACCGACCCTGCGGATCGACAAGATGACGGTCGGCGGTACGGCGTAACCGCATCGCGGCGCAGACAATCCGCGCATTTTGAAGAAAACACGCGGATTGTCCGCATTTTTGACCTCTCCCGGTTGCCAGCCGCTCGGCGACGGGGTATAAACTGCGAATCAACTTTTTTGACGAACCGAATCTCCGTCATGTCCGCCAAGTTTTATTTTTACTTTTTTTGGTATCTCAGACCGCTGGCGGATCGAGAGGGTTGATGGCGCGTAAAGCGCAACCGAAATTCCCGAAAAAACCGCCGGCGAACCCGGCGGTTTTTTTTCGCCCTTCGCCAGCCGGTCGCCGCAGCAGCAGTCCTGCGGCCCCGACCGAAATCACTGAATCGCTTGAATTGATGAATCTGCCGCACACGCACTGACCGAACGGCGCCCGCAAAATTAGGAGAAACAGCATGCCCCCGCACAATACCGACGACGTCCGCATTCGCGAACTCAAGGAACTGACGCCGCCCGCCCACCTGATCCGCGAATTCGCGTGCTCCGAAGCCGCGTCCGAGCTGATCTACAACTCGCGCCAGTCGATGCACCGCATCCTGCACGGGATGGACGACCGGCTGATCGTCGTGATCGGGCCGTGCTCGATCCACGATACGAAGGCGGCGATCGAATACGCGGGCCGGCTCGTGAAGGAGCGCGAGCGCTTCAAGGGCGAACTGGAAATCGTGATGCGCGTGTACTTCGAGAAGCCGCGCACGACGGTCGGCTGGAAGGGGCTCATCAACGATCCGCACCTCGACAACAGCTTCAAGATCAACGAAGGGCTGCGCACCGCGCGCGAGCTGCTGCTGCAGATCAACGAGATGGGGCTGCCGGCTGCGACCGAATACCTCGACATGATCAGCCCGCAGTACATCGCCGACCTGATTTCGTGGGGCGCGATCGGTGCGCGCACGACCGAGTCGCAGGTGCACCGCGAGCTCGCGTCGGGGCTGTCGTGCCCGGTCGGCTTCAAGAACGGCACCGACGGCAACGTGAAGATCGCAGTCGACGCGATCAAGGCCGCGTCGCAACCGCACCATTTCCTGTCGGTGACGAAGGGCGGCCACTCGGCGATCGTGTCGACGGCCGGCAACGAGGATTGCCACGTGATCCTGCGCGGCGGCAAGACGCCGAACTACGACGCGGACAGCGTGAACGCAGCCTGCGCGGACATCGGCAAGGCCGGCCTCGCCGCGCGCCTGATGATCGACGCGAGCCACGCGAACAGCTCGAAGAAGCATGAGAACCAGATCCCGGTGTGCGCGGACATCGGCCGCCAGATCGCGGCGGGCGACGAGCGGATCGTCGGCGTGATGATCGAGTCGCATCTCGTCGAAGGCCGTCAGGACCTGAAGGAAGGCTGCCCGCTGACCTACGGCCAGAGCATCACCGATGCGTGCATCGCGTGGGACGACAGCGTGAAAGTGCTCGAAGGGCTCGCGGAGTCGGTCAAGGCGCGGCGCGTGGCGCGCGGCAGCGGCAACTGATCACTGGCGTCGCAACGAAAATGCCCGGCTCGCGCCGGGCATTTTTTATTGGCCGGAGACCACCCGTCAGCGCATCACTCGAGCGCGCCCGAGCCGAAGATTTCGGTATTGATGCGCTCCGGCGCGACGCCGAGCGCGACCAGCGCATCGCGCTGCGCCTTCATGAACGCGATCGGGCCGCAGATGTAGTAGTCGGCGTCCGGCACCAGCGCGAATCCCTTCACGCGTTCGGGCGTGAGCCGCCCTTCGAGGTCATGGTCGAGCCCTGCGCGATCGTCCGGGCCGACCAGTTCGTACAGCACCGTGCGCTTGACGTTCGCATGCTCGCGCGCCGCATCGTTCAGCCAGTCGCGGAACGCGTGCACCGCGCCTGAACGGCATGCATGGATGAAGCGCACCTCGCGCTTGCTGCCTTCCGACACCAGCGTCGACGCCATCGACACCATCGGCGTCAGGCCGACGCCGCCGGAGATCAGCACGACCGGCGTATCGACGCCGCGCTTCAACGAGAATTCGCCCATCGGCGCGGTCACTTCGACGATCGCGCCCTCCTCCACGCCGTCGTGCATCAGCGTCGACACCTTGCCGGCCGGGATCGCCTCGGCTTGGCCCGACTCGCGCTTCACCGAGATACGCAGCCACTTGCCGTGCGGCGCGTCGGACAGGCTGTACTGGCGCGGTTGGTCGACGCCGAGATCGCCGACGAAGCGCTTCACCGTGACGTACTGGCCCGGCTCGAAGGTCGGCGCCGTGCCACCGTCGGCCGGGCTCAGGTAGAACGACGTGATCTCGTCGCTCTCGCGCACCTTGCGCGCCACCTTGAACGGACGGAAGCCGCTCCACGCTGCGCCCGCGTACAGGTCAGCCTCGGCGCCGATCAGGATCTGCGCGAGCTGGCCGTACGCGACGCGCCATGCCTCGAGCGTGTCGGCATCGACCGCGTCGCCGAGCACTTCGACGATCGACGCGAGCAGGTTCTCGCCGACGATCGGGTAATGCTCGGGGCGGATGTTCAGGCTCGCGTGCTTGTGCGCGATGTGCGACACCGCACCGCCGAGTGCGCCGAGATTGTCGATGTTCGCCGCATACGCATAAACCGCCTTCGCGAGCGTTTCCGGCTGGCTGCCGGTCTTCTGGTGCGTCTGGTTGAACAGGTTTTTCAGTTCCGGATGGCGCGCGAACATGCGCTGGTAGAAATGCTTCGTGATCGTCGCGCCGTGCACGGCGAGGACGGGGGCAGTGGCCTTCACGCGAGCCATCTGGTCAGCGGTGATCTGGGTCATGTTCGGTTCTCCGTTAAACATGCTCGTACGATACATGTTTAAAAACCTGCCTCACCCGGACAAATTGTCGCAGTGCGCAAAAGCACCACGGCGCGCTAGCGGACGCGCCCGCGCTCCCACAGCACGTCCGTCCCGCCGTCGGCACGGTTCAGCACGCGCGCCAGCACGAACAGCAGGTCGGACAGCCGGTTCACGTATCGCCGCGGCGCATCGTTGAGCGTTTCGTCGCGGCCGAGCGCGACGATCGAGCGCTCCGCGCGGCGGCATACCGTCCGGCACACGTGCGCGAGCGACGCCGCGCGCGAGCCGGCCGGCAGGATGAATTCCTTCAGCGGCGGCAGCGTCGCGTTGTAGTCGGCGAGCCACCGGTCGAGGCGCGCGAGATGCGTGTCGTCGAGCACCGCATGGCCCGGAATGCACAACTCGCCGCCGAGATCGAACAGGTCGTGCTGGATCGTGACGAGCGCGGTGCGCACGTCGTCCGGCAGCGTCTCGGCGAGCAGCACGCCGAGATTCGAGTTCAGTTCGTCGACGTCGCCGATCGCCGCGATCCGCACGTCGTCCTTGCCGATGCGTCGCCCGTCGCCGAGGCCGGTGGTGCCGTCGTCGCCCGTGCGCGTCGCGATCTTGCTCAAGCGGTGTCCCATGCGAGTGTCCTCTCGTGCGCGGCCGCGATGCGGCCCGGTTGGGTTGGAACACGATTATCGCAGCCCGCGGCGGGGCTCGCCGCGGACGTTACGGCGTAGAATGGACCGAAAGTTTGACAAGCAGTCAGGAGACATTCGTGAATCACCCCGCCCCGCCAGCCGCCACGCGTCGCCCGCTTCCCCCCGCCATGCTCGATGCGCTGCGCGCCGCCTTCGGCGAGCGCGTGTCGACCGCCGACGCGGTCCGCGAGCACCACGGCCGCGACGAATCGCCGTTCGATCCGCAACTGCCCGACGCCGTCGTGTTCGCGCACAGCGCGGACGACGTGCGCGAAGTCGTGTCGCTGTGCTCGCTCTACAGCGTGCCGCTGATCCCGTACGGCGCCGGCTCGTCGCTCGAAGGCCACCTGCTCGCGGTGCGCGGTGGCGTATCGCTCGACCTGTCGGAAATGAACCGCGTGCTGTCGATCAACGCCGAGGACCTGACCGTGACGGTCGAGCCAGGCATCACGCGCAAGGCGCTCAACGAAGCGCTGCGCGACACCGGCTTGTTCTTCCCGATCGACCCGGGCGCCGACGCCAGCATCGGCGGGATGACCGCGACCCGCGCATCGGGCACCAACGCCGTGCGCTACGGCACGATGCGCGAGAACGTGCTCGGCCTGACCGCCGTGCTCGCCGACGGCCGCGTCGTGAAAGCGGGTACCCGCGCCCGCAAATCGTCGGCCGGCTATGACCTCACGCGCCTGTTCGTCGGCTCCGAAGGCACGCTCGGCGTGATCACCGAGATCACGCTGCGCCTGCACCCTCTGCCCGAAGCCGTGTCGGCCGCAATCTGCACGTTCCCGACGATGGGCGAAGCGGTGCGCACCGTGATCGAGACGATCCAGATCGGCGTGCCGATCGCGCGCGTCGAATTCGTCGATTCGCTCGCCGTGCGCTCGATCAACCGCCACTCGAACCTGACGCTCACCGAAGCGCCGACGCTGTTCTTCGAATTCCACGGCACCGAGGCCGGCGTGAAGGAACAAGCCGAACTTGTGCAGGCGCTCGCCGGCCAGAACAACGGCCAGGGCTTCGAATGGGCGACCCGCCCCGAGGACCGCAGCCGGCTCTGGGCCGCGCGCCACAACGCATACTTCGCGATGCTGCAGTTGAAGCCGGGCTGTCGCGCGGTGACGACCGACGTCTGCGTGCCGATCTCGCAGCTCGCCGCGTGCGTCGAGGAAACCGAAGTCGACCTGCGCGCGTCGTCGCTGCCCTGCCCGATCGTCGGCCACGTCGGCGACGGTAACTTCCACGTCGCGATCCTGATCGACCCCGACAAGCCCGAGGAAATCGCCGAAGCCGAGCACATCAACGACCGGATCGTCGAGCGCGCGCTGCGCCTCGGCGGCACCTGCACGGGCGAGCACGGCGTCGGGCTGCACAAGATGCGGTTCCTGCCGAAGGAGCACGGCGACAACGCGATCGACACGATGCGCGCGATCAAGCTCGCACTCGATCCGCGCAACCTGATGAATCCCGGCAAGATTTTCACGTGCTGAGCGCCTCCAGACCCGTCGCTTCGCGCCAGGCCCCCCAAGGGGACTCCCTTCGGGCGGAAAACTTGGGGCGGCCCGCCGTTTTCTTGAAAGACGGCGGCGCGACGTCGCGCCCGCTGCTGCAGGAGACCCCATGAACGCTCCCGTCGAACTGTCGAGCGCGGCACGCGCGCAGCGCCAGCGCGAAGTCGTGCAGGCCCTGATGGCCGTGCTGCCGACGCACTGCCTGCTGTACCGCGACGAAGACACGGCGCCGTACGAATGCGACGGCCTGTCCGCCTACCGCCGCCTGCCGCTCGCGGTCGCGCTGCCCGAAACGGAATCGCAGGTGCAGCGGATCGTGCAGATCTGCCGCCGCATGGAAGTGCCGATCGTGCCGCGCGGCGCGGGCACCAGCCTGTCGGGCGGCGCGCTGCCGATCGCGCTCGGCGTCGTGCTGTCGCTCGCGCGCTTCACGCGCATCGTCGAAGTCGACCCGTACGCGCGCACGGCGACCGTGCAGCCCGGCGTGCGCAATCTCGCGATCTCGGAAGCCGCCGCGCCGTACGGCCTGTATTACGCGCCCGATCCGTCGTCGCAGATCGCCTGCACGATCGGCGGCAACGTCGCGGAAAATTCCGGCGGCGTCCATTGCCTGAAATACGGGCTGACCGTGCACAACGTGATGCGCGTGCGCGCGGTGACGATCGACGGCGAGATCGTCGAGTTCGGTTCGCTCGCGCTCGACATGCCGGGCCTCGACCTGCTCGCCGTGATGATCGGCAGCGAAGGGATGTTCGCGATCGTCACCGAAGTCACGGTGCGGCTGATCCCGAAGCCGCAGACCGCGCAACTCGTGATGGCGAGCTTCGACGACGTGGTCAAGGGCGGTGAGGCGGTCGCGGCGATCATCGCGTCGGGCATCATCCCGGCCGGGCTCGAGATGATGGACAAGCCGGCCACGCAGGCCGTCGAGGCATTCACGCACGCCGGCTACGACCTCGACGCAAAGGCAATCCTGCTGTGCGAATCGGACGGCACGCCTGAAGAAGTCGCCGAAGAGGTCGTGCGGATGACGGCCGTGCTGCGCGAACACGGCGCAACGCGCATCCAGGTGTCGCGCAACGAACAGGAGCGGCTGCGCTACTGGTCGGGCCGCAAGAACGCGTTCCCGGCCGCCGGCCGCATTTCCGCCGACTATTACTGCATGGACGGCACCGTGCCGCGCCGCGCGATCGGCCCGCTGCTCGCGCGCATCGAGCAGCTCGAGACGCGCTACGGGCTGCGCTGCATCAACGTGTTCCATGCGGGCGACGGCAACATGCATCCGCTGATCCTGTACAACGCGAACGATCCGGACGAACTGCACCGCGCCGAGGAGTTCGGCGCGGAAATCCTCGAATGCTGCGTGGAATTCGGCGGCAGCGTGACGGGCGAGCACGGCGTCGGCATCGAGAAGCTCAATTCGATGTGCGTACAGTTCTCGCCGCAGGAGCGCGACGCGTTCTTCGCGGTCAAGCGCGCATTCGACCCGGCCGGGCTGCTGAACCCGGACAAGGGTATCCCGACCCGCGCGCGCTGCGCCGAATACGGCCGCCAGCACGTGCGCGGCGGGCTGCTGCCGCACCCCGACCTGCCGCGCTTCTGAGCGTCGCGCGGGGCGCGGCCCGCGCCGGCGGCCGCTCCGCACCCTGCCGCCGTGTCCGCGCGGCCCGTTCACGCGGCGATGCGGGCATGCGGCCCGCAATACGGGGCTTAGGGATAGTCGCGATGTGGAATCGCGCCACCCCGGTACAATCGACCGAACAACAAGTCGAGGCAGCAACAGAACATGGAAGAGGACGACATCGTCGCCGGATGGGCCGAGCGCATCCGTGCGGCCAGCGCCGACGGCCGGCCGCTGCGGATTCGCGGCGGCGGCACCAAGGACTGGTACGGCCAGGCGCTCGAGGGCGAAATACTCGACACGCGCGCGTTTCAGGGCATCGTGTCGTACGACCCGGCCGAGCTCGTCGTCACGGTCCGCGCGGGCACGCCGCTCGCGCAGCTTGAAACCGTCCTCGCCGAGTGCGGCCAGATGCTGCCGTTCGAGCCGCCGCACTTCGGCCGCGCGGCCACTGTCGGCGGCTGCATCGCGGCGGGCCTCGCGGGCCCGCGCCGCGCCACCTGCGGCGCACCGCGCGATTTCGTGCTCGGCGTCACGCTGATAAACGGCCGCGGCGAGGTGCTGCGCTTCGGCGGTCAGGTCGTGAAGAACGTCGCCGGCTACGACGTGTCGCGGCTGATGGCCGGTTCGCTCGGCACGCTCGGGCTGATGCTCGACCTGTCGATCAAGGTGCTGCCGATGCCCGTCGCCGAAGTCACGCTGAAGTTCGAGATGACCGCGACCGACGCGGTGCGCAAGCTCAACGAATGGGGCGGCCATCCGCTGCCCGTCAGCGCGAGCGCGTGGCGCAACGGCACGCTCGTGCTGCGCCTGTCGGGCGCCGAAGCAGCCGTGAAATCCGCGAAGACGGTGCTCGGCGGCGAAGTCGTCGACGCGGTCGAAGCCGAGCGCTTCTGGGCCGGCCTGCGCGAGCATACCGATCCGTTCTTCAACGGCATTCCGCCCGGTTATGCGCTGTGGCGCCTCGCGCTGCCGTCGATCACCGAACCGATGCACCTGCCGGGCACCCAGTTGATGGAATGGGGCGGCGCGCAGCGCTGGTGGATCACCGACGCCGATGCGCAGACCGTGCGCATGAGCGCGAAGCAGGCCGGCGGCCACGCGACGCTGTTCCGCGCGGGCGATGCGTACGACCGCAGCGCGGGTGTGTTCACGCCGCTGCCCGCCCCGATGATGAAGATCCACCGCGGGCTGAAGGCCGCGTTCGATCCCGCGCGCATCTTCAACCGCGGCCGGCTCTACCCTGATCTCTGACGATGCAAACGAACCTCGCCGATTTCATCCGCAACACGCCCGACGGCGACGAGGCCGACGCGATCCTGCGCAAGTGCGTGCATTGCGGGTTCTGCACCGCTACCTGCCCGACCTATCAACTGCTCGGCGACGAACTCGACGGCCCGCGCGGGCGCATCTACCTGATCAAGCAGATGGTCGAAGGCGCGCCCGTCACGCGCAGCACGCAGCAGCACCTCGACCGCTGCCTCACGTGCCGAAGCTGCGAGACGACCTGCCCGTCCGGCGTCCAGTATGGCCGGCTCGTCGAGATCGGCCGCAAGCACGTCGAGGCGCAGGTGCGGCGCCCGGTGCAGCAGCGTATCGTGCGCCGCGTGCTCGCGAGCTTCGTGCCGAACGCCGCGCTGTTCTCGCCGGTGATGCGGCTCGGCCAGCACGTGCGGCCGCTGCTGCCGAAGCGGCTGCGCGACAAGGTGCCGCCACGCACGCGGCTGCTCGAATGGCCGAACCGCACGCATACGCGCAAGATGCTGATGCTCGGCGGCTGCGTGCAGCCGTCGATGCTGCCGAACATCAACATCGCGACCGCGCGCGTGCTCGACGCGCTCGGCATCGAGACGGTCGTCGCGCCCGACGCGGGCTGCTGCGGCGCGATCCGCCTGCACCTGAACTATCACGACGAGGCGCTCGACGACGCGCGCCGCAACATC
The DNA here is from genome assembly GCF_025685725.1 of Burkholderia sp. BKH01. Lineage (NCBI taxonomy): Bacteria > Pseudomonadati > Pseudomonadota > Betaproteobacteria > Burkholderiales > Burkholderiaceae > Burkholderia > Burkholderia sp. BKH01. The sequence goes on along the minus strand of NZ_JAOTQT010000006.1, from coordinate 11,134 downwards.
GACGCATGGTGGCCCCACGTCGAGCAAGGCGCCGAGGCGATCGTGATGAACGCGTCGGGCTGCGGCGCGACGGTGCTCGAATACGCGCACCTGCTGCGCGACGACCCGGCCTACGCGGAGAAGGCGCAGCGCATCGTGTCGCTGACGCGCGACATCTCCGACGTCCTGCTCGCGTTCGAGGCCGAGCTCGCGACGCTCGCGCGGCGCCGCGCGATCCATACCGTCGCGTATCACCCGCCGTGCACGCTGCAGCACGGCCAGCAGTCGCGCGGCAAGGTCGAACGCCTGCTCGAGACGCTCGGCATCGACGTGCGGCTGCCGGCCGACAGCCATCTGTGCTGCGGCTCGGCCGGCACCTATTCGCTGACTCAACCGTCGCTGTCGTACCGGTTGCGCAAGCAGAAGCTGCTGAAGCTGCAGGCGCTCGAACCGCAGATGATCGTGTCCGGCAACATCGGCTGCATCGCACACCTGCAAAGCGGCACGCAGATTCCGGTCGTCCACTGGGTCCAGCTCGTCGAGCATTTGCTGTACGGCTGACGCGGGCGGCGCGCGCGGCGTCCGTATAATGAGCGGATCGATGCGCCGCGTGCCGCGGCGCATCCGCTTCGTGCCTGCTTCCGTGCCTGCCTTCGTGCCCGTCATGTCCGATCTCGCCGCTCGTCTCGAATCCGTTCATCGCCGCATCGCCGACGCCGCCCGCGCGGCCGGCCGCGATCCCGCCACCGTGTCGCTGCTCGCCGTCTCGAAGACGTTTCCCGCCGACGACGTGCGCGCCGCGCACGCGGCCGGGCAACACGCATTCGGCGAAAACTACGTGCAGGAATCGATCGACAAGATCGACGCGCTCGCCGATCTGCGCGCGAGCCTCGAATGGCATTTCATCGGGCCGCTGCAATCGAACAAGACGCGCCCGGTCGCCGAGCGCTTCGACTGGGTCCATTCGGTCGACCGGCTGAAGATCGCGCAGCGCCTGTCGGAACAACGCCCCGCGCACCTGCCGCCGCTCAACGTGTGCGTGCAGGTGAACATCAGCGGCGAGGCGTCGAAGAGCGGCGTCGCGCCGGCCGACGTGGCCGACGTCGCGCGCGCGGTCGCCGCGCTGCCGTCGCTGCGGCTGCGCGGCCTGATGGCGATTCCCGAACCGGCCGGCGATATCGAAGCGCAACGCGCACCGCATCGCGCGCTGCGCGAACTGTTCGACGCATTGCGTGCCGGCGGCCTGCCGCTCGACACGTTGTCGATGGGCATGTCCGCCGATCTCGACGCGGCCGTGCTCGAAGGCGCGACGATCGTGCGCGTCGGCACCGCGATCTTCGGCGCGCGCGATTATTCGCACTGAACGCCGCGCCCTTTCCGCCTTTCCGTTCACTCACTCGCTCAATCGGACATCATGAAAATCGCATTCATCGGCGGCGGCAACATGGCCGCGGCCCTGATCGGCGGCCTGATCAAGCGCGGCGTCGCCGCTGAAGGCCTGTATGCCATCGACATCAACGAGGACGTGCGTGCGCGCGCCGCGCAGCAATTCGGCGTGCGCACCGGCGCAGCCGTCGACGCGACGCTCGCCGATTACGACGCGGTCGTGCTCGCGGTGAAGCCGCAGGTGCTGAAGGACGTCGCGCAGGCGCTCGCGCCGCACCTGAAGTCGCAACTCGTGATCAGCATCGCGGCCGGCATCCGCGGCACGGATCTCGCGCGCTGGCTCGGCGACTACGCCCGCGTCGTGCGCACGATGCCGAACACGCCCGCGCTCGTCGGCATGGGCGTGACGGGCCTCGCCGCACTGACGGGCGTCGACGCGGCGGGCCGCGAACTCGCGTCGAAGGTGCTCGGCGCGGTCGGCGAGATCGTGTGGTTCGACGACGAATCGCAGCTCGACGCCGTCACGGCCATTTCGGGCAGCGGCCCCGCATACGTGTTCTATTTCATCGAAGCGCTGCAGGAAGCCGCGCGCCGCCTCGGCATGAACGACGAACAGGGCCGCGCGCTCGCGGTCGCGACGTTCGCGGGCGCCGCGCAACTCGCGGCGCAATCGGGCGAACCGGCGAGCGTGCTGCGCGAGCGCGTGACGTCGAAGGGCGGCACGACGGCCGCCGCACTCGCGTCGTTCGACGCGCAGGGCGTGAAGGAAGCGATTGTGCGCGGCGCGCTCGCGGCCGAGGCGCGCGCGAAGGAAATGGGCGACGAGCTCAGCCGTGCGTAAGCGCGCCCGTGGTGCCGGCCGGCCTGGCACCTGACGTAAAAAAAGCGACCGTCAGGTCGCTTTTTTATTGGAATTGCGCGCCGGCGCGCGGCTTCGTTCAGTTGCCGGCCAGCAGGTAATGCGCGGCGATCCCCGCGAACAGCACGCCGCCGAGCCAGTTGTTGTGCCGGAACGCCGCGAAGCACGGCATCCGTTCGCGGTCCTTGATCAGCGTGTAGTGATACAGCGCGCAGCCGACCGCGGCCGCCCAGCCGGCCCAGTACGCCAGGCCGAAGGCGAGCGTCACGCCGATCCACACGTAGATGCCGAGCGTCGCCGCATAACACGCCATCACCGCCGCGACGTCGAAGCGGCCGAACGTCAGCGCGGACGTGCGGATGCCGATCTTGATGTCGTCGTCGCGATCGACCATCGCGTATTCGGTGTCGTACGCGACCGACCAGAAAATGTTCGCGATCAGCATCACCCACGCGATCGTCGGCACCGTGTCCTGCACGGCCGCGAACGCCATCGGGATGCCGAAGCCGAACGCGATGCCGAGATACGCCTGCGGAATCGCGAAGAAGCGCTTCATGAACGGATACGAGCCGGCGACGAACAGCGCGACGACTGACAATTCCTTCGTCAGCGTGTTGAGCGGCAGGATCAGCAGGAACGCGATGAACGACAGCCCGACCGCGATCGCAACGGCTTCCCATGCGCGGATCTTGCCGGACGTCAGCGGCCGGTCGGCCGTGCGCTTCACGTGGCGGTCGAAATCGCGGTCGGCGTAATCGTTCATCGCGCAGCCGGCCGAACGCATCAGCAGCGTGCCGAGCGAAAAGATCACGAGCAACGGCCAGCGCGGGTGGCCGTCCGACGCGATCCACAGCGCATTGAGCGTCGGCCAGAGCAGCAGCAGGCTGCCGATCGGCTTGTCCATCCGGACGAGCCGCAGATACAGGGGAAAGCGGGCAAGCATGGCGAAGCACCGGGAAGATAATCCCGGCATTTTAGAGCCGAGCGGCGCTCCGCGTCATGTCGGAGCGGGCCGCAATGCACGTATATTAAGGGACAGATTCGAAGCGAACGCGGATCGAACCGTTCGGCACACCGGCCGGGGTTTGCCCCGATACGGGCGGATCGGCCAGGGCCAGGGCCCGCGTTGGGCGGGCTCTACGCACCGGCATCGCAGGTCGGCCGCTGAGCCGAGTGCGTGTGCTCGTGCAACGCCCCCGGAATGACCGTCTGTTCGAGGCCGCCATCGCAGAGCCACGCGCGGGTCCGTTCGGCCGCGAGGTCGATCAACTCCTTGCACCGGGTGTAGTCGTACGGCGAGACGTCGAGCGGACATAGCGGCGGCACCACGCAAATCGTGGCGCGACTTTGGTAGAACTCGAGATCGCGCACGAGCTGGCGCGCGATCACGAGCGTCAGCGCATGCATCGCCTGCGCGATTGCGCTTCCCGGTGGCTTGCGCAACGCGCACGCGAAGCCGGCCGGCAGCACGACGATGCGCGTCGCGCCCCGCGCGACGGCAATCGAGATCGGCGTATTGTTCGCGACGCCGCCATCGACCATCAGTCGATCGTCGATCCGCACCGGCGGGAACACGCCCGGGATCGCCGCGCTGGCGAGCACGGCGTCGACGACGAGGCCCGACGAAAGCACGATTTCGTTGCCACTGAGCATGTCGGTCGCGACGACGTGCAGCGGCAGCGATGCACGTTCGACGTACCGATACCGCAGATGCCTTTCCAGCAGCATTCGCAGCGCGGTCGCCTCAACGAGGTGTGCGCGGTTCTGCAGGACCGTCCTCAACAGGCCGAGCATCGAAAACGGCATGATGTCGCGCCGGCGGATGTTGCACCACAGCGCTTCGAGCTTCGCGACGCCGTCTTCGTCGGGCTGCCCGGCGAAATACGCGGCGTTGATCGCGCCGGCGGACGCGCCGACCACGAAGTCGGGCCGTTCACCGTGATTGAGCAGTTCGCGCAGCATGCCCACCTCGATCGCACCGAGGCTGCCCCCACCTGCAAAGACGAACGCGGTCCGTTCCCGACGCGCGCTTCGATCGAGGGCCATGGTTGTCTCCCGTACCGGGCCGGTAAAGAAGGATGAATGCTGAAGTCTGCGATACAGATTCGCACAAATCGGCAGGCCGCTCAATGCAGATCGTGCCTGCTCCGGTCAACGGCATGCGAAGCCGCCGAGACACGACGCTCGTACCGACGAGCAGCCGGATGAGCAATTCCGCGACTTGCGGCCGGAACGCTGGTTTGCAGCGCTCGTCGGTAACGCAATCATGCGTACCATAAGGGGCTTCAGGTATAGCGGGAACGTATCGGCCAGCAGGCGCGACAGGCCATCCGCGATTTTCCTGCGGTCCTTGTCGCTGATGCCGATCTTGATCTGCGTGGCATTGCGTTTCCCGGCCATCGTCAGGATTCCTCACCCATCACGTTGAACCGGCGAACATGTATCCGTGTAATCCGCGTGCCGCCCGCGTACGGCATTCGCATTCGGCTCGCCTGTACAGCGTCGCGCGAAAAACCGCGCTCAGTAGCCCGCAACCGGCGCGAGCGCGTGCAGCGCCTGCGCGACCAGCACAGCCGCGCCGCCGCCGGCGATCGCAAAGCCGACGAAGCGCCGGACGATCGCGGCCGGCGCCCGTGTCACCGGCGCCGCGAGCGCGGTGCGCATGTCCAGGATCATCTGCGTCATGGTCGTCACTCCTTCGACAAAACATCGGTTCCAGAAGAAACGGCCGGTCGTTCGACCGGCCGTTTCGCGTTGCTGCGTTACCGCACTACCGCATTACCCTGCGGCCAGATTCATGCGAGGTCGAAGCGGTCGAGGTTCATCACCTTGTTCCAGGCCGCGACGAAATCGCGTGCGAACTTCTCCTTCGCATCCGCGCTGCCGTACACCTCGGCCAGTGCACGCAGTTGCGCGTGCGAGCCGAAGATCAGGTCGACGCGCGTGCCCGTCCACTTGACCTTGCCCGTCGCGCGATCGCGCCCTTCGAACACGTCGTTCGCGGCCGACACCGGCTTCCATTCCGTGCCCATGTCGAGCAGGTTCACGAAGAAGTCGTTCGTCAGCGCTTCCGGACGGTCGGTGAACACGCCGTGCTTCGCATCGCCGACGTTCGTGCCGAGCACGCGCAGGCCACCGACGAGCACCGTCATCTCGGGCGCGCTCAGCGTCAGCAGTTGCGCCTTGTCGACCAGCAGCGCCTCGGCCGGCGTCTTGTACGCATGCTTCAGGAAGTTGCGGAAACCATCCGCCACCGGCTCGAGCACGGCCATCGCGTCGATGTCGGTCTGCTCCTGCGACGCATCCGCCCGGCCCGGTGCGAACGGCACCGTCACCGCCACGCCCGCATTCTTCGCGGCCTGCTCGACGCCGGCCGCACCGGCCAGCACGATCAGGTCGGCGAGCGACACCTTCTTGCCGCCCGTCTGCGCGTCGTTGAACGCCTTCTGCACGCCTTCGAGCGTCGTGAGCACCTTCGCGAGTTCAGCCGGCTGGTTCACTTCCCAGTCCTTCTGCGGCGCGAGGCGGATCCGTGCACCGTTCGCGCCGCCGCGCTTGTCCGAACCGCGGAACGTCGCAGCCGACGCCCATGCGGTCGATACGAGCTGCGACACCGACAGGCCCGATGCGAGCACCTTCGCCTTCAGCGCCGCGACGTCGGCGTCGTCGATCAGCTTGTGGTCGACAGCCGGGATCGGGTCCTGCCACAGCAGGTGTTCCGCCGGCACGTCCGGGCCGAGATAGCGGGCGCGCGGACCCATGTCGCGGTGCGTGAGCTTGAACCATGCGCGTGCGAACGCGTCGGCGAACTCGGCCGGGTTCTCGTAGAAGCGGCGCGAGATCTTTTCGTATGCCGGATCGAAACGCAGCGACAGGTCGGTCGTCAGCATCGTCGGGCGATGTTTCTTCGACGCGTCGTACGCATCCGGAATCACGTCGCCGGCGTCCTTCGCGACCCACTGGTGCGCGCCGGCCGGGCTCTTCGTGAGCTCCCACTCATAGCTGAACAGGTGCTTGAAGAAGTCGTTGCTCCACTTGGTCGGCGTCGACGTCCACGTGACTTCGAGGCCGCTCGTGATCGCGTCCGCGCCCTTGCCGGTGCCGAACGAGCTCTTCCAGCCGAGACCCTGCTGCTCGAGGCCCGCGGCTTCCGGCTCGGGGCCGACGTTCGATGCCGGACCGGCGCCGTGCGTCTTGCCGAACGTGTGGCCGCCGGCGATCAGCGCGACCGTTTCTTCGTCGTTCATCGCCATCCGCGCGAACGTCTCACGGATGTCATGCGCGGCGGCGACCGGATCGGGGTTGCCGTCCGGGCCTTCCGGGTTCACGTAGATAAGGCCCATCTGCACCGCGGCGAGCGGGCTTTCGAGGTCGCGCTTGCCCGAGTAGCGGCTGTTCGGGCCGCCGCTCAGTTCCAGCCAGATCTTTTCCGAGCCCCAGTAGACGTCGTCCGGCTCCCACGTGTCGACGCGGCCGCCGCCGAAGCCGAAGGTCTTGAAGCCCATCGATTCGAGCGCGACGTTGCCGGTCAGGATCAGCAGGTCGGCCCACGAGATGTTGCGGCCGTACTTCTGCTTGATCGGCCACAGCAGCCGGCGCGCCTTGTCGAGGCTCACGTTGTCCGGCCAGCTGTTGAGCGGCGCGAAGCGCTGCTGCCCGCCGCCCGCGCCGCCGCGGCCGTCGGCCGTGCGGTACGTGCCGGCGCTGTGCCAGGCCATGCGGATGAACAGGCCGCCGTAGTGGCCGAAGTCGGCCGGCCACCAGTCCTGCGACGTCGTCATCAGTGCGTGCAGATCCTTCTTCACCGCCGCGAGGTCCAGCTTCTTGAATGCCTCGGCGTAGTCGAAATCCTTGTCCATCGGATCGGACAGCGCCGAGTGCCGGTGCAGGACGTTCAGGTTCAGTTGGTTCGGCCACCAGTCCTTGTTCGTCGCGCCGGCGCCGGTGGCGTGATTGAACGGGCACTTCGTTTCGTTCGACATGCGTTTTCTCCTTGGCTTGCTCGTATGCCTCCACCTGCTCGCTCCGGCAGCATGCCGGGCGGTCCGTGGAGTGTCATTGCGGGGATAGGAAACGGAACAGGTAGATCCTCCTGTCGTACTACGGGATGTCGTGCGTGGCCTGCGCCGCGCGTTCCCGCTGCGAGGCGCCGCAGGCGGGGCGCTCGGGGAACCGGCCGCCGGCACGCATCGTGCCGGTGCGCGCGGTGTTCCAGCTTTCGGACATGCGATGCTCTCTCATGGCTTGGCGGCGGGTGAAGCAGGGGCATGCAGGACCGGCATGCGCCAACGTTCATCCGCCATATGCGCGGTCCGCCAGGTATGCGAACGCAATCGGACGCAGGCGCCTAACCGCAACCCTGGCGCGATGTACGACCTCGTCGCGCGACGGGATGTTCCGCTGCGCGTGCTGCAATACCGACCGCATCATGACATCCTCCTTTGACGCTTGCATTCAGCGTGCAAATCGACCGTCGACATGACGCCGATCCATGTAGAGAATTCTAGGCAAATCTATCGATTATTTAAATTTAATTAATTTCATCTATGCGATAGAGAAAAATAAACGGAGTCGCAAGACCCCGTCCATCATGCCGCCGCGCACGCATGCCGCAGCTCGGTCAGTTCATCGTCGCCGGCATATCGAGCTTCGCGACGCCCGGCAGTTCGCATGCGGAAATCGCATCGCTGATCGCGTCGATCGCGGGCATCCGCGTGAAGCTCTTGCGCCACACGAGCACCACGCGGCGGTCGGGCACCGGTTCGTGGAACGGCACGTACGACAGCAACTCGGCATCGGGGCCGTTCGCGCGCGGGCCGACCTCGGTGACCGACATCCGCGGCAGCACGGTGATGCCGACGCCGCTCGCGACCATGTGGCGGATCGTCTCGAGCGACGAGCCCTCGAAGGTCTTCTGGATGCCGTCGGCCGTCTGCGAGAAGCGCATCAGCTCCGGGCACACACCAAGCACGTGATCGCGGAAGCAGTGGCCGTTGCCGAGCAGCAGCATGGTTTCCTGCTTCAGGTCCTCGGCGTCGATTTCCTCGCGCTTCTCCCACGGATGGCCGGCCGGCAGCGCGACGACGAACGGCTCGTCGTACAGCGGGCGCACCATCAGTCCGGTTTCCGGGAACGGCAGCGCCATGATCGCGGCGTCGATCTCGCCCTGCTTCAGCAGTTCGAGCAGCTTCAGCGTGTAGTTCTCCTGCAGCATCAGCGGCATCTGCGGGACACGCTGGATCATCTGCTTGACGAGCGTCGGCAGCAGGTACGGCCCGATCGTGTAGATCACGCCGAGACGGAACGGGCCGACGAGCGGGTCCTTGCCCTGCTTCGCGATCTCCTTGATCGCGAAGGTCTGCTCGAGCACGCGTTGCGCCTGCGTGACGATCTGGTCGCCGATCGGCGTCACGCTCACTTCGCTCGCGCCGCGTTCGAAAATCTGCACGTTGAGCTCGTCTTCGAGCTTCTTGATCGCCACCGACAGCGTCGGCTGGCTCACGAAGCATGCTTCGGCCGCGCGGCCGAAATGCCGCTCGCGCGCAACCGCGACGATGTATTTCAATTCAGTCAGCGTCATTGTGGGTCAATCAGAGATATACAGGCGATAGGTTTAATTTATACACCCTCTGGCACCGGTTCGCCAAGTTTCTCTGCATCGCGATGCGTCGATTGGCGGCTTTGGCGGTTCAGGATCCGGCCCCAAACCGGTGGATCAGGCCTTCAGGTACTGCTCGCGCGCGCCGAGCCAGCGCGCGAGATGCTGCGTGACGACGTCCGGGTACGCGGCGATCAGCCGCGTCGCGGCCTCGCGGGCCGGGTCGATCAGCCAGCCGTCGGTCTCGAGGTTCGCGAAGCGCAGCATCGCCGCGCCCGACTGGCGCGCGCCGAGGAATTCGCCGGGGCCGCGGATTTCGAGGTCGCGCCGCGCGATCTCGAAGCCGTCGGTCGTCTCGCGCATCGTCTTCAGCCGCTCGCGGCCGGTAATCGACAGCGGCCCCGTGTACAGCAGCACGCACACCGACGCCGCGGTGCCGCGCCCGACGCGGCCGCGCAACTGGTGCAGCTGCGCGAGGCCGAAACGCTCCGCGTGCTCGATCACCATCAGCGACGCGTTCGGCACGTCGACGCCGACTTCGATCACGGTCGTCGCGACCAGCAGCTGCACGTCGTTGCGCGTGAACGCCTCCATCACGGCCGCCTTGTCGGCCGGCGACAGCCGGCCGTGCACGAGCCCGACCTTCAGCTCGGGGAGCGCCGCGGCGAGCGTCTCGTAGGTCTCGACGGCCGTCTGCAGCTGCAGCGTCTCGCTCTCCTCGATCAGCGGGCACACCCAGTACACCTGGCGCCCCGTCAGCGCGGCCTCGCGCACGCGGGCGATCACCTCCTCGCGCCGCGCGTCGCCGACGAGGCGCGTCAGCACGGGCGTGCGGCCCGGCGGCAGCTCGTCGATCGTCGAGACCTCGAGATCGGCGTAGTACGTCATCGCGAGCGTGCGCGGAATCGGCGTGGCCGACATCATCAACTGGTGCGGCTGGAAATCGCGCGCGCCATTGGCCGCGTTCGCGGCCTTCGCGCGCAGCGCGAGGCGCTGCTCGACGCCGAAGCGGTGCTGCTCGTCGACGATCACGAGGCCGAGCCGCGCGAATTCGACCGTGTCCTGGATGATCGCGTGCGTGCCGATCACGAGCTGCGCGGTGCCGAGCGCGGCCGCCTCGATCGCCGCACGCTTCTCCTTCGCCTTCAGGCTGCCGGCCAGCCACGCAACCGTGACGCCGAGCGGCTCGAGCCATGCGCGCAGCTTGCGCGCGTGCTGTTCCGCGAGGATTTCGGTGGGCGCCATCAGCGCGGCCTGGTAACCGGCGTCGATCGCCTGCGTGGCGGCCAGCGCCGCGACGACCGTCTTGCCGCTGCCGACGTCGCCCTGCAGCAGGCGCTGCATCGGGTGCGCGAGCGTGAGGTCGTGCGCGATCTCGTCGACGACGCGCGACTGCGCGCCGGTCAGCGTGAACGGCAGCGCAGCGTAGAGCCGGGTAGTCAGCGCGCCGGCATCGCTCGCGGTGCGGCGCGGCATCGCGGGCGCCGCGCGCGTGCGGCGCTCCTCGTGCGCGCGCTTGAGCGACAGTTGCTGCGCAAGCAGCTCCTCGAACTTGATGCGCGTCCAGGCCGGATGCGAGCCGTCCATCAGCGCGGCTTCGTCGGAATCGACGCCCGGGTGGTGCAGGATGCGCACGGCCTGCTCGAGCGACGGCACGCCGAGCGGCCGCAGGTACGCGCGATCGATCTCGGGCGGCAGCAGCTCGGGCAGCGGCGTGCGCTCGACCGCGTTCTCGATCGCCTTGCGCAGATAGGCCTGCGACACGCCGGCCGTGCTCGGATAGACGGGCGTGAGCACCTGCGGCAGCGGCGTATCCGCGTCGACGACGCGTACCGCCGGATGCACCATCTCCATCCCGAAGAAGCCGCCGCGCACGTCGCCGCGCACGCGCAGCCGCTGGCCGACGGCCATCTGCTTGACCTGCGAGCCGTAGAAATTCAGGAAGCGCAGCACGAGTTGCTCGCCGTCGTCGTCCTGGATCTTCACGACGAGCTGGCGGCGCGGCCGGTACGCGACCTCGTTGTCGAACACGACGCCTTCGGTCTGCGCGATACCGCCCGGCAGCAGTTCGCCGATCGGCGTGAGCGTGGTTTCGTCCTCATAGCGCATCGGCAGATGCAGCACGAGATCGATCGAGCGCGTGAGACCGAGCTTCGCGAGCTTGTCGACGGTCTTCACGGGTTTGTCGGCGGCCGCCTTCTTCTTGCGCTTCGTGCCGCTTGCGCCCGCTGCGTCGCTCGCGGCGGCGCCTTCGGCGTCGGGCGCGGCGGCGGCCGGCTGCGCGAGCCGCCCGTCGGCGCCGCGCTTCGGGC
>NZ_JAOTQT010000069.1:0-404 GCF_025685725.1 Burkholderia sp. BKH01 | reverse complement strand
AACGACAGCCGATATGGTGTTACTCATATCACTCTGACTGGCTCAATCGCCAATGGCAAATGCTCGTCTCACACGTCACTTTCGTGTGATCCAAACGCTTCCCATTGAAGATTGGTGGAGGCAGACGGGATCGAACCGACGACCCCCTGCTTGCAAAGCAGGTGCTCTCCCAGCTGAGCTATGCCCCCATGTACAGAGAACTTCAGGGTACTACCGCCAGACAATGGTGGGTCTGGTTGGATTCGAACCAACGACCCCCGCCTTATCAAGACGGTGCTCTAACCGACTGAGCTACAGACCCCTGAGTCTGTCTTTAATTTACAGCCGATAAGCGTGAGCGCTCAACTTTGCGAGATAGCTCTGGAAAGGAGGTGATCCAGCCGCACCTTCCGATACGGCTACCT
>NZ_JAOTQT010000068.1:0-420 GCF_025685725.1 Burkholderia sp. BKH01 | reverse complement strand
CGACGAACAGCTCGGTGGCTTCGCTGTCGACTTCCACGTCGACGGGTCTGTCGTCCGCCAACAGTTCGATCACGTCGTTGTCCACGTCGACCTCGACGGGTCTCTCGTCGGCAAATAGCTCGATCACCTCGCTGTCGACCTCGACCTCGACTGGCATCATCTCGCTGTCCACCGGCCTGAGCTCGACGAACAGCTCGGTGACTTCGCTGTCGACTTCCACGTCGACGGGTCTGTCGTCGGCTAATAGCTCGATCAGCTCGCTGTCCACGTCGACCTCGACGGGTCTTTCGTCGGCCAACAGCTCCATCACGTCGCTGTCGACTTCGACCTCGACCGGCATCAGCTCGCTGTCCACCGGCCTGAGTTCGACGAACAGCTCGGTGACTTCGCTGTCGACTTCCACGTCGACGGGTCTGTCGT
>NZ_JAOTQT010000067.1:0-426 GCF_025685725.1 Burkholderia sp. BKH01 | reverse complement strand
GTACGGCTCTCCGTCATGCCTAGGGCCTGTCTGCACAGGACGTGTATTCTGGACAGGCCCTAACCCGCCTTCGGGCGGGCGGCAGAAGTGGGTGGCGCGGCTTTTCCGGCATGCCACCCGGTGTCCGACTTCTGTAGATTCATCATGATGACTCCCAACAAAAACGCCCCGATTTCGGCACCCCCTCGGCGTCTGAACTGGAACGATCCCGGCGTACGCTCCGTGGTCTACCAGGTAATTGCGCTGACCGCGGTAGCCTGGGCCGTGTGGTTCCTGGTTTCAAACACGCTCCACAACCTGTCCGTGCGCAACATTGCCACGGGCTTCGGCTTCCTGAACCGCGAGGCCGGATTCGCCATCGGCGAAACCGCTGTCGCCTATTCCCCCTCAGACACTTACGGCCGCGCCATCGTGGTCGGCCTGCTC
>NZ_JAOTQT010000066.1:0-450 GCF_025685725.1 Burkholderia sp. BKH01 | reverse complement strand
AGCCGATCGAGCTATTGGCCGACGACAGGCCGGTCGAGGTCGAGGTCGACAACGAGGTGATCGAGCTGTTAGCTGAGGACAAACCCGTCGACGTGGAAGTGGACAGCGACGTGATGGAGCTATTCGCCGACGACAGACCCGTCGACGTGGAGGTCGACAGCGACGCCACCGAGCTGTTGGTCGAGCTCAGGCCGGTTGACAGCGAGCCGATCGAGCTATTGGCCGACGACAGGCCGGTCGAGGTCGAGGTCGACAACGAGGTGATCGAGCTGTTAGCTGAGGACAAACCCGTCGACGTGGAAGTGGACAGCGACGTGATGGAGCTGTTAGCCGACGACAGACCGGTCGAAGTCGAAGTGGAAAGCGACGTGATCGAACTATTGGCCGATGACAGGCCCGTCGACGTGGAGGTCGACAGCGACGACACCGAGCTGTTGGTCGAGCTCAGGC
>NZ_JAOTQT010000065.1:0-470 GCF_025685725.1 Burkholderia sp. BKH01 | reverse complement strand
CGCTGGGCCGAGAACCACTATCACTATGTCGGCCCCTTTGCCGACTACCTGGGCTACCTGTACGCCCGTACGCCGGACACCTATACCGAGGCCAAGGATTTCCTGCTGGCAAACATGTACGAAGAGGAGATTGGCGGCGACCGCCACACCGACCTGCTGATCCGCTTTGCCGAAGCCTGCGGCACCACCCGCGAACGGGTCACCAATCCGGACAACATGTCGCCCACGACGCGCGCGCTGCAAAGCTGGTGTTATGCCGTTGCCATGCGCGAGGATCCGATCGTCGCGGTGGCCGGCCTGGTGGTGGGCCTGGAATCGCAGGTGCCCTCCATCTACCGCAAGCAGACGCCGACCCTGCGCGAGAAGTACGGCTTCACCGACGAGGAAGTGGAGTTCTTCGACCTGCACATCGTGTCCGACGAGATCCATGGCGAACGCGGCTACCAGATCGTGCTGGAGCACGCCAACAC
>NZ_JAOTQT010000064.1:0-481 GCF_025685725.1 Burkholderia sp. BKH01 | reverse complement strand
GATGTCCACCTGCGGCAGCGGCGCCACGGGCAACAGAAAGAACGCAAGCATGCCGGCCATTACGACCGCCAGGCTCAGCAGCGTGGTCGCCACCGGCCGGCCGATAAAGGGGGCCGACAGGATCATCGCGCGTCTCCGGCGGACGGCGCACCCGCGCCGCGCCAACGGCGGGACATGCGATCGAACATCAGGTAGATGACCGGCGTGGTGAACAGCGTCAGCACCTGCGACAACAGCAGGCCGCCGACCATCACCAGGCCCAGCGGCTGGCGCAGTTCAGCGCCGGTGCCGGTGGACAGCATCAGCGGCAAGGCGCCGAACAGCGCGGCCAGCGTGGTCATCAGGATGGGCCGGAAGCGCAGCAGCGCGGCCTCGTGGATGGCCTCGCGCGGCGCGAGTCCCCGCTTGCGTTCGGCGTCCAGCGCGAAGTCGATCATCATGATCGCGTTCTTCTTGACGATGCCGATCAGCAGGATGATCC
>NZ_JAOTQT010000063.1:0-512 GCF_025685725.1 Burkholderia sp. BKH01 | reverse complement strand
ATTCGCGGACGACAGACCCGTCGACGTCGAGGTCGAGAGCGAGGTGATCGAGCTGCTCGCTGACGAGAGGCCAGTCGATGTGGAGGTCGACAACGAAGCCACTGAACTGTCGGTCGAGCTCAGGCCAGTGGACAGCGAGCTGATGCCAGTCGAGGTCGACGTCGACAACGACGTGATCGAGCTGTTTGCGGACGACAGACCCGTCGACGTCGAGGTGGACAACGACGTGATGGAGCTATTTGCCGACGAGAGACCGGTCGAAGTCGACGTGGACAACGACGTGATGGAGCTGTTCGCGGACGACAGGCCGGTCGAGGTCGAGGTCGACAGCGAGGTGATGGAGCTATTCGCGGACGACAGACCCGTCGACGTCGAGGTCGACAGCGAGGTGATCGAGCTGTTGGCCGACGACAGGCCAGTCGATGTGGAGGTCGACAGCGAAGCCACTGAACTGTCGGTCGAGCTCAGGCCGGTGGACAGCGAGCTGATGCCGGTCGAGGTCGACGTCGACA
>NZ_JAOTQT010000062.1:0-516 GCF_025685725.1 Burkholderia sp. BKH01 | reverse complement strand
GTTTGGAGGATCAGCTGATGACGATTGTCGTGCGGCGGCCCAGCGATGAAGCTCAACTTGAGAGTTTTCTGCTGGGCCTGGAGGTGCTTTGGCCATTCCAGATTGCTGCCTTTGCCGGCAATGCCACAGCGGACCAGCTCGATCAGCAACACGAACATGAAGCAGCAACACATGAAAGCTTAGATGAGCACCGAATTTGACAAATTAGCCTGGAATCAGGCCTGCGAGACGATGGCCGAACAGGCCAACAACTCGTGCGGCCTGGGGTACGAAATTTATGAACGAAGTTTCAGTGGTGCCGTCAATCAGGCACTCAACAGCCTGCCGGAGGCCCATCGACCAGAAGCCATCGAAATTGCGAAGCGACTTGGCTGGGCCACGGCTGGGGAGCTCGCGCAGAGCCAGCGTCTGATGGATGAAGCTGGTTGCTGTGCCCATGGTATTGATCCGGACTGCTGCCCAATGGGCTGTGGTGACATCGAATAGAAGGTCGACGTCACATGCACAAGATCGACT
>NZ_JAOTQT010000061.1:0-521 GCF_025685725.1 Burkholderia sp. BKH01 | reverse complement strand
GGCGAACTGCTCGGCCGACTCGGCGGCCTGCTGCCGTTTGCTGCGCAGCCCCAAGCTGCGTTCGCACCGCAAGGCGTGTTCGGCGACATCCTGAAATCGGTCGGGCCGACCGTCGGCACCGTCGCTGGACAGCTCGGTGGCCTGCTGCCGTTCTCGGTGCAGCCGCAGGCAGCGTTCGCACCGCAGGGCGTGGGTGGCGCCATCGTCGGCACCGCTGCGCCGATGCTTGGCGAACTGCTCGGCCGACTCGGCGGCCTGCTGCCGTTTGCTGCGCAGCCCCAAGCTGCGTTCGCACCGCAAGGCGTGTTCGGCGACATCCTGAAATCGGTCGGGCCGACCGTCGGCACCGTCGCTGGACAGCTCGGTGGCCTGCTGCCGTTCTCGGTGCAGCCGCAGGCAGCGTTCGCACCGCAGGGCGTGGGTGGCGCCATCGTCGGCACCGCTGCGCCGATGCTTGGCGAACTGCTCGGCCGACTCGGCGGCCTGCTGCCGTTTGCTGCGCAGCCCCAAGCTGCGTTCGC
>NZ_JAOTQT010000060.1:0-1022 GCF_025685725.1 Burkholderia sp. BKH01 | reverse complement strand
ACCGGTTCCTGGAGCTTCTTGACGTGCCACAGCAGCAGAATGGTCGCCACGGCAATGATGGCGGTGGGGATGTCGACGATCGAGCGCTTCGCGATGACGAGGACAGAGCCCGTGATCGCGCCGACGGCCGCTGCCGTGATGCCGTCGACGAACGCCTTGACGTCGGCCCGGTGACCGTATTTCTTGACGTAGGGCGCCGGGATGATGGTGAACAGATAGCAGGGCAGGAAGGTGCCGAGCGCGGCGACGAATGCGCCGGGGAAGCCTGCGACCAGGTAACCGATAAAGCCGACCGTGATCACGACCGGCCCCGGCGTGATCATCGCGACCGCGACGGCGTCGATGAACTGCTTGTCGTTGAGCCAGTGATGCTCGGTCACGACACCGCCGTACAGAAACGGCACGATCGCGAGCCCCGACCCGAACACGAATGCGCCGGCTTTCGCGAAGAACACGCCGATCTGCGCGAGTTGCGGCAGATCGATGCCGCTCAACAGGCCGCTAGCCGCCGGCAGGTTGGCACCCGCGAGCGCGCTCAGTCCGCCCTTGTGCAACCATTTGGGTGGCGCACGCCAAAACCAGCCGATCACCCCGGCGACGATGAAGAGCCATGCGATTTCCGATTCCGTGATGAACGTCACGGCAGCGAGCGTCAGGAAGATGGCCCAAAGAAGCTTGTCGTTGCCGACGGTCTTGGTGGTGAGCTTGTAGGCGCTCATCGCGATGATGCCGACCACCGCGGCGCCAACTCCGTAGAAGACCGCCTGCATCCACGACAGGCCTCCGAAGTGCGCGTACGCGAATCCGAGCCCAAGGACCATCAGGAACGACGGCAGGACGAACGCGAGCCCGACGAGGGTCGCGCCGAGGATCCGGTAGTGGATGAAGCCGAGATAGATCGCGAGCTGGGCGGCCATCGGACCCGGTGCGAGCTGGGCCAGCGTGAGTCCCTCCTTGTAGTCGGCCTCCGTGATCCAGCCGCGCTTCTCGACGAGATCGCGACGCATATAGCCGGCGAGCGC